>JAPOVR010000177.1 GCA_026708005.1 Actinomycetes bacterium
GGTCTTCCCCGGCCTTTGGCGTCCAGCCACAGAGACCGGGTGAGCGGCCCCGCCCAGCGGCCGGCCCCCGGGACGCCTCGACCTGCCCCGTCCAGGCCCTGGCAGACCCGGGGCCTCGCTCCTTGGGGGATCCGAAGGCCCAGCGACTCGACAATCCTGGCCCGGCCTCCCCGCCTCGACACGCCGGCAACGCAGGGGCCCACCCCAGCACCGACCAGCAACGCCTGCCCGGGAGCGCTTCCGCGGCCCCAACAAGCCCGGGAACCAGCTGCCCTCACCGGGATCCCTTGGGGATCCGCCAACCCCCCGGCTCGCCGGCACGCCTCTCCCAACACCCCCGGCCGGCACCCAATGACGGTGCCCCAGCCGCCCGCCAGGTAGGCACGCTCATCCCGCCCAGGCGCCGACCCAGCCCACCCACCTCTGCCACCACCAACCGCTCACGCACCCCGTCGCAGCGACCCGCGGACACAATCAACACCCCAGCAGACAACCCAACGACCCCCGGCCGTCACCCCACGACCCGGCCACCGCGGTCACACCCCTTGTCCCCTTCGCAGGAACCAACCAGCCCGGCCGCCACCGTGACCGAACAACACCCCCCCCCAGCCCCGTCCCACACGCCCCTACACCAACCCACGGCACATGACCCCAAAGTCCTGCTCCCGTCACCTGAAGGCGGTCGCCTCGACCGGCACAACTGACGTGTCCGCGTGTGGGACCCCGCCCTCCGGGCGGCCGGGCTTGACCACCGTCGGCCCTACGACATGCGGCACACGTTCGCGACATTCGCTATCGCCGCGGGCGTGTCGATGTACTACCTGGCCCGGTTCATGGGCATCAGCGCTCAGATGATTGATCGCACCTATGGGCACCCTTTCGTTGACGCTGAAGAGCAGGTCCGGGCGATGCTTGATCCGTTCGATGGGCGCGCATTGGCGCAGATCAAGAGATTTCGGGCGGGAAATGACCTCTCAAAAAGCCCGCCAACCCTTTATTTGTGCGAGAAGCGGACGACGGGGCTCGAACCCGCGACCCTTGGCTTGGGAAGCCAATGCTCTACCAGCTGAGCTACGTCCGCTTTGGGGCGATCTTACCGCGGCTCCTGCCGCGGCCACGCTAGGCGGCGGCCGCAGCCGAGCGGTACACCTCGATGAAGCGCGTGTAGTTCGCTGCGATCGACTCTGCGCCGCTCGCTCGATCGAGCTCGCCGGCAGCCAGCGCCTTGATCGCATCGCCGAAGATCGACCGCCCGATCGCGAACCCGGTGTAGCCGGTGAGCCCCGCCGCCGCCTCGAGCCACGCCTCAACCTTCGCGTGGGAAGCTCCGCGTCCGAGCACGACGCACCCGACGGAGTCCCGGCCGCCGCTTCGCACGAGAGCGGCGATCTCCTGGCACTTCTCGCGTGAGTCGATTCCCTCGATCTTCCAGATGTCAGCCTCGACGCCGGCCTCGTGCAGCTCGCGGATCGCGCGGATCATCAGGTCGGGCCGGATCTCGACATCGTAGCGCTCGCCGTCGCCGTCGACCGCCGTAAGCTGAGCCTCCTCCGCCGGGACGAGCAGCTCGAAGAGGAACTTCCGGTCGTTGGCGTGGAGCCACTCTGTTAGGCGCTTCAGGCGGGCCGTCTGCCGCTCGTTCATGGCACGGTCGCCATCGGGGTTGTACCGGACGAGCACCTTCGAGAACGTGGGGTCGTACTCCTCGATCTTCTCGCCAAAGGCCTCGCCGTACTCGAAGTCGAACTCGTTCTGGCCACTCTTCTCGACGGGCATCGCGAGGTTCAGACCGGCTGCCCTCGCCTCGGTTGCGACGGTCGGACCGTACTGGGCATCGACGAGAACGCCCGCGGCCCCGCGTGACGCGCCCTGCTCAAGCGCGAGCTGGAAGCCCTCGAAGATGAGCCGCTTCGCGTCCTGGATCTGGGCGGTCTCCTCGGCCGTCGGCTCACGCCCGCTGATGCCGAACATCTTGGCGAACGACCCACGGTGATCGAACGCGAGGATGTACAGGTCGTTGTCGTAGCCAAGTCCCATGGTTCCTCCTGGGCGTCGAGTTGTCTCAGCCGGTCACGAGCGCAGCGAACCGCGCGACCTTCTCGAGGCTGTGCTCTGCCTGTACGCGCCTGACGGTCCGCGACGATGCGCGCATCACGATCGAGTCGGTCTCAGCGCGTTCCGCGCCGTACCTCACTCCCTTCAGGAGCGTCCCGTCCGTCACACCAGATGCCGCGACGAGCACATTCTCGCCGCCGACGAGATCGTCTGTGTCCAGCACGGCGTCCGGGTCGTACCCGCCGTCGACCAGCAGCTGGCGCTCGTCGGCCGTGCGCGGCCAGAGCCGGCCCTGCACCGACCCGCCCAGACACTTCGCCGCCGCCGCTGCGATCACGCCCTCCGGCGTGCCGCCGATACCCATCATCAGATCGACACCTGTCTCCTCGGAGCGCGCGGCTGCGATGGCCGGGGCGACGTCTCCATCGGTGATGAGGTTCACCGTCGCGCCGCACGCTCGAAGCTCCTCGATGAGCTCCTGATTCCTGTCCCGGTCGAGCACGATGGCCGTGATGCTGCTCGGCGAGACCCCCTTCGCCTTCGCCGCGCGCCTGACGTTCTCGGCCGGGGGTGCGGTGATGTCCACGGCACCCGCGAGCTCTGGTCCGGTCGCGATCTTGTCCATGTACACGGCCGCCCCGGGAAAGAACATCGTGCTTCGCTCTGACAGCGCGATAACGGCGATGGCATTCGGCTGGCCGAGCGAGGTGAGTCGAGTTCCCTCGAGCGGATCGACAGCCATGTCAACCTCGGGCGGTGTGCCGTTCCCAACCGCCTCGCCGTTGTAGAGCATCGGCGCCTCGTCCTTCTCACCCTCGCCGATGACGACGACCCCGCTCATGCTCACGCTGTCGAGCACCAGGCGCATGGCATCCACAGCAGCCTGGTCGGCCGACTGCTTGTCGCCGCGCCCGATCCAGCGGCCGGCGGCGAGCGCGGCGACCTCCGTCACCCGGACCAGCTCGAGCACGAGATCACGGCCAAGGGCCGCTGGCGGATCGACACCCATCGGGAGTCTTATCCTAACGTCAGCCCGTCACGCAGAGCACGCGCTCAGCCATGGAGCTGCCCGGCAGGGGCACGCGACCTACATGCGCTCAGGTGCTTCGACTCCGATGAGGTCGAGACACCGCGCGATCAGGCGCTGCGTCGCCAGACAGAGGGCCAGGCGGAACGCCTGCGCAGCGCCATCGAGGACACGATGGCGCTGGTAGAAGCGGTGGAAGTCATCCGCAAGGCGCACCGCGTAGATGGGGATTGCATGCGGCCCGCGGTGCTCGGTTGCCTCGGCAACGACCGAGGTGAAGTCGACAAGCCTCTTCACGAGATCACGCTCGGCAGGGGCCAGCTCGGCCGGCGGCTCCGGCGAAATCTCAGCCGCCCCGGCGTTGCGCAGGATGCCCGCGATTCGCGCGTGCCCGTACTGGACGTAGTAGACGGGGTTCTTCTGCGTCTTCTCGCGCGCGAGGTCAACATCGATGTCAACCGTCTGGTCGTGTCCCCGCGCGACCAGGAACCAGCGCGCTGCGTCCACACCTACCTCATCGAGGAGCTCGTCGAGCAGCACGACATCGCCGCGGCGCTTGCTGACCTTCTTCGCCTCCCCCTGCTCCGTCACGTGCACGAGCTGGTAGATGAGCACCTCGACCCTCGCCGGATCGGTGCCGAGCGCCGAGGCCAGGGCGCCGAGCCACGCCACGTAGCTGTGGTGGTCGGCTCCGAGCACGTAGACCAGCCGATCGAAACCGACTGCCAGCTTGCGTTGCATGTAGACGGCGTCGGCGGCCTCATAGGTCGGAAGACCGCCGCGGTCGGCTGACCGCACGAGCACGCGGTCCTTTTCATCGCCATGGGCGGTCGAGCGGATCCACAGGGCGCCGGCGGCCTCGTACGTCTCGAGCCGATCGATGATCGCCGGGACGTCGCGCTCGAGCTTGCTCTGACGCTCCCACGTATCGATCTCGATGCGGAATCGCCGAAGCGTCGCCTCGATCTGCTCGAGCATGGTTGGAACCGGATCACCATCGAGCTGTGCGACCTCGGTGATGTAGTCGCCGTGGTAGCCGTCCTCGGGTGGCTCCTCCCCGCGCCGGCGCGCCTCGACCGACGCGCGGAACCGCTCAATCTGGCTGCCCGCGTCGTTGTAGTAGTACTCGCGCTCGACCCGATGACCAGCGAACGCAAGCAGCCGTGCCACCGAGTCTCCGTAGGCGCCGTTGCGGGCCGAGCCAACCGTCAGCGGCCCCGTGGGGTTCGCCGAGACGAGCTCAACCTGGATGTGCTCCGGCTCGGCAGCTGACCCCGAGCCATAGGCCTCGCCGCGGTCGAGCACCTCGGCGAGCGCGAGTCCGTACCAGGCTGGGGTCACATGGAGGTTCAGGAACCCGGGCCCCGCCACGTCGACTGACTCGATCAGGCCGCCGAGCGGGACGCCTTCCGCCAGCTCCTCGGCGATCTCGCGCGGCGACCGCCCGAGCGCCGGCGCAAGCCGCATGGCGATGGCCGTCGCGAAGTCTCCGTGCGCCTCGATGCTCGGCCGCGCCAGGGCGGCCTCAACGGCGCCCTCAGCGCCAAGCTCGCCCGCGCGCGCGACGATCGGGTCGGCGAGCCGAGCCAGGGCGCCGGGCACTGCCGCGCTCAACGGCTCCCGAGAGGGGTTGCCAGCTTCATCGGCAAGTATGGTAGAGCCGTGGAAGAGAACGAGCTCGAGCGACAGCTGAACATCCACCTCGACCCTGAGCATCTCGCCGGGGTCTACGCGAACTTCGCCAACGTCAGCTTCTCCGACTACGAGTTCACCCTCACCTTCGCCCGGGTCGACCATGAGGTGGATGAGGGCGAGGTGCCAGGGGTGGTCGTCACAAGGGTGAACGTCTCTCCGAGATTCATGCAAGAGCTGATGGACGCGATGGCCGACTGCTGGTCGAAGTGGCAGACGCGCGAAGGGATTCGCAACCTGCCTGAGCCCGGCGCCGAGTAGCGGCGAGCCAGGCGCTGGCAGTTGACACACCGGTGCCGTCAGCCCGCTCCAGCGGGCGATGGCCCCTGCTGCTCACCGAGCTGCTCGCCGAAGAGGCGCGCCATACCGATCCGCTCGAGCGTGTCGGGGTGGCTGCCCAGGAGATGGGTGACCCAGGCGGGTCGGGTGGGGTCGCCCACGTTCGTCACGACGAACCCGCTCACCAGCCGTTCGAGCGCCTCGGGATCTTTCGTCGCCTGGAGCGCAATCCAGTCCGCCTCCACCTCCAGGTGGCGCGAGATTGCCATCTGCAGCGGGGCGGTTACCAGCACGATCGCCGCGACCGTGAGGAGCGCGAGCGGCACGAGCGCGGGGTTCGCGAGGCCTCGCGGATCGCGGCGCCCTGTCACGAGCGCGACGATCCCGATCGCAGGGATGGCGAAAAGCCCGAACCAGGCGACTCCCTTGAAGACGTGCGCCCGCGAGACGTGCGCGAGCTCGTGCGCAGCTACCGCGACCACCTCAGCGCGCCTGAACGCATCGCCTGCCAGCAGCGTGTCATCGATAACCACGCGGGTGGAGGGTCCGATACCCGTGACCTGGGCGTTCGCAACGCTGGTCCTGCGGCTCTGATCGCGAACCTCGATGGCGTCGATCGCCACGTCAAGCTCCTCGGCGATCGCCCTGATCTCCGCCGCAAGTGCCGGGTCCCGCAGCTCGCGGAAGTCGTTGAACAGCGGCTGGATCACGAGCGGCTGCAGCACGACGAACGCGAGCGCGCCGACCGCAAGCAGCGCTCCCCCGGCAGCCCACCAGCGCTGCCCGAGCCGTCGAGCCAGCCACACGAACACCCCTGCGGCGAGGCCAACCAGGACCGCGAGCACCAGCAGGGAAAGCGCCCGATCGAGGAGCCACGCCCCGTAGCCCTGCTGGGTAACGTCGAATATCCGGCGCCACGCGTGGCTTCCCGCACCGAGCGGGAGTTGCGCGAGCCAAACGACGAGCACCGAGGCAATGCCCATGAGGACGCCCAGACGCACGGCGCCCGAGATCCGGCGCCCGACCCACCGCGCGAGCGCCCGGCAGCGCCAGGCGAGCACGCCCAGCACCGCGAGCTGCAGCGCCTGCGCGCCCGCCCAGAACGCGCGCCCACCGCTGCGGAACGCCTCGCCGTCGGCGAGGGTCTCTGGCGAGAACAGCTCGTGCGCCTCCACGCTCGGCAGGTCGAGGTCGGGGACCTCCGACCTCCAGAGGAAGAGGCCGGCAACAACCCAGCCGGCGACGAGCAGGCAGGCGAAGATCGCTAACCTCACCCGGCGCCGATGCGAGTTGCCGTCATCTCCGACGTTCATGGGAACCTCGAGGCTCTCACGGCGGCTCTCGGCGCCATCGATGGCTGCGGAATCGACGCGATGTGGTGCCTCGGAGACCTGGTTGGCTACGGACCTCGTCCGAACGAATGCTGTGCTCTCGTCGCCGCCCGGGCAGCTGTCTGCCTCGTCGGGAATCACGATCTAGGGGTCCTCGGCGAGATCGACCTCGACGTATTCTCGCATGAGGCCGCCGAGTCGGCGCGCTGGACGCGCGCGGTTCTCAGCGAGGAGGCGACTTCCTTCCTCGCCGGTCTGTCGCCGCTCCACGAGACCGACGAGGCCCTGCTCGTGCACGGAAGCCCGCGCGACCCCGTCTGGGAGTACGTGCTCTCGTTCGGCCAAGCGGTCGCTGCGCTCGCTGCGGCGACGCGCCCACTCGTGCTCGTGGGCCATTCGCACGCGGCCCTTCACTTCGAGGATAGCGATGGGTCGGCCGGAGGCCTCGCGCCCGGCGGAACAACACTCCCGCTCAAGCCTGAGCGCCGGCGCCTGCTCAACCCGGGATCGGTGGGTCAGCCGCGAGATGGCGACCCTCGCGCCGCGTGGCTCCTCCTCGACTTCGAGGAGCATCGCGCGGTGTTCGAGCGGGTCGCCTACGACGTTGCCGCAACACAGGCTCAGATCCGCGCTGCCCGCCTCCCCGAGGAGCTGGCTGACCGCCTTACGGAGGGCTTCTGAGGCCGGGGCGCGCTCACGGCCGACCCTCAACGCGGTGCTCCCCTTCGGGTCTCCACAGGGTTTTGTGAAGCCTCGACGAAGAGCGGCCGCAGCCTCAGCGCGGCGCCCCCCTTCGAGTCTCCGCAGAGGTTTCCTCACGCTCCTGTAGGTTCGCCACGCATCTGTGGCTCCGTCACGCTTCTGCGGCTTCGTCGCGCTTCCGTGGCAAAACGTGCGCAAGCCGTGCACTTTGCTGAGCTACCCTCCCCCGGATGGTGGGTGGGGGCGGGTTGCCCTCATGGCGCAGCTGGGGCGCGAGGCCTGCCAGGGCAGCTGGAGAGAGGCCCCAAGCGGCTGGAGTGGACCTGCCCAACCTGCCGAGGGCTCGCCGGCGGCGGAGGTCCTCCCAACCGGCTGGAGTGGGCAGTTCGATGGTGGGGCGGTCAGCTCGGTAGGGCAGGTGGAGACCAGGTACCCGTCACGACAGGTGCTCCCACCCGACTGCTGACGGTACCCTGCCACGCCAACACTCCGCTGGCCTTCCATGATCGAGGGCGTCCTCACGGCTCCCACCGAGCCCACGCCACAGTCACGGCGGCAGCGTGAACCGCCAGGTCCCACGGCTCATCTCGGGGTTCGGCGCCTAGGTCGTCGATGCCGGCGCCCGCACCTGTTCGGTGCTGTCCACCATGCCGTCACGCGCGAGACCAAGCTGCACTTCCTCGCGCGCCTTGTAGATGCGCCACTTGACGGTCGCAAGCGTGATCTCGAGGGAGTCGGCGATCTCCGCGTAGGACAGCCCCACCACATCGCGCAGCAAGAGCGCCATCTTGAGATCCGGATTCAGCGACGCAACGGAGCGCCAGACCGCATCGATCAGCTCGATGCGATCGAGGGGCGCGTCGACCGCCTCAAGCTGCGACGACTCGCCGAGCATGTCGGTCTCAGGCCGCCGATCGCGCGCGCGAAGGTCATCGAGTATGCGGTTCTTCGCCACCTGGAAGAGCCACGTCGTGAACTGGCAGCGCAACGAGAACGCGGGCAGCCCATGGTAGATTCGCATGAAGATGTCCTGCGTGAGGTCCTCGGCCAGGGTCCGCTCCCCGACCACGCGCAGGACGTAGTTGAAGACCGGCAGCTCGTACGCCTGCACGATCGTGCGAAAAGCCTGCTCATTGCCATGCTGAGCCTTGCGAAGAACCCAGGGATCTGGCTGAGGCAGCGCCACGGGCGGGAAGGTACGGCAGTATAGCTGCGGTCGCAGGAAAGGACAGATGTCCCGCTCAGGCCGAGCGGACAAGGACGCGCCCGCGCATCTCGGGCGCGCTCTCAAGCCCAAGCAACGCCAGCGCCGTCGGGGCGACGTCACCGAGCGTGCCGTTTGCCTCGACAGTGGCGTCTGCCAGGGTGACGATGAGAGGCACCCGGTTGGCCGTGTGAGCCGTGTGGGGGCTGACACCGTCCTCGGCGATCATCTGCTCGGCATTCCCGTGATCTCCGAACACAAGGCAGACGCCGTCGCGGGCTGACACCGCCTCAACCACCACGTCGGCGGCCGCATCGGTTGCCTCAATCGCCTCGACCGCAGCGTCGAGCACCCCGGTGTGACCCACCATGTCCGGGTTCGCGAAGTTCACGACCCCGAGCGCGTACTCGCCGCGCACGAGCTCGTTGGCAAAGCGGCGCGCCACCTCGGCCGCCGACATGCTCGGCTGCTCGTCGTAGGTCGCCACGTGGGACAGCGAGGGCACGAGGATGCGTTCCTCTCCCGGCCATGGCTCCTCCCGACCGCCGCCCAGGAAGTAGGTCACGTGCGCGTACTTCTCCGTCTCCGCAACGTGGAGCTGGCGCGCGCCGGAGCTCGCCACAACCTCGGCGAGCGTGCCCTTGATGTCGACCTGCGAAAAGACTCTTGGGCAGTCGAAGGCACGGCCGTAGCAGGTCATTGTGGTCAGGTCGAAGCCGCGCTCGACCAGCCGGTGCGCGAGCTGCCGTGCCCGGTCGGGCCGGAAGTTGAAGAACACGATCGAGTCGTGCTCGCGCAGCCGCCCCGAGGAGATCTCACCGATCACCGTCGGCTCGATGAACTCGTCGGTCGCAGAGCGTGCATAGCTCTCCCGCGCCGCTGCCTCCGCGCTCTGCGCTTGCTGGCCGACGCCGTTGATCAGAGCCTCGACGGCGCGGTCGGTACGCTCCCAGCGCCGGTCGCGGTCCATCGCGTAGTAGCGGCCGCAGACCGTGGCGACCCTTGCGCCTGCCGCGGCGAGCCTGGCCAGATCGCCGCCGGCTGCCTGCGGGGATACGTCCCGTCCATCCGTGAAGGCGTGGACAACAGTGCGATCTGCGTGGCCAAGCCTGCTCCCCAGCTCAAGCAGCGCGCGCAGGTGATCGATGTGCGAGTGGACGCCGCCGACCGAGACGAGGCCGATCAAGTGGACAGCTCCACCTCGGCTGGCAGCCCGCTGGAAGGCACCCACGAGCGCCGGGTTCTCGAAGAGCTCCCCGCTTTCGATGGAGCCGTTGATGCGCAGCAGATCCTGCTCCACAGGGCGCCCCGCGCCGATCGTCAGGTGGCCAACCTCGGAGTTGCCCATCTGACCGGCCGGCAAGCCAACCGACTCGCCCGACGCATCGAGCGTCGTGCGCGGGAAGCGCCGCACGAGGCCGTCGAGCACGGGCGTCGACGCCAGCGCGACCGCGTTGCCCGGACCTGCCGGGGCACACCCCCAGCCGTCGAGGACGACGAGCGCGACGAGCGGTACCTGGGCCTTCACCGAGACGCTGTGCCCGTCGTCGGGCGACCAAGCGCGTCAGGTGCTGCTGCTGGACAGACCGTCCAAGCCGTCAGCGGACTGCACGCACCCTGCAACGTGAGCCCGTTGGCCATCTACGCAGCAGCGGCCGCATCGCGGATCGCGACGAACGAGTCGACGTCGAGCGAGGCGCCGCCAACGAGCGCGCCGTCCACATCGGGCATGGCCATCAGCTCCGCTGCGTTCTCCGGCTTGACGGATCCGCCGTAGAGCACCGGAACGTCGAGGATGCGCTTGATCACCTCGTGGGCCTCCTGAGCCTGGTCGGCGGTTGCGGTCTTGCCCGTGCCGATCGCCCACACCGGCTCATAGGCAACCACGAGCTGGGCGCTGTTCGGGACTGCGCGCTCGATCGCGTGCACCTGCCGCTCGAGCACGGCGGCTGTGTCGCCCGCCTCTCGCTCGCGCTCGAGCTCGCCGACACACGCGATCACGCGTAATCCGACTGCGAGCGCGCACGCCGCCCGGGCGCCTGTCGTCTCGTCTGTCTCACCAAAGTGCTGACGTCGCTCCGAGTGGCCGACGAGGCAGCCTGCGGCACCGATCTCGAGCAGCATCTCAGCCGAGACCTCTCCGGTGAACGCGCCGGAGGCTTCCCAGTGGACGCTCTGCGCGAACACGTCGACGGCGCTGCCCTCCAGCGCGGCTAGCGCCGTGGCCAGCGAGACGTACGGAGGGCACACGGCGAGCCCGACGGCGGGATCCGCACCGACGCGATCGGCGAGCTCGGAGCACAGCGTGCGCGCCTCCGCAGGCCCCTTGAACATCTTCCAGTTGCCCGCGACGAGCTTGCGCATCTCGTGATCTTACGCGGGGCCTCGCTTCGACACAGGTCGCGGATACCCCGACTACGCAGGTGGAATGGCGGCGATACCCGGCAGCCGGCGACCCTCAAGCAGCTCGAGCGAGGCTCCGCCGCCGGTGGAGATCCAGGTAATGCAGCCCGCGAGCCCAAGCTCTTGGACAGCTCGCGCCGAGTCTCCCCCGCCAACGACCGTCCGGCCGCTGCAGTCGGCGACCGCGGCCGCGATGGCCTTCGTCCCCTCGGCGAACCGCGCCCACTCGAAGACGCCCATCGGGCCGTTCCAGAACACGGTGCGCGCACCCTTCACCACGTCGCAGAACCGGCTCTGCGTCCTCGGCCCGATATCGAGCGCGACCCAGCCCGCTGGCACACAGTCGGGGGCGGCGATCTCGCTCGGGGCATCGGGAGCAAACGACTCGGCAGCAACCACGTCGGTCGGCAACACGGTTTGCGCGCGGATGTCGGCGAAATCGTCCTGCAGCCGAAGCTCCTCAGCCAGCTTGCCCCCGACGAGCAGCGTGTCCGCCCGCCGCGCGAGCGAGCGCATAACGGCGAGCTTGTCCTCGACCTTCGCGCCGCCCACGACTGCCACGAACGGCCGCTCCGGCGCATCGAGAAGCGCTGCCAGCTCCTCGATCTCGCGGCGAAGCAGCAGGCCCGCGTAGGCAGGCAGCAAACGGGTGACCCCCTCTGTTGAAGCGTGCCTGCGGTGCGCGGAGCCGAACGCGTCGTTCACATAGAGATCGCAGCCGCGCGCGAGGGCCGCAGCGAAGGCAGAGTCGTTGGCGGTCTCGCTTGGCGTAAAGCGGAGGTTCTCGAGCAGGATCAGCGGCGCCGATGGCTCGGCGAAGGCGACCCCTTGCCCCAGCAGCTCGCCGACATGCTCGGCAACGACTCTCAGCGACAGCGAGTCGACGGGGACGCCGTCGGGACGCCCCAGATGCGAGCAGAGCACGATACGCGCCGCCTCACGCTCGAGCAGGAGCCTGATGGTCGGGAGCGCTGCACGGATGCGCGTGTCATCGGCAACCGCTCCCTGCTCGAGCGGAACGTTGAAGTCGACGCGCACGAGGATTACCCTGCCGCCAACGTCTACGCTTTCGATCGAGCGCGGCAGCTTCATCTGCGCTTCGGCGATGCGGCGTCGGTCACAGGAGCCGGGTCACGAGGTCGACCAGCCGGCACGAGTAGCCCCACTCGTTGTCGTACCAGGAGAAGGCCTTCACCAGCCTGCCCTGAGCCATCGTCAGCCCGCTATCGAAGATCGAGCTAAACGAGCTGCCGATGACGTCGCTCGACACGATGGGCTCGTCGGCGTACTTGAGGATCCCTGCGAGCCGCCCCGTGTCGGCCACGCCTGCGAACTGCGCGTTGACCTCCTCCACGGTCACCTCGGTGTCGAGGGTCGCGACGAGATCGACGATCGAGCCGTCCGGCACCGGCGCTCTCACCGCCACGCCGTCGAGGCGGCCCTGCAGCTCGGGGATCACGAGCCCGATCGCCCGCGCGGCGCCCGTCGACGTCGGGATCAGGTTGATCGCTGCTGCTCGAGCGCGCCTGAGGTCCGAGTGCGGGAGGTCGAGGATGCTCTGGTCGTTCGTGTACGCGTGGGTCGTCGTCATGAAGCCGGACTCGATACCGAACGCGTCGTTCAAGACCTTCGCGACCGGCCCAATGCAGTTCGTCGTGCACGAGGCGTTCGAGATAATCCGATGTCCCTCTCGATCGTAGGCATCGTCGTTCACGCCGAGCACGACCGTGACATCAGGGTCGGTTGCAGGTGCCGAGATGACGACCTTCTCCGCGCCCGCGTCGAGGTGTAACTGCGCGCTCTCGCGCTTTGTGAAGAACCCCGTCGACTCGATCACGACCTCGACGCCAAGCTCCCTCCAGGGGAGGCTGCCGGGATCACGCTCATTCAAGAGCCGGAACTCATCGCCCACGGCCCGGATCGCCCCGTCGACAACCTCGACGTCACCCTCGAGCGGCCCAAGCACGGAGTCGTACCGCAGCAGGTGTGCCATCTGCTTCGCGTCGCCAAGGTCGTTCACAGCGACCAGATCAACTGGTGCTTCCTGCTTCTTCGCCGCGCGAAAGAAGTTTCGTCCGATGCGGCCGAACCCGTTGATCCCGACGCGTACGCTCATGCAGCCTGCCACTCCCCTCGTGTGAACGGTTCGCGCCCACGTGGCTCGCGGGCGTGCCGGCGCAGCGATTCTAACCCGGGACCCCAGCCCCGTTGCTCCCCTCCGCGTCCCGCTCTACTGCCACCGTCGCGGCCGGTCGCTGCATGACGAGGTGTTGGATGCGCATGTGATGGCAGGCCGGGCACTCAGCTGCCGCCGCAGTAGCCGATCGCTGCGTAGGATCCACCACGAAGAGGGTTCCGCGAGTCGCCGCGCGGGCGACCCGGCTGCCGACGCCTCGCGGCCCAGCCGTTGCGCGGGGGCCGCGCTGATGCGCAGGGCCCGTGTTGTCCAGCCGCATACGAGGCCGCCACCGCGCCACGACCAACACGGTAGCCGCGGCCGCCTTCCAACCAAGGCCGCCAGCCGATACGAGAGGGGACCCGCCCCTCCACCCACCACCCGGAGGGGGGTAGCCCAGAAAACCGCACGGCTCTCACGCGACCTGTCACGGAAACGTCATGAGACTGTGCCAGCTTTGCACCGTCGTACCGCTCGGTCTCGCCGTCCGGCGGGACACGCCTTCGCGCAGATGGAGGCGCAGGAAAACGCAGGCGCATCTGGCGGATCGCCCTCCCGAACGAGGAACACTCCGCGAACGAGGAACACGCCGGCGCGCGGTCGGAGGCGCAACTCTGCGCTCCGCGAGCTCGAGCGGCGTTGGCACAACCCGCCGGCGCCCAAAGGGAGGCGCAACCTCGAGGCTCCCTTTCCGGTGAGGGGACGCCCCGGGCACGACCTGCGCCCGGACAGCAAGGTTGCCCTGTGGTTAACTTCCAGTGAAGGGCGCCCGCCCAGGAAGGAGAGCACTGGGGTGCAATGGCAGGACACAGCGGCTGGACGGCCATGCCCGCACACGCGGAAGCACGGTGGTGGGGCAGCGATGTCCAGAGTCCGCCGTCCGGCGATGCCCACACACGCACAAGCCCCGGCTAGAGCACACCCAAGAGTTGGCCGCTGGCCAGAGCCGTTTGCGTGCCACCGTGCGGTTGCACCCAGGCTCTTCCCAGGGCACGGCCGCCTTGAGCCCAGCCTTCAGCAAGCCTTGGTCGAACGCCATGCTGAGGATTGCTAGCGAGCCCGGCGGCCGGTTGATGCGCCGGCCGTCGGATCAGCCGGCGGCAAGCCGCTCAAGCCGACGCAGGCGGCGGTGCACGGTTGCCTTCGTCGTCGGCAGCTGGCACCGTTCCGCGAGCTCACGCAGGGTGAGAGACGGATGCGAGACACGCAGCTGCGCGATCTCGACAAGCTCAGCTGGAAGCCCGTCGAGCGCCCCTGCAGCGTCCGGCTTGCGTATCGGGCGAAGCTGATCGCGCGAGCTGCGGCTTGCGCGCACAAGGTTGGCATGGTCGGCGTGGGCCAGCCGGTTGGCGTGCGCCCGAGCTGTCCCCACGACAGCCGACTCCCGCACAGCGCGAGCGCAGCCTGGTGGGCGCCCATCAGCGCAAGCACGTCCGCGGCCGTCTCGACGCTCTTGGTGTAGGCGGCGACGTGACGCGGACGCTCGACAACACGCAGCTCGACATCCGCTGCCCCGGCCACCGTGGCGAGGAAGTCGGCAGTCGGGCGCGTGCGCACGCGCAGCTCGACGTGCATCGCGCGCGGCGGGGTGATCGATCCGCCGCCGGGGAACGCCCCCCCAAGAGCGCCGCGCGGCAGCACGCACGACGAACAACCCCGCGCAGGCGGCACCTCGTGCCGGACGAGACGCCGATCCACGACGCCAGCCTCTTCCAGGACCTGCTGAGCGCACGGATATCCGGAGGCATCGAGCCTGTACCGGGGTTCACGCGCGAAAGCGGGCAGGCGGTAAGAGTGCACATCGGCCGAAACACCGAACGAGCGCAGCAGCGTGAAGCCGCGTCTCGCCGCGGCAGCTACATCAACCCGTACCCGCGGCTCGCCGCCCTCGTCGTCGACAGCGGCACCGGCTGTCGTGACGAGGCCAGCGAACTCCGCGAGCCGGCAACAGAACCGCTTGGGATCGATGCTCGCAAGCTCGCTGCGCGCCTCGTCAGAGAAGCTCACGCCGGCTGCCACCCCTCGAGTGCAAGCAGCCGAAGCTTGTAGTCGAGCCCGAGGCTGCCGAAGGAGCCAAGCCCCGTCGCCGAGACGACACGGTGGCACGGCAGGATGATGCCGAAGCGGTTGGAGGCGCAGAACGTCCCCGCGGCGCGGGCCGCCCGCGGCCGGCCCGCGAGCGCGGCGAGCTCCCCGTACGAGACGACCGTTGCGCGCGGGACCTGACGCAGAGCCTTGGCCAGCTCGCGGTGAAAAGGCGGGAGCTCCTCGAGCGCGAGCGTCACGTCATCGAAGGACACCGGATCCCCGGCGAAGTACCGCTCAAGGCGTTGAGCAAGCGGGTGCTGGCTCGGGGTGTGGACGGTGCCCGCCCTCGGCGACTCGTGCCAGAGGAGGACATCGTCCTGTAACCACAGCTCGCCGACACCCCAGCCCGGGGCTTCATACGACACTCGCTCGACGGCACTCAGCCGACTGCTCACCTCGCCGCCTCGTCCGCTCACGGCCAGATCGTCCAAGCGCGAGGGCCTCCCCATCGCCCGGACACGCAGTGCCTTGGCCGCAGGTCGGTCCCCTGAAACGGATGGACACGCTGCCCGCCTCCACCGGACTGAGAGGTCGTGCGCCCGACCGGCGAAGCCAACCTGCTCACGCTCAGGCGGACGCGTGTCCCGTGCACACCCTTGGCGATGACTACTGCGATCCCCTCATGGCGTCTGAGGGACCGCGCCGTGACCTTCCGACCTCGTTCCTGCTCTCTGAGGGCTGCGATTCCCTCATGGCATCTGAGGCGGCCGAGCGCTCGCGCTAGCTCGCTCACCGCGATCGTCTCCAGCTTCGGTCGGATGGGCTGCCACCGATAGACCGCCGGCCCTCGGGCTGGCACCGCCAGCACGCCGGAGCGCCGCGTGAATCTGCCGGCCTGTCCGCGCCGGAACGCCCGGCACACCCTCGAGCTCCTCCCGAGATGCCTCCAACAGACGCTCCGGCGAGCCGAAGTGCTGCATGAGCGCCCGCTTTCGCGCCGGCCCAACCCCGGGCAGCGCGTCGAGGATCGACTCGCGAGCGCGAGCGCCGCGGCGCTGTCGGTGAAAGCCAAGCGCGAAGCGATGCGCCTCGTCACGCACGCGCTGGAGGAGCTGGAGGCCGGGTGAGTGCCGGTCGAGCCGGATGGGGTGTGGGCTCCCGGGGACGAACACCTCCTCCTCACGCTTTGCCAGCGCCACGACGGCCACCCGTGGCAGCTCGTGGGAGCGCATCGCGTCGAGAGCAGCGCCGAGCTGGCCTCTGCCGCCATCGACAACGACGAGGTTCGGGGTGGCCACGAAGCTCTCGTCGTAGTCCTCCGAGACGACGCTGCCCAGGCGGACGAACCGCCTGGACACGACCTCGGCGATCATCGCGGTGTCGTCCTGGCCCTCGACTCCCCTGATCCTGAACTTCCGGTACTGGGCCTTCTTCGGCACCGCATCCTCGAAGACGACCATCGAGCCCACGGGCGCTGACCCCTGGGTTGTCGAGATGTCGTAGCACTCGATCCTTATCGGCAGGCTCTCAAGGTTCAGCGCCTCGCGTAGCTCCTCGAGCGCCTCGATCCGCGCCGCGCGCCGTCTTTCCGAGCGCAGCGAATCGGTCTCGAGCGCGAGCGCCGCGTTCTTCTGTGCGAGCAGCTGGAGCCTGCGCTTCTCGCCGCGCTGCGCAGGCCGTACCTCGACGCGGGAGCCACGGCACTCCGAGAGGAACTCCTCGAGACCTTCGACATCGCGCAGCTCCCCCGGTACGATCACCAGCCGCGGGATGCTCGGCAGATCTGCATAGTGCTCGAGACAGAATGCCTCGAGCATCGTCATCAGGTCCTGGCCCCCGACGTTGACGAGCATGTAGCCATGCCGATCGACCAGCTTGCCGTCGCGCAGCGGAAAGACCTGCACTGCAGCGACACCACCTTTCGCCGCGATACCCAGGACATCCGCCGACCCGGTGTCGCGCCGATCGGCCGCCTGGCGCTCAGCGAGGTGCCTCACCGAGAGCAGCCGGTTTCGGTAGCGCGCTGCCTCCTCGAAGGCCTGCATCTGGGACGCAGCCTCCATCTTCTGTTCGAGCTCCCGCTGGATCGGCTCTGTGCTCCCCGACAGGAACTCGATGACGCCGTCGATCACCGACCGATACTCCTCCTTCGACACGTGGCCGATGCAGGGAGCCAGGCAACGCTCGATGTGGTAGTCGAGGCACGGGACACCCGAGTGGCGGCCTGGGCTTGGCCCCTCACACGGCCGATAGGGGAACACCCGGTTGAGGACGTCGAGCGTCTCGCGCACCTTCTTCGCTGACGAGTATGGGCCGAAATAGGCGACGCCTCGGCGATGCCGCTCGCGCGTGAACATGACCCGCGGGTACTCGTCACCCACCGTCACGGCGATGTACGGGTAGGACTTATCGTCGCGCAGCCGCACGTTGAACGCCGGCCGATGTCGCTTGATGAGGTTCTGCTCGAGGTGGAGGGCCTCCCCCTCGCTCTGCGTGACGATGCCCTCGATGCCCACGACGCGATCGACGAGCCGATCCAGACCAACACGAGTGTCCCCGCCGCGGAAGTAGGAGCGGACGCGGGCCCGAAGTGACTTGGCCTTGCCGACGTAGAGCACCCCGTCATCCTCGCCACGGAACAGGTACACGCCGGGCTCAGCCGGAAGAGCCCGGAGCTGCTCTTCGATCGGCGGCAGGGATGCAGTCACAGCCACCAAGAGCGTATCGAGAGCGGTGTGAGCAGAGGACCGCTTTGGTCGCCAGGCGGTAGAGCACTCGCCGGCCCGCGCGACGAGCGCAGCCACCGACCGTACGGTGCCGTGTGTCACATGAGGCGCACGTCTGCACCGGATATCGCGGGAGGGAGTTACGATTTGGCGCGTGGGCACGGACGGAGAGCACACTGAGGCGACGCAGTACGTCGCGTACACGTTCTACAAGGTGGCTCCAGAGTGGCGCCGCCTCTCACCAGAGGTGCGAGCAGCCGAGAAGTCGGCGTTCGCCGAGGTGGTGCAGTGCTGGCAGGAGTGCATGGAGCTGCGCACGTACAGCTTCGTCGGTGTCCGGCCCGACGTTGAGTTCATGCTCTGGAAGCTCACAGACCGCTACGAAGACCTCCGTGACCTTGGGGCCGAGCTCAACGGCACGGCGCTCGCGGGCTCTCTGACCACCCCGTACTCGTACCTCGCCACATCGCGCTCGTCGAAGTACTTCGATCGCGATCCGCGGCGCCCGCCGCGCCGGATCGTTCCACGCGGTGCCCCCTACCTCGTCGTCTATCCCTTCGTGAAGCTCCGCCCGTGGTACACGCTTTCGATGGACGACCGCCGGCAAGCCATGCACGAGCATGCGACGATCGGCGGCGGCTTCCCCACGATCACCAACCACACCGCCTACTCGTTCGGGATCGACGATCAGGAGTTCATGACCGCCTTCGAGTGCGAGAGCCCGGCTGACTTCCTCGAGTTGATGATGGCCCTTCGAGAGACCGAGGCGAGCAAGTACACGGAACGCGACACGCCCATTTTCGTGGGCCTTTCCGAGCCGATCGACAAGATCCTCGACTCGCTCGATGGCGCCCGCGCTCGTGTGGAGGCCCAGGCGTAGAGCCCAGCTGGGTTGTTCGGCCCGGATACCCATGGACGTCGCGGCCCGGCTGGCGGCGGGAGCGGGTGACCGCTTCGCAGTCTGAGACATCCGCAGGCGGCCGACGGCAGCCTGCGACTGGACGGGTGGCTGAGCCGCCTCAGGAGTCGCACGGGCCCCGACGGGCAACCCAGCCGCAGCCTCCAACAGCAGTGCGGATGAGAGGACTTGAACCTCCACGGGGTTGCCCCCACACGGACCTGAACCGTGCGCGTCTGCCAATTCCGCCACATCCGCTCGCGGAGTCCTCGATGATAGCGGCACGCCGCCGCCGCGAGATCGAGCGCGCCGATCAGACTCCGAGATCTGGCACGCTCACCGCGGCCGAGCGCCACTACCGCCACCGTGCGGTGCTGTGGGCCGCCTGCCCAGCCCAGCTGCCGCGACGGGAGCTCCCGGGGTTTTCGCTGTCCCCCACGGCCCCTCGCGTGGGCCGCCTAACCCGGCCCAGCTGCCGCGACGGGGGCGCGCCCTCGCCGCTGCAAGGGGCAGCCCGCCCCCCAACCACCGCCGGGGGAGGGTAGCCCACAAAGGCGCACACCTTGCGCACGGTCTGCGATGGAAGCGTCACGAAACTGCACTGATTCTGCTCAGCCATGCATCCACTGGCACCCGGAGGTGGGAAACGGGGTAATGCAGTGGCACACATTCTCCTGCGTGCACCCGGCTGGCATGCAGAGGTGGGGCGACCTTCGCGCTTGCTCAGCTAGCGATCGCGGTCGTCGGTCGTCGGGAGCTGCTCGAGGTCGCGCTGGACGCTCGCTGCAAAGTCGTCGATGTCCGTTTCAGGCGCCGGGGCTGGGTCCTTCGGTCGTTCGCGCATGCCCTCGATCACCCGGAAGCGAGCCTTCCGTCGATCGCGCCGCCGGCGCTCGAACACCTCGACATCGACCCGGCTCGCGAGCCGCGGCCATTCTGCTGCCAGCACGAGGAATACCGCACAGACGAGCAGCACGAGCGCGATCAGGCTCACGTGACCATCTTAGAGAAGCCGCTGGCAGGTCAGCCGGCCGCGCCAGGGGATGCACAAGCGCTCGCTGGAGGCGAAGATATGCACTTCAAGGGAGACCCGCGCAGAGCGCAGCGACGACAGCGCGCCGACGCAGGAGGTCAGGCAGTGGCAAACATCGACCGTGAGAGCAGCACAGCTCGCGTTGCAGCGGACATCGAGACCCTCTCCGGGCGTGACTACACGCTGACGAGCGATGCGATACGCAGGTATGCGTACACCGATGTCTACCGACGAACGCTCGACTACTTCCAGGGCAAGCTGGAGGAGCTTGGCTTCGATGTCTCCTACGATCCCGTCGGCACACTCGTCGCCCGAAATCGCCCACCGGGCGAGAAGGTCTTTGGGATCGGATCGCACTGCGACTCCAACCGGAATGGGGGCCCATACGACGGGACGCTTGGCGTGGTGGCAGCACTCGAGATCGTCCGTCTCGATGCCGAGCATGGCACGAACCTGCCGCTCCAGCTGATCTCGTTCCTCGAGGAAGAGGGCTCGGGCTTTGGCCAGATGCTGCTCGGGAGCCGGATCATGGTGCAGCGTGTCACCGAAGACGACCTGCGAGAGCACTTCCGCGCCATCGACGACGGGCGCAGCTTCTGGGACCACGCCGCCGACGCCGGCTGTGAACCGGAACGGTGGCAGGACTCGGCGCGCGTGCTCGACGATCTGACAGGCTGGATCGAGACCCATATCGAGCAGGCGCGGGTGCTCCAGGACACGGGAAATAGGCTTGGCGTCGTGAACGCCATCGCCGGCTACGTTCACGCTGATATCAGCGTCGACGGGCGCGCCGATCACGCCGGGGCAACCCCGATGGATTTCCGGCTCGACCCCGGCGTTGTCGCCGCGGCATGCATCGGCGAGCTCGAGCAGCTCGCGCTCGCGGCCGGCAAGGGAACAGTCGGAACGGTCGGTGAGATCGACTTCTCGCCAGGGATCATCAACGTCGTCCCTGGCCAGGCCCGCTTCTCGCTCGACATCCGCGGGCCCGACGAGGACGCCTTCAACGGCGTCGCACGCGACATCGTTTCCTTCGCGCAGGCAGCAGCCGAGAGCCGCGGTCTGCAAGCTGCCTACGAGCTTCGCCAGACCGTACCCGCGACCCGGATGGATCCTACGATCGTCGCGGCGCTCGAGCGAGCCGCCGGCACTGCCGGCGAGCCCTTTCGAACGATGCCCTCAGGGGCGGCCCATGACACGATGTGTGTCGCAGACCGGGTGCCGAGCGCAATGGTGTTCGTGCCCTGCAAAGACGGCATCAGCCACGCACCAGACGAGCTCGCCGATCCAGCCGACGGTGCACTTGCCGCAGAGGTGATGTTCAACGCGATCAGGGAGCTCGTCGGCTGACCGGCAGCCGCTGCGTCGCATCCAAGCACGCACGGCCAGCGACCCTCCCGCAGCTATCACGCGCCTCATGACCAGCGACTCGAGCCGACCTTGGCGGTGGACACGGCGTCCCGCGCTGGTCGACAGTCGAAGCCGTCCTGGCCGGTCATGTGGTCGTGCTCCGCGCAAGAACGAGGATGCGCAGACGGATGAAGGCCCTGATCACTTGCATAACTGGGCAGGATGGTGCGCATCGCTCCCAGTTCTTGCTGGAGAAGGGATACGAGGTCGCAGGGCTCGCCCGGCGTGCGTCGACGCCGCGCCTCGAGCGGCTTGTGCGACTCAGCGTGCTCGATGGCACGAGCCTGATCGAGGGCGATCTCGGTGACCAGCTATCGATCATCAACGCAATCCGCACGACGGGGCCTCGCGAGGGGTACAACCTCGCACCTCGCGGCGCAGAACCTCGCACCTCGCGGTGCAGAGCTTCGTCCCCGAGTGACAAAAGACACCGGTTCAGACCGGCAACTTCACAGCTTTCGGCGTCACGCGCTACCTCGAGGCGATTCGTGCGGTCGGCCCCGAGATCCGCTTCTACCGGGCACCGTCGAGCGAGATGCTCGGCAAGGTGCAGGCCGCTCCGCAGTCTGAGCTCACGCCGCTCCATCCGCGCAGCCCGTACGGGGTCGCGGAGGTATACGGGCACCGGATCACCGTGAACTACCGCGAGAGCTACTCGCTCTACGCCGTCAAGGGCATGCTGCTCAACCACGAGTCACCGCTTCTCGGTCTCGAGTTCCTCCGGCGCAAGGTCGCCAACGGCGTCGCGCAGACCGCACTGGATCTCGACAGCGAGCTGCGACTCGGCAACCTCGACGCCGGGGAGGACTGGGGCTTCGCGGCCCACTGCGTGCGCGCAATGTTGCTCATGCTGCAGCAAGACGAGCCCGACGACTACGTGATCGCGACGGGCAAGACACACTCCTCCCGCGCGCTGGTCGCGAACGCGTCTTCAGCCGTGTCGGGATCGATGACTGCGAACGACATATCGTGATTGATCCGGCCCTCTACCAGCCTGCCGAGGTCGACCTGCGCGTCGGCGCCCCAACGAAGGCGCGCACCGTGCTTGGCTGAGAGCCAGAGGCGAGCTTCGAGGAGCTGGTTCACCTCATGGTCGACGAGGACTTGCGGTGGGAGCGGGAACGCAATCGGCTCGACAGCCGCCTTGATAAGGAGAGCGCAGTCGCGTAGCAGCCGTCGGAGAGGGACGGAAACCAGGAACGCACCGCGGGCATCTCCCCGCCCGTGCACCCGCTCCCGCCGGGACAGCCCTGCTCCGTGCGGGGCCAACAGCACCTGCGGGAACGGCGGCTCGGCCGCGGGAGCCGCTGCGAACGCCCGAAGCCCCTCCGGCTAACGGGAGTTGACTGTGTCCTCGGCGGACTCTAACGAGGAGCCGCGGCGGCGCTGCCGCAGCCACCGGTAGATCTCAACGAAAGCCGCAATCGCGAAGGCGATTCCGAGCGCGAGAATGATACCCCGAAGCGGGTCGTCCTCGAAGGCCTTGCCGCCGAAGAACCCGATCAGCGACGCGTATGTTCCCCAGATGATCCCGGCGAGAGCGTCCCAGGCCAGAAACCGCGTCCAGCGCATGCGCAGCAGACCCGACGCGAACGTCGTCGCCGTGCGCCCGCCGGGGATGAACCGCGCGATGATGATCAGGTAGCCGCCACGTTCCTGCAACAGTCGCTCGGCGCGGTCGAGGTGTCGTCGGCGCTTCCCGGCGAACAGACGTGGGCGCAGACGCTGTCCCAGGGTTCGGCCGATCCCATACGAGACGTTGTCGCCGGTGACTGCGCCCAGCGCCGCGACGATGATCAGCGGCGTAATGCTGAGATCGCCATTGGCAGCGAGCACCCCGGCCGCAACCACCATCGTCTCGCTCGGCACCACCGGGAAGAACGCATCGATCACCGCCACGAGGAAGATAACCACGTAGGTCCAGTCTGATCCGGATACAAGATCGGTAAACGACTCGAGCATCGGCTGGGGGCCGCTCCTGGCTCTCAATCTATTGTCGCCTGTGGATGCCGACGATGCCGCAATCTGCCGGCTACCCTGCCTGGTGAGCCGTGTCGAGCGAGCCGGAAGAGAGCTTCGAGGACTGGGTGCGCGAGGCCCTGGACTCGCTGCCACCCAAGCTCGGGCAGGCGGTCTCCAACGTCGAGGTGCTGATCGAGGATGGTGACCTAGAGCACCCGGGTCGCCTCGGCTTGTACCACGGGATTCCACTGACGCGACGAAGCCGCGGCTACCTGTGGGCACTGCCTGACCGCATCACGATCTATCGGGGCACGCTCGAGCGGCTGTACGGACGTGACCCGGCTCGACTCAAGGAGCGTGTCCAGCACGTGGTTCGCCACGAGCTCGCCCACCATTTCGGCATCTCTGACAAGCGGCTGCACGAGATCGGCCGCTACTGAGGCGGCTTCGCCAGCCTGGGCCGACCGTCAAGACGGCCCGCCCAACTGCCCTGCGTGCATCGGAGGCAAGCGGGCCCTGCTCGGCATGGGCCTGATCCCGCCGAAGCTCGCGCCAAGCGCCGGCACTGCGCCGGCCCAACTCGGGCTAGACCGATCGCGAGGAGCGTTCCCGAGGAGCGCGCCGACAGTGGATCGATCGCTGCGGCCTACGACCCACTCGCCTCCTGCCAGCGGGAGGCTCAGGCGGTCCTGCCGGGACGAGAGACCTCGCTGCGGTCTTGCGACCCTGCCGCGTCCTCCTGCGCGTCCACCTTGACGTCGGTCAGGAAACAGCGCTACGCGCTGCGGCCTGCGATCGCCTAGCCCTACCGCCGCCGTGTCGAGCGGAGCCAAGCGGCGTCGGCTCCAGGCGCGTGCCCGCGATCGCTCGCGGGCGCAGAATTGGCACGGTCTCGTGACACTTCTGTGACAGCTCGTGCACAAGCCGTGCGCCTTCCTGAGCTACCCTCCCCCGGGTGGTGGGTGGGAGGCGGGTTGCCCTTTCGCCAGCTCACTCCAGAGGCGTGGCAACCTAGTCCAGGCGACCTCGCCCGAGACGCTGCTCACACGCGGATCGCGGCGCGAGCCTCCGACTATGCGCTGCCCCACCCGTCCGGAAACAACCCACCGTGGCCACGCGCCCACCGGCCCCGCCTCACCAACCCGCCGGCTGCCTCCCGGAGCCTCCTCGATGCGAAGACGCCGCCCGACGGTCGCGCCTGGCCGCCTAGAGGACGGGAAACAGCGAGCTGGCCTCGCGCCCAAGCGCCCGCCCGACGATGACACGAAGCCGCGCCTTGTGCCCGGCGATGTGGCCCGCCGGTATGACGCCGCGGTCGATCAGGTCGGTCTCCGCGCCTGGAATGCGATAGGTGCGCTCGAGCGTGCGCCCTGCGAAGACCCGCGGCGCCATGACGACGGGGATGCCTCGCGCGATTGCGTCATCGATCGCGTCCAACAGCGGTGGCAGGGCATGACCGCCGCCAAAACCCTCGATCACGACCGCATCGGGGCGGCTCTCGATCGCGGCACGAAGGACCAGATCGTCGATCTCGGAAGCGACTTTGATCAGAGGTGCCCGGGGCACGGGGGGCGCATCGGGCAGCCCGAGCTCGTCGTCGTAGGCGGGCGTGAACCACACGTACACGCGGCCCTCGATGACCTCGCCGATTGGCCCGGATCCCGCTGAGGCGAACGTCGAAGGCCGGGTCGAGTGCGACTTTGATACAAACCGCGCGGCGTGAATCTCGTCATTGAAGACGAGCACTGGCCCGAGGTGCGCCAGGGTCGGGTGAGCCGCCGCGAGGAACGCCGCCAGCAGGTTCCCATGTCCGTCAGCACCGGGGAGCATCGGATTGCGCATGGCCCCCGTGAGCACGATCCCAAACCCGCGTGGCACCATGAGCGCCAGGGCGTAGGCGGTCTCCTCGATCGTGTCGGTGCCATGCGTGATGACCACGCCGTCGACACCGTCGGCGCGGGCCTGTTCCACCGCAAGGGCCAGCTCGTGCATGTCCGCGAGCGTGACGGCAAAGCTCGCGATCGTCGTCATGTCGCCCCACTCGATCGAGGCAACCGAGGCCAGCTCGGGGACGCTCTCGATCAGCTGCTCGGCCTTGAGCGACGGCGACACCTCGGCCGTCCCAGCGGTCGCAACCGACGAGATCGTGCCGCCCATGGCGAGCATCCGGATGCGCGGCAGACTGGGCACGGGTGCAATCTTACGGGCGCGTCGACGCGGCTGGGGCCGACCGGTGCGGCGAGGCCGCTGAGCACGTCGCTGGCGGGGTACACCGCCGTACCTGAGTTTGCGCTGCCGGCACCGTACCGAGCGCCCGGATCCGGCAGGCGCCCAAGGCAAGCGCCCAAGCTCCCGGGCGCAGCAGCATGCCAAAACCGTCTGCGGCCCCCTCAGACCGTGGTACGGTCCCTCGCGAGCCGCATGGACAGTCGAGGGCGTGGCACCCACGATATCGGTGGTCTCGCTGGAGCCCCGATCGAGCTCTCTGAGCACGAGGCCGCGTTTTGGGAGAAGCGCGTCGATGCGATCCTGATGCTGCTCGTCGGCGAGCCGCGGAGGCTGATCTCGGTCGACGAGCTGAGACGCGGTATCGAGCAGCTCGGGGCGGGCGCCTACGAGCGGCTGTCCTACTACGAGCGGTGGATCGCCTCGATCACGACGCTTCTCCTCGAGAAGGGCGTCATCACCGTGGACGAGCTGGGCCGCAAGATCGCTGAGGTCGAGGGCCGCGGGGCCTAGATGCCACGGTTCGCGACAGGCGACCGCGTTCGGGTGCGGGCGGCTCATCCTCCAGGACACGTGAGGACCCCCTACTACATCCGGGGGCGCACCGGTATCGTCGAGCGAATCTGTCGCGAGTTCGGCAACCCCGAAGAGCTTGCGTTCGGTCGGCACGACGCACCGAAGGTGATGCTCTACCGCGTGCGCTTCAGCCAGTCCGACGTCTGGTCTGACTACAAGGGGGCATCCGACGACACGATCGACGTGGAGATCTATGAGCACTGGCTCGAGGAGGTAGCGAATGGCTGACAGAGGCCACGACCACGTCCACGCATCGCCGGTCGACGAGGACAGCCCGCACAGCTACCACCAGACGCTCGAGGTCGCCGTTCGCGAGCTGCTGATCGAGAAGGGTGTGATCGACGCCGACGAGGTGCGCGCCGCCGTCGAGGAGATGGATGCGCGAACGCCCGCCCGCGGGGCCCGCGTGGTCGCGCGCGCGTGGACCGACCCCGATTTCAGGGCACGCCTGCTCGCCGATGCGCCAGCAGCGTGCCGCGAGCTCGATATCGACGTGAGTCCCGCGCAGCTCACCGTCACAGAGAACACCGAGGACGTCCACAACGTCATTGTCTGCACGCTGTGCTCGTGCTATCCGCGCCCGCTGCTCGGGCTGCCGCCATCATGGTATAAGTCGGCGTCCTACCGCTCGCGCGCCGTGCGCGAGCCACGGGCGGTGCTGCAAGAGTTTGGCCTTGACCTCCCGGAGACGGTGGCGGTCCGCGTCCACGACTCGACCGCCGATCTGCGGTACATAGTCCTCCCCCAGCGGCCTGAGGGCACCGACACCTTCAGCGAGGACGACCTCGCGGCGCTCGTGACGCGGGACTGCCTGATCGGCGTTGCCGTTCCGCGCGTCACCCGCACAGTGGCCGAGCCAGCCTCCCCCTGACCGGTCAAGCGCACACCGTGGCGCCACTCTCTCCGACCACGATCTGAGCAGACAGCTCATGCTGAGGACGCTGCTGGCCGACCGGGACAACGCCCGCAGGCCGCTGCGCGTTGGTCTCGTCGGCGCCGGCGTCTTCGGCACGATGTTTCTCAGCCAGGCGCGACGGCTTGCCGGGTTGCACGTGCTGGGAATCGCCGACCTCGACCTCGCCGGCGCCCGCGCCCGCCTGGAACGAGCCGGCTGGCCAGCTGCCCAGATTGCCGCACCTTCGGCGCAGGCGGCGGTTGACTCCGGGGCGACCTGGCTCACCGAGGATGCCGACGCGCTGATCGACGCCCCGGGCCTGGAGGTGCTGGTCGAGGCAACAGGCTCCCCCGCGGCCGCGCTGCGCCATTCGGTGCGCGCGTTCGAGCGCGGTGTCCACGTCGTCAACGTCACGGTCGAGGCGGATGCGCTCCTCGGACCGGTGCTCGGCGAGCGGTCGGCGGCAGCCGGTGTCGTGTACAGCTACGCCTACGGTGACCAGCCCGCGCTCGTTTGCGAGCTCGTCGACTGGGCGTGGGCGTGCGGCCTGGAGGTCGTCTGTGCGGGAAAGGGAACGAAGTACCTTCCCGCCTACCACGCCTCCACACCCGACACCGTGTGGGACTCCTACGGCATCGAGGTCGCCCGTGCAGCAGCGGAGGGCCTCAACGCCACGATGTTCAACTCGTTTCTCGATGGGACGAAGTCAGCGATCGAGATGGCCGCCGTGGCGAACGCGACGGGTCTGCATCCCCAGGCAGGCGGGCTCGGCTTTCCGCCGTGCGCGGTCGAGGAGCTCGCCGCAACTTGCATTCCCCTCGCAGCGGGCGGCGTGCTGGAACGCGACGGGACGGTCGAGGTGCCCTCCAGCCTCGCACGCGACGGAACCGAGCTTGCCAACGACCTGCGCTGGGGCGTCTACGTCGTCTTCGAGGCCTCAAGCCCCTATGTCTCGGCGCGCTTCGGCGAGTACGGTCTGCACACCGATCCATCGGGCCGCTACGGGGCGCTCTGGCGCCCCTTCCACCTGGTCGGGTTGGAGCTGACGGCCGGTGTGCTCCGCGCCGGCCTACGGAACGAGGCAACAGGCGTGCCGATCCACCATCTCGCCGATGTGACCGCCGTGGCGAAGACCGACCTGCGCGCGGGCCGGGTGCTGGATGGAGAGGGTGGGTTCTGTGCCTGGGGCCGCCTACGCCCCGCCGCCGAGGCCGTTCGAAACGGAGAGCTGCCGATCGGGCTTACCGACGGTCTCCGCCTGCGCCGCGACGTTGCGCGTGGCGCGGTCGTGACCTACACCGACGTCGAGTTGGACGAAACCGACGAGACGCTCGCGGTGCGGCGGGAGCTCGAACGCCGGATCGTCTGATCGCGGGCGATCAGCGAGCGCCCTCCCCGGACCCGCTCCGATCTGCAGGTATTGTGGACCCTGCGCACAGGCTGAATCACGGCGAGGCGCTCGTCGCACGCACCCGAGGCGAGAACCCTGTTGGGCCCGTCGACTAGGGCCGGTCGGGCGCCGCGCTTGGCACAGGCCCCTCGAAGCGAACGGCCTGC
>JAPOVR010000118.1 GCA_026708005.1 Actinomycetes bacterium
AAAACGCTGGGGCGACCTCTACCGGGGCCGCGCCTCCGTCGAACGCGAATTCGGCTGCCTCCCAACGACCCCCGGCGGCCCGTCTTGCCACCTCAGGCGCCCGCGCGCGAGCGGGCGTCCTCGCCCAGACCTTCGCCCGCCGGTGCCTCGAGACCTCTCGACCTTCGCCCCCAAGTAGACCTGGCTGAAACCGGCATGCTCGGGGTTGCCATCTAGGGTTCGGGGCGTGAATCCGGTCGCTGTCGCGTGTGGGCCGAGCGGTTCGTGCCGCCGGCTCATGGCGCGGTGGGGCCGAAGTGCCGATCGAGCAGGTGGCCGTGCGGGATGGCCGACTTCCGTCGGGTGGAACCGGTGACCATCCTTCTTGCGTGCGTCGCCGGTGCGCTGTTCGGAGCCCTGACGGTTGCGACCCGATGGGGTGTCGTTCGCAGCGAGGATCCCGAGGCCGGCGCGTTCATGACGACGTCAGTCGCTGCCGGCGTCGGCATCGTCGCCGCGCTCGCGGCGGTCAGACCATCGGAGCTGGCGTGGCACGAGCTGTGGCCCTTCCTGGCGATTGGCGTCCTCATTCCGGGAACGGCGCAGGTGCTCTTCCTCTACGCGGTGCGGGCGGCCGGTGCCTCCCGCGTGGCGATCGTGATCGGCATGGCACCCCTGGCCTCGGCGGTGATCGCGGTGGGCGCCTTCGGTGAGCGCCCGCACGCGGCGCTCTATGCCGGCACGGTCCTGATAGTTCTCGCGGGCGCGTCGCTCGCCTGGGAGCGCGCCCGCCCGGTCGACTTCCGTGCGGTTGGGATCGCGCTCGCCGTCACGATGGCGCTCTTGTTCGGGCTCCGGGACAACCTCGTCAGGGTCGCTGCCGAAGCGCGCGAGCCGCCGCCGGTCGCCGCAGCCGCCGCGACGCTGGTGGGCGGGGCTGTTGCGGTGCTGCTCTACATGGCGGTTCGCCGCAGACGGCGGCTCACAGCGGGTCTTCGGGGCAGTGTCGTTGCGTTCCTCCCGGCAGGGCTGGCCCTGGGCCTTGCGTACGTCGCGCTTGTCGCTGCCTTCGACCGGGGCAGCGTCACCCTAGTCGCGCCATTCAACGCGACCCAGTCGCTGTGGGGTGTCCTGCTCGCGGCGATTGTCCTCGGCAGGAGCGATGCAGTCGGACGGCGGCTGATTCTCGCCGCGCTGCTGATGGTTGGCGGCAGCGCGCTCGTCGGTGCGTTTCGCTGAGCGGCCGCGGGCGACGGGCGGCGCGTCTCCGACTTCGGCCGGTCTCCCCGTCGACTTCAGCCGGTCTCGCCGTCGAGATGCGGTAGCGTCGCTCCTCATGGGCATTCGCGTCGGCATCGACACCGGCGGGACGTTCACCGACCTCGTCGCGGTTGACATCGACGTTGGCCGTTGGTCGATCTCGAAGGTGCCCTCGAGCCCCGACGAGCCTGTCAAGGCCGTTGATACGGTGCTTGCCGCCGCCGACCTCAACCCCGCCGAGATCGACTTCATCGTGATCGGTACCACGATCGGGATCAACGCGGTGCTCACCCGCAGCGGCTCGCGCGTGCTCTTCCTGACCACCCAGGGCTTCGAGGACATTCCGTTCATCCAGCGGATCTCGAGGAAGAGCCACTACGACTTCACCTGGGAGAAGCCGACGCCGCTCGTTCACCGGCCCGACTGCATCGGCGTGGCCGAACGCCTCGACGAAGAGGGCAACGCCATCGTTGAGCTCACCGATGCCGAGCTTGACCGGGTCGCCGCCGTGCTCGAGGCGACGGACGGGGGTGGCTTTGCCCTGGCGGTGTGCTACCTGTTCAGCTACCTCAACCCCGAGCACGAGCTCGCCACCCGGCAGCGGCTCTCGCGCCGGTTTCCCGGCGTCCCGATCTCGCTCTCCCATGAGGTCGCTCCGATCTGGCGCGAGTACGAGCGAGGCACGAGCGCGATCGTCGATGCCTACCTCAAGCCGCTCTTCGAGAACTACGTGGACAGCCTCTCCGAGGCGTTCGACCGGGCCGGGATCGTCGCTTCCTGGTCGCTCTTGAAGTCGAACGGCGGGCACGCGGTCGCCCGGGAGGCGCACGCGCGCTCGTCGCACCTGCTCCTGTCTGGGATCGCCGGCGGGGTCATCGGTGGGGCCTCCTACGCGCGGAAGACCGAGCGCCCGCAGGCGATCATGCTCGACATGGGAGGCACGAGCTGCGATGTGTGCCTCATTGTCGACGGCGAGCCTCTCTACTCCTCGGACTACGAGATTGAGTACGGGCTCCCCGTCAGCGTGCCGTCGGTCAGCACGAAGACGATCGGAGCCGGCGGCGGCTCCATCGGCTGGATCGACCCGGGCGGCTTCCTCCAGGTCGGCCCAGAGAGCGCCGGCGCTGCCCCCCGGGCCCGCCTGCTACGGGCAGGGTGGTGAGGCGGCGACGCTGACGGATGCCAACGTCGCTCTCGGTCGAATCGACCCCGATTTCTTCCTCGGTGGCCAGCTGCAGCTCGATGCCGAGCTCGGCCGGCGGGCGCTCTCCGCGCTGGGCGGCAAGCTCGGTGTCGACGGGACAGAGGTCGCCTCGGCAATGGTGCGCGTCGTGAACGAGAACATGGCGAACGCGATTCGCATCCTCACGGTCGAGCAAGGGATCGATCCGCGAGACTTCACGCTGATCGCGTTCGGCGGGGCGGGCCCTGCGCACGGCGCTGAGATCGCGGAGTCGATGGGCATCGAGCGGGTCGTCGTTCCCCCGAACCCCGGGCTGTGCTCGGCGTTCGGGGCGCTCGCTGCCCAGGTGCGGGTTTGACGCCGTCAGGAGCGTCCATCTCGTCGCGAGCCGCGTACAGGCAGCCGAGGTGGAAGCGCTGTTCGAGGAGCTCGAGCGGGCCTCGCTCGAGGACTTCGCAGCCCAAGACGTCGCCCACGAGACGCCCGAGCTGCGCCGATCGATCGCGATGCGCTACCAGGGCCAGAACTATGAGCAGGAGGTGCCCGCTGCATCGGGTGCGCTCACGGAGGCCGCGCTCGCCGCCGCCGTCGCAGAGTACCACGGCCTCCACGAGGAGTTCTACGGCTACCGCTTCGAGAGCATCCCGGTCGAGTTCGTATGGCTCAGCGTTGTCGTGAGCGGCCGCGAGATCGACCTGCCGCCCGAGGAGGCTGCCGCCGAGGACTCGCGCAGGACGGGGACTAGGGACGTGTACTTCCCGGGCGAGGGCTTCCTGCCGACGACCATCGTTCGCCTAGGCGGCCTCGCCGTTTCCGACCAGCGCCTCGGTCCGCTGATCGTCGAGTCCATGGACTCGACGGTGCTGGTGCCGCCCGGCTGGCGGCTCACGGCCGCCGCCGGCGGCGTGCTCGAGCTGGAACGAGGCCGGGAGCAGCCGTGAGCACCGACGTTCGCACCGAGTCGCTCGACCCGGTCGACCTGACCATCGTCAACAACGCCCTCTTGAACATCTGCCGCGAGATGGGCGTCACCATGATGCGCACCGCGTTCTCGCCCATCTTCAACGAGGGCCTCGACTTCTCGTGCGTGCTGTTCGATCGGCACGGCAACATGATCGGGCAGGCCGAGTTCTGTCCCGCGCAGCTCGCCGCGAGCCTCTTCATCGTGCGCTGGACGGTCGACGAGCTCGGCGTCGACTCCTTCGAGCCAGGCGACGTCGTGCTGTACAACGACCCGTACCGCGGCGGCGCCCACATCCCCGAGCACTCGGTGATCCGGCCGGTCTTCTACGGCGAGGAGCTCTTCGGCTTCGTCGCGAACGTCGGCCACCTGGCGGAGATCGGCGGCAAGGCCGTCGGCAGCTTCGCGGCGGATGCGACCGAGGTCTTTCAGGAGGGCTTGCGCATTCCGCCCGTGAAGATCGTGAAGCGCGACGAGAACGACATGGAGCTGTGGCAGCTGATCATGGCCAACCACCGGACGCCTCGGAACACGTGGGGAGACCTCAATGCGCAGATCGGCTCGCTGCGTGTTGCCGAGCGCAGCCTGATCCGCCTGCTCGACCGCTACGGGCGGGACTTCATCGAACGGGCGGCCGGGCAGCTGCTCGACTACTCCGAGCGCTGGATGCGATCAGAAATCGCCGCGATCCCGGATGGAAGCTACGAGTTCGGCCAGGCCATGGAGGACGACGGCGTTCTTGCAGAGCCGGTGTGGTTCCACGTGACGGTCACGGTCGACGGCGATGGCCTCGTGGTCGACTGGACGGGGACCGACCTGCAGGTGAGGGGGCCGATCAACGCGACGTACGGCGTGACCGCCGGCGCCGTATACAACGCGATCTTCCACGTCACCGAGCAGAACATCCCGAAGAACAGCGGCGCCTACCGGCCCATCTCAATCATCGCGCCGCCTGGGAGCGCGGTCAACGTGAGCTATCCCGGGCCTTCCGTTGGCGGCAACACCGAGACGCACCCCAAACTGGCAGACATGGTCGTTTCGGCTCTGGCACCAGCACTCCCCGATCGCGTCTCGGCCGCCGAGGGAGGCAGCGCGTGCAACTTCCTCTTCGGCGGCTTCCACCCCAAGACTGGCGAGTACTACGCGAACTACCACCTGGAGGGCGGCGGCTGGGGGGCGAAGTCCTACGGCGACGGGAACGACGCGGTCATCGTGAAGAACGGCAACTGCCGGAACACCCCGGTCGAGATCTTCGAGACCTGCTACCCGCTGCGCGTGCTCGAATACTCGCTCATGCATGACTCGGGCGGCTCGGGCATGCATCGGGGCGGGCTCGGCACGCGGCGGCACTTCCTGGTTACGCAGGGAGCAGAGGTGACGGTGAACGCTCTGCTCGACCGCACGAAGGAGGGCTTCGGAGCATGGGGCCTTGAGGGGGGCGGCCCAGGCGGTCGCGCCGCGATCCTCGTGAAGCGCCAAGGCGAGAGCGAGTTCCGCACGTTCTCGGAGGCCTTCGGCTCGGTGTCGGCCTCGAAGTTCACGAACATCGTGCTCTGGAGTGGCGATGAGGTAATAATCGAGTCGCCCGGTGGCGGCGGCTACGGAGACCCGCTGATGCGCGACCGGGCTCTCGTCGAGGAGGACGTCTTCGAGGGGTTCGTCTCGGCGCAGGCAGCTCGCGAGGTCTACGGATGGGGTAGCCCGGAAGATGGGTGAGTGGGAGACGATCAGGCGCGACGTCTGGGAGACGGTCGTGACGCCCTGCACGTGCTGTGGCCAGGTTGTCGCGAGGCGCCTGTGGAGGACCGAAGTCGAGGGCGAGGCGCTGCGCTTCTGCGGGCCTGACTGCGAGGAGCTCTACCGCACATACGTCCTGCCGCGCCGCGCTCGCCTGGAGAGCGGCGGCCGATGATCGCTGTTCGTCGCTGCGCGCGGGGTGGCCGCGTAGCTCCTGTTGGGGTGTAGCCCCCGTCGGCGCGCCGCGTGTTGTCGCTGCGAGCGCGCTATACAGTCTCCTCGATGCCACGCTCTTCCCCGATCGCGGGGGGCCAGCTTTTCCTCGTGGCTCTCGCTGTGATGCTGTGCGGGCTGGCTCTGGCCGGCTGCGGCGACTCCGGGGCTGAGGACCCACCGCCACCCTAGCCAGCAGCTGTCGAGCCCTCCGCCTCTGAGCGTCTCTTGCCTCACGATCCGACCGAGGGGGAGGTTGGGGAACCGGCTGTGCCGCAGCCACCGACTGCCGAGCCCGAGCCCTCCGAGTCTCCGTCTCTCTCGCCTCGCGAGTGGCTCGACGAGGAGTTTGAAGGCTTCCTGGATCGCTTTGTCCAGCTTGAGCTCGATGTTCAGGCATTGGCGCTCTCGACCTTGCAGCTTGGCGACCGCGGCGATCTCACGGCCGATCTCGGTCGCACCCATTTGAAGCCCACCAGATGCTCGATCGTGCACAGGCCCTGCTGGGACAAGCTCCACACTGTCGCGGCTCCTCCTCCAGAGGCGCGACCGGTGCTCGCAGGGTGCGGCCGTGCGCTGACCGGTTACCTCGACGGCCTCGACCTGCTAATCCAGACGTTCGGCTGGATGATCGAGCTGCTTGACTCCGGTGCCGACGAGTTACCGCCGGAGCTCTTTCAGCTTGCTACTCACTCGGACAGGGCGTTCGCAAAGGGCCAACGCGAGGCTCTGGCGCTCGAGCTGCTGGTCAGCGAGCTCCGTGGCGAGGACCTCCCAGCTGAGAGGCGGGAGCTGAACGAGCTGGCGACTGCGCGCAACCTCGCCGACGACATCCTCGCTCGGTACTCAGACATCGACGTCGACTATCAGGGGGGCACTTCAGGAACCTTCCGTCCCCGTTGAAGAGGTGATCTCGCTTGCCCGTCAGGCGCAGTCGGCTCTCGACGAATACATCGAGGCGCTCCGGGCGATTCCCCGACCCGAGAACGTCGAGCTTGCCGCCGCCTCAGTGACATGATCACAGCCTTGTCGCAGATCGAAGACTCCTATGGAACCGCGATCCGTGGTTTCGAGACAGACGATGTCGCGTTCCTCGACCAGGCTGATTCTGAGCTGGCGGCTGGCCTCGACAGGCTCGCGCAGGCCTCCATTGGATTCATGAACGAGGCCGCGGCGGTCCGAGGGCAATCTCTGAATCCCCTGCTGTACTCCTGACCGCGTTGCCGGACCAGGTTCCCGCTGGGGTCTGACTGCGCCAGAGGGCAAGGCGTCGAGGACGATCCGGATGGGCCGGCGTGGTCACAGCAGATCCGCGAGGACGCAGGTGTGAGATCGACTTGCGCGGCGGTTCGGCCCTTGCCACGATTGAGCCATGACTGCGCCGAGCTCAGTTCCGGCCGAGGTCGAGGTCGAGACTCCGCGAGACGAGCGCCTTGACAGTCGCGATCTGCCCTGGATCGTCATCGTCTGGAACGACCCGATCAACCTGATGTCCTACGTCACGCTCGTCTTCAGGAAGCTCTTCGGCTACAGTGAGGCGGAGGCGACGCGCCTCATGCTCCAGGTGCACGAAGAGGGGAAGGCGGTCGTGTCGCGCGGAACGCGTGAGAAGGCTGAGCTCGACGTCTCGCGGCTGCACGCGCATGGCCTGTGGGCCACGCTGCGGCGAGAGTGAGGCGGTGTCCGGGCGGCTTCCAATCGAGCGCACTGCCGAGGGAGACGTTCGGGTCTGGCTCTCCGGCGGAGAGCGGGCCCTCATCCGCGAGGCCTTCGCTCACCTGCACGAGCGCCTCCAGGGCGATCTCGACGACCCGGCGCTCGAGCGGCTGTTCCCGCTCGCGTACGAGAACGCGCCCGAGGACGAGGCTGAGTACCGGCGGCTGACGCACCACGAGCTGCTGGCCAGCCGCATGGAGGCGCTCCGGATGGTCGAGAAGACGCTCGATGAGGCCACGATCGACCAGGCCCAAGCGGGCGTCTGGCTCGGCGCGATGAACGATCTCAGGCTGGTGCTCGGAACTGAGCTGGACGTGACGGAAGACGCGCTCGGCCTCCCTCTCGATCGGGCTGATCCCAAGGCCCGCGAGCTCGCGCTCTACACCTACCTCTCGTGGCTTCAAGAGCTGCTGGTCGAGGCGGTCTCACCGTAGTCCGAGCCTCGTGCAAGCCGCCCCGTCGGGCTCTTCGGAGACCGTACGATGCCTCGACTGGGGCAGACCAGCCGAGAGACCCACAGGAGAGGGGGCGCAATGGCCGTCTACTTCGTTGTCCAAGGGCGCGTCGAGGACCGGGCGAAGCTCGCTGAGTACCGGGAGAAGGTGGGCCCCACGCTCACGCCCGACCTGACGGTGCTCGCGATCGACGAGACACCGCAGATCATCGAGGGCGAGGCCGTCATCGAGGGTGAGGTGGTGCAACCCCGAACGGTTATCCTCGAGTTCCCGTCGGAGGAGTCGTTTCGCGTGTGGTACGACTCAGACGAGTACCAAGCCCTGGTCGGACTGCGCAAGGAGGCGGAGTCGGGCTACGCGCTCCTCGTCGAGGGTGTCGCGGCCGGGGGGTAGGCAAGCGTTCATCGTGCTGGGGCCTCTGCGGCTCGACTCGCGGCGCTCGGCGGGCTGTGATCTCCAAGGTGGATCGGCCCCGCTAACCGTTTAGCGCCCGGCTCGGCTTGCGCCGCCCGGCTAGGCGCGCCGTCTGGCTTGTGGGGTTGTGGGTGGTCGGCTGGCTTTCGCCAGAGCGAAGCGGCTGGCCAGGCTTCGCTTTGGTCTCGCTGGGGAGTTCACCCAGCGCCTCCTCGGCGTGAGCCACGGCAGACCCGCGGCTCTTCCAGCGAGGCCTAGGCCCCACGGTAGGCCCCGGCACCTCCGGGCGCGTCGCCTAGCCGCGCGGCCCGCGGGCCGCGAGCACGATGAGGTCGTCGTCGCCCGTGTTGGCGAACACGTGGCGCATGCCTGGCGGGACGTAGACGAAGTCGTTCGGCCCGACGTCGTGGCTCGTGTCGCCGAGGTCGACGCGGCCCTGGCCACTCAGGATGTAGTTGGCTTGCTCGTGGGGATGGGAGTGGTCGGCCGAGATTCCCCCAGCTTCGATGCGGACCGCGCGGAAGTCGAACTGTCCCGTGCCCTCCTCCAGATCCAGCAGCTCCATGCCGGTGGCGAGATCCGCTCCGTCGCCGGTAAGCGCTGTCGTTGGCGCTGCGTTTAGGTTGAGAACTTTCGGCTCTGGTGCCCTGCCGCCCATCAATACCGAGGCTAGCAGAGCTTCCGGGTGGGGCTTTGAGTCATCCCCAGCGAGCGCCCTTTCCTGGGTGTGAGGACCTTCGAGCCGAGTCCTTGACCTCGACGAGCACCGAGGCCTGGTGCTGATCGCAAGCGCGTTGTGCCATCCGAATCTCTGGGTAGTGGGATGTCGGGCGGTCCGGTGCGGCAGCGTGGGGTTGTGGCGTTCTGTCAGGTCTGGGAGGCGTGGAGGGCGGGACGTCGGGCAGTCCGGTGCCGGTATTCGGGAAGTCGTTGGTTCACGATCCGCTCGACGGTGGGAAACGTGGGACGTCGAGGCGACTTGGTGCAAGGGATGAACGCGATGGAGCGAGGTGGTAGGACAGCACGGCGAGGGGGGAGCTGCGCGGGTGGCCTTGGCGTTACGTGCCGCGACGCAACGCGGTCTGGCTCCGCGATCCCGCCACGCGCGGGTTGCCATGGCGTCACACGCAGTGGGTATGCGGTGGCGTTGTTCGAGCCAGGGAATAAAGCAACCGTGTCGGTTGTCGTCGGTGCTAGGGAGCGGCGGGGCCAGGAGCGGCAAGGAAGCAGCTGCTCGGGGAAGCGGCCACGTACGGGTTGCCCTGGCTGCGGCGCCTGCGGGTTGCCTTCCTGGTTGCGCTCTGAGCGGCCGCTGAGGCGGCCTGGAGCGGCTGCGCAGAGTTGGCGCAGCTCGTGACGGTCTTGTGACAGTTCGTGCGAAATCCGCGCGCCCTGCTGGGCTACCCTCCCCCGGGTGGTGGGGGGCGGGCTGTACTTCGCGCCAGTTTGGGCGGCTGTTCCCGACGCGGCGCCTGGGCCGATGAGCTCCCTCCCGTTTCCGAGAGTGGCCCGCCGAGCGCTCCGCAGCTGGCCCGACAACGGCAGCGACGTGTTCTCCGGCCCGTTGAGCATCCCGGGGTGGCCCGCCGAGCGCCCGGCAGCCGGCCCGGTCATCCCAGCAGCGCCGCATCCCAGCAGCGCCGCATCCCAGCAGCGCCGCGCTCTCGAAAAGCAGCTGCCGGCCGGCTCGATCCACGCGGCCGGCAACGGCCGCGCGACTTCTGGCCACCGACGCTCCGGCCACCGACCGTGCTCACGGCGGCGGTGAAGCACCCGCACTGAGCAGCTCGGCAAGGCCTGCCAGCGAGATCGCAACGCGCAGCCCACCCCCTGCTCGCTCACGGCCCGGGCTGAAGCGCTCGGCGACGCCTGCCAGCGACAGACAGCTAGAGGTACGGCAGCGGATCGACGGGGCGCCCATCGACGCGGACCTCGAAGTGGAGGTGGTTGCCGGTGCAACGACCGGTGCAGCCAATGCCTCCGACGGAGGTACCAGCGGTGATCTCCTGGCCCGTGCTGACCGCAAACGACGACAGGTGCGCGTACGCGGTGATGATGTCGCCGGGATGCTCGACGAGAACCAGCCGCCCATATCCCCCGAGCCAGCCTACGAAGATCACGACTCCGTCGGAGGCCGCTCCGACGGGCGTCCCCGACGGCGCAGCGATGTCGATACCCGTATGCAGGCGGCCCCACCGGGTCCCGAAGAGCGAGGTCAGCTGGCCCCGAAGCGGCCAGGCGAGCGGCGCGGTGCTGGACGCGGTCCCCTCTGCCGGACCGTCGCCAAGCTCCGGTGGTAACGCCGCCTGGGGAGGCGGCAGTGGCGTCCCCGGCTGCTCCTCTGTGTCTCGAGCGGCCCGAGCCTCCCGAGCGGCCTGCTCGGTCGCCTCCCTTGCCTCCCTTGCTTCCCTCGCAGCCTCCCTTGCGGCGCCGCGCTCCTCGCGGACACGCTGGATCACGGCCTCGAGCCGCGCGCTCTCGGCCTCGAGCAGGGCCACCTCGGCCTCGTACTCCTCGCGCTCGACCTCGATGGAGGCGAGCGCCTGCTCGCCCTCGTCGCGAAGGGTGACGATCTGCTGGCGCTGGCTCGCGATCGATGCGCGCGTCTTGCGCACCTCTGCCGCCCGGTCGAGTGCCAGCTGAGCGCGCCGCTCGCGGTTCGCGCGGACGGTGCGGGCGCGGGAGCGCGCTTCTTCGAGGTCGGTACCTGCCGCGAGAACCTGGCCCACAAGCTGGGCATTCCACTCGATCGTGTCGCGCTGGAACACGATGATGTCGATGAGGTCCTTGAGGGATGCCGCGCCCAGCACGACGGACAGCGTGGACACGCGCTCTGACCGGTAGATCTCGACGACCCGGCGCTCAAGCTGCTTCTGGGCGATCTCATGCGCCTCGATCGCGAGCGCTCGGTGCCTCTCGACCTGCGCGAGCTCTTCATCCGCGGCCCTCAAGCGCTCGCGCGCGGCCTGCGCCCGGCTTCGGAGCTCATCGGCGCGCACGCCGAGCTCGGCGACCTGAGCCATCCTCTCGCGGATCGCTTGGTTCCGCGCGGTGATCTCGTCGGTCAGGATGCGCTCTGCGCTGCGCGCGGTCTCGATGTGCTCAGTCAGATCCTCGAGCTCGCTCTCGACCTGGCGCTTCTCCTCGTCGGCGGTCTGGGCAGTCGCCGCAGCAACAACGCCGAGGGTCATCAGCGCAAGTACGACCAAGGCGGCCGGACGGAGCACGCGACGCGCCGGCAACAGCCGGAGTTGGCGGAAGGAGATGTTCACAGATCGTGGAGTTCTCGGCGTGATTCTTCTACCATGTCCGTGTGGTTCGCTTTTTGGTTACACACACACGCGGGCCTCGGCACCTCGCGTCCATCTGGCACACGGCTCTCCGGCTGTGCGCTAGCTGGGTGGCAGACCGCAGACATCCGCGGGTGTACCGTGCGAACGTCTCTGTTGTAGCTAGGCGCTCGCCCGCTGTGGCGTTTGCGCTCTGTTCTTTCATGCTTGTGCTTGGACTCAGCGCGTGCGGGGGCGACGACGAACCGTTTCTGATTGGGAACGATACGCCCGCCACGAGCGATCCCGCCGAGGAGGATGAACTGATCGGGCCGATTGACCCCCCGCTGCCGCCAAGCTCGAGTGAGACCGAGTTTGCGCTGCGCGACCCGCCTCCGCCTCCACCGGGCGTGACCGTGCTGCAGATCGATCCCGACGGCGAGCCCCTCAGGTCCGGAAGCCGGGGGACGCGCGTCGAGCAGCTGCAGCGCGCGCTGGCGTCACTAGGGCTGAACCCCGGCGCGGCCGACGGCGTTTTTGGTGCCAAGACGGAGGGTGCCGTTCAGCGCTTCCAGCGCCAGAACGGGCTCGTTGACGATGGCGTGGCCGGTCCGAGAACGCTTCGGACGCTCAACAACGCGCTCGCCGCGAGTATCGGCTAGGCGCGCGCACTGCAAGCCGTGGCTCACACCGGGCAGACCGGCGCTCGTGCGGCTGAGCTTGCCGTGCCGGCTGCAGCTTGCGGCCGCATACCGGCTTCGAGGGAGATCGCGGCGCCAGTCCTGTACGCGCACCGGTCAGGCTGACCGAAGCTGGTCTGCGCCGTTTGCTGCCGCTTCCCCGAGTCAGCCGACCAGCGGCGTAAATCGCGTCGGCGCGATCGGGTCGAGGTCGTAGCTTGGCAGATCACCGCCAAGGATCTCCGCGACGAGCTGGCCGGTGATGGGCGCAAGCGCAAGGCCCATGTGGGTGTGGCCGGTCGCCAGGATGAGGTTTTCGACCTCCGCCGCCTGTCCGATGATCGGCACTCCGTCGGGAGAGCAGGGGCGCAGCCCTCGCCACACGTTTGTGGGCTCGCGTCCAATGAGCCCGGGGAATGCGCGGTAGGCCGCGCGCACGATGGCATCGACGCGGGGTTGGCTCACCGTCAGATCGAGGCCGGCCAGCTCGAGCGTTCCTCCGAGGCGGATCCGACCGGCAAGCGGCGTGGCTGCGATCCTCGACTCGACGAACAGGGCTGGGATCTGTGGCTCGCCGCCGCGCAGAGCGAGCTCAACGTGGTAGCCCTTGCCCCCCTCGACCGGGACGAAGACCTGCGCCGTCGCTGCGAGCCGGGCTGTCCACGCTCCTGCCGCCAGCACGATACTGCCCGAGCGCAGCGTGCCCTCGGTGGTCTCGACCGCGTGGATGCGCCCGTTCCGCCGGTGCAGCGCAATAAGTTCGACGCTGGTTCGCAGCCTGGCCCCGCGGGATTCCGCTGCCTGGGCCATCGCGGCGACGAAGCGGTGGCCGTCGCAGTGCGCTTCGTCCCGGTAGAACGCGGCTCCACAGACGTGCGGGGCGAGCGCCGGCTCAAGCTGGCGAGCCTCCCGGCCATCCAGCACGTCGACGTTCAGCCCCGCGCGCCGGTTCGCGTCGGCTTCGCTGTGGAGGCTCTCGAGACCGGCGTCGGTCTCGCACACCGTGAGGATCCCGCGCTGCTCAAAGCTCGTCTCGTGCCCCTCCTCCGCAAGCGTGGCATGGCGAGCGAGGCTCATGGTCGACAGCTCGCGCATAGCGCGCACGTTGCGCTCGGCGTGGCTTGGGCGGCAGGAGGCGACGTACCGAGCAAGCCACGGCAGCAGGCGTGCGCGGGGACGCAGGTAGAGCGGTCCCGCCGGGTCGAGGAGATAGCGGAAGCCGAGCTTCAGCGACTCCGGTGTCGCGAGCGGCGTCGAGTGGCCAGGGCAGAGGAGGCCGAGGTTTCCCCCAGAGCACCCCCGGCCGAGCCCGGGGGCGCGCTCGAGCAGCGTGATGCTCAGCCCGCGTCCGGCCAGCTCGAACGCGATGCTCGCACCGATCACTCCACCGCCGATGACGAGAACGTCGGGCGAGCTCTCGCCTGCCGCTGGGATGGAGGCATTGGCCATGGCTTCGGGAAGGCTAACGAAGCCGACCGCGCGGGCACCGGGCGCTCGGGCACTCTCGTCCGGCCGCTCCGTCGGCTCGAATCCGCCAGCGAGCGGACAGCCGCCACGGGAGAACGGCGCCCGCCCTACCGGCCTTCGCCCTCCCAGTCGGTGTCAGGGCGCTTCGAGAGCGCCCGCCGCGCGTGCAGCGAGCTCGAACGCCCGTAGGATGCCTCGAAACCGACGACGAGCGGGAGGGTCACGTGGGTGAGATGGGGGTTGACTGGGAGGCACGGGTTGACTGGGGGGCGCTACGGCAGGCTCGGATCGAGCGGCTGCGCGACCGCCTGGCCGCGCACGAACTCGGCGGCGTGCTCGTGCAGCGGTTCGAGAACATTCGGTACACGACAAGCTGCCGTCCGTTCACGAGCCTGATCTACCTGCCGAGGTACGCGGGCTTCGTTCCGCTCGCTGGCGAGGTCTGCCTGCTCAGCGAGGCCGGGGATGTCGACCTGAACCGAGACGGGATGCCCTGGATCAACGATCTGCGGGTCTGGCCGTACGATGTCGACGAGTCGATCGAGGCGGTGGCGGGCGTCATTCGAGACAACGGCCTCGACGATCAGCGCATCGCGTACGACGACATGGTCTCGCCGACCGTCGTGCTCGAGCTCGCCAAGCTGTTCCCGGAGGCCGAGCTCGTCGACGGCACGCGCGCAATCGCCGAGGCGAAGTTGATCAAGCACCCGGAAGAGGTCAAGGTCATTCGGCAGGCGACCGGGATCGCCGAGGTCGGCATGGCGGCAGCCCGTCACGCTGTGCGCGAGGGGATTCGCGAGTGCGAGCTCGCCGGCGAGATGACCCGTTCGATGTTCGCCGCCGGCGCTGACGCGCTGGTCTCCTACCCGCAGGTGTCGACCGACCCGCGGCGGCGCATGGGCACCGACCGACGCGTGCGCCATGGCGAGCTCGTTCTCGTGGACATCAACATCGGCTTCAACGGCTACCTCGGCGACTTCGCCCGAACGTTCTCGGTCTCGGCGCCGACGGCCGAGCAGCGAGAGGTCTTTCGCGTCCAGCGCGGCTGCATCGAGGCCGCGATCGGCGCCGTCGCCGGCGGGGTCGATCCCCAGCGCGTCCAGGATGCGGTCGGCGATGTCGTCCGCGACGCGGGCCTGGCCGAGTTCTGGGCCGACTACATCACGGGACACGGCGTTGGTACCGGCGCCGGGCCGCTCGAGCAGCCGATCATCGGCACGACGATGGGCTTTCCAGAGAGGCTGGAGTCGGGCATGGTGATCGCGTTCGAGCCGGGTATCTTCAAGCCGGGGGTCGGGCCGATGCGCAATGAGGAGGTCGTGCTGGTCACCGACACCGGCGCCGAGGCCCTCACGCAGAGCCCCTACGACGAGCGGCTCGCGGGGTAGCCGCGGGATGCCGGCGGCGGCACAGCACGGGGCGGTCGAGCTCGTCGATGGACGGCTCTGGGCGCTCGGGGGTGTTGTCCCGATCGATGGGCGCCTCAGCTGGATCGCCGCGAACGTGGCGGGGCTCGCTCCTCTGCACTGCTACCTGCTGCTCGACGATGATCGCGCGCTGCTCGTTGACAGCGGCGCGCCCGTCCACCTCGAACGGATCCTGGCGCAGCTCGATACGCTTGTGCCGGCCGGGGCCTCGTTGTCGCTGCTCCTGACGCGGACCGTCGAGTTCGACACGTTCGGGAACGCGGCGGTGGTGCTCCGGCGGTTCCCCGTCGTGTCGGCCCATTCGCAGTTTCCAGTCGAGGAGTGGGTGTACTACCGCCCGCTCGACGACAGGAGCCCGCGGCCGCCCCCGGCTCCCTGGCACCCACTGCTGAGCGGCCAGCGGGTTGGGGTCGGCGGCGCTGGCGCGCGCAGCTTCGTGGAGATCATCGACGCTCCGCTGCGCTTGCTCGTGACGATGTGGGCCTACGATCCGGCGACGCGCACGCTCTTTACGAGCGACTCGTTCGGCCACTCGGCCATGCTCGAGGCAGCTGCTCCACCGGTGCTCGACGAGGCGGCCGATGCGACGACGCTCGAAGAGATCCGCGACCACATGCTCGCGAAGTTCGACTGGCTGAGCGTGGCGGACACCGGACCGATTCAGCGCCAGCTCGCCGCTATCTTCGAGACACGCGAGATCGACATGATCGCCCCCGTCTACGGTCGGCCCCTGGTCGGTCGGGAGCTTGTCCAGCGCCACTACACCCTTCTCCAGCGCGCGCTTGCGCAGGTCGGGGTCGCCAGCGAGAATTCGGGGTCGGGTCACCTGTGAGCGACTACCCACCACCGCGAGAGCTGGCGGACGGCGTCCACTGGCTGGGCGACTGCCTCATCATCGAGCACGAGGGCACGCCGATCCACGCCTACAGCTCGCTCTACCTCGTGGCGGGCCGGCAGACGTCGCTCCTCGTCGATACGGGACACCCGAAGGACTGGCCGGCGATCACGCGGCAGCTGGCCGAGCTGCACTCACGCGGCGTGGCGGGTGTCGCCTACGTCTTCCCGACCCACGCCGAAGTTCCGCACGCGGCGAACCTCGGCCGGCTGCTCGATCTCTATCCGGATGCGGTCGCCGTGGGCGATGTGCGTGACTACCACCTGTTCTTTCCCGAGGTTGAAGAGCGGCTCGTATCGCGAGCTGCGGGCGAGCGCATCGATCTGGGAGGGCGCAGCGTCCTCCTGCTCGAGCCTGCGATCAAAGATCTCGTCAGCTCGTTGTGGGCATACGACGCGCACGCCGGCGTGCTCTTTCCGAGCGACGGGTTTGCCTATATGCACCACCACAAGGCCGGCGAGTGCTGGCGGACGGCCGAGGAGGCTCCCGACATCCCGATCGCTGAGTTCACCGCCCTGTTCAACGCTTACGCGCTGTACTGGACGCGATTCTGTGAGATGGACCCCTCCATTGACGCCCTCGACGACGTGCTCGCGAAGCATCCGACGGCTCTGATCGCGCCCGGGCATGGGTCACCGATTGCCGATCCGGCGGCGACGCTGCCGAAGGTCAAGGAAGGCCTTCGAATCGGCAGCGAGCAGGTCCTCGCTGGCGCGAGCACCGCAGGTTGACGAACTGACCGGCTCTGCGCTCCGATGAGCCCAGAGCATCAGCCCTCTCGGAGGATCGGCAGGCCGAGTGGCCGCTCGACTGTGCCGGCTGGGCGTGGGCGATCGCAGCGACGTCTGAGTCACCGGCACCCGCCGCCTCTGGGCAGGCGGGTCTCGGGCGAAGCGTTGCTGATCGTCACCGTGATCATGTGGGCGCTGGGCTTCACCAGCGCCCGCTACGCGGTGACGCACGGATTCGACCCGCTGCAGTACTCGGCTCCGCGGTTCATTGTCGGGACGCTCATCTTCGTCGTCGTGGCGCTCGTGCGCGAAGGCACGCTGCGCGTCGAGCGACGCGACCTTCCGTACATCGTCCCGGCGGCGCTCCTCGGTGTGCTGGTGAACCAGCTCACCTTCAACTACGCGGTGAAGTTCGCGTCCGCATCCACGGTCGCGATCATGTTCGGGACCCTTCCAATCTTCGGAGCGATGATCGCTGCCGCAATCGGCTGGGAGCGGATACGGGGCCGGCACTGGCTCGCGACGGTGGTGTCCTTCGTCGGGGTCGCGCTCGTCGCGATCGGCGCCGAGGTGGATCTAGGCGGAGGTCTGGGCGGGATCCTGCTGGCGCTGGGAGCGTCGCTGAGCTTCGCTGCGTTCTCGGTCTCGATCGCACCGCTCATGCGACGGTACTCGGCGGTGCGCGTGAGCGCGACCGTGACGCTGATCGGCACCGTGCCGCTCGTCCTGGTCTCCTTACCGCAGCTGGTCTCGGCGGACTGGGGGAGGGTCGAGCTGCTTGCCTGGGGTGCGCTCGGCTACCAGATCACGATGTTCGTGGTGACGACCTACCTGTGGTTCATCGCGATCGATCGGGTCGGGGCCGCGCACGCCACCCTGTGGGCGAACCTCCAGCCGTTTGCCGGCGCGGTCGCCGCTGTGCTGATCCTCTCCGAGGCGTTGACGCCCATCCAGGTGGCCGGGGCCGTCGTGCTTGCCTTGGCCATTGCCTTGGCTCGGTGGCGCCGCCCGCCATCCCCGATCCTCGAGTGACCGGAGTGAGCGGCAACGGTCGGGGACGGCTGGCGTTGGCGATCGGGTGAGTGCACGCTGATCGCTTCGGCACACTCTGTCTTGTGCACGAGCTCCGACCGAAGCGCCTCCACGTCCTTAGACACGCGAAGTCGAGTTGGGGTGATGCGGCGCTCGACGACCACGGCCGGCCCCTGAACGCGCGCGGGAGGCGTGCTGCCGACCGGATCGCAGAGCACATTCGCGACCAGGCGGTCGAGCCCGAGGTCGTCTTGTGCTCATCGGCCCGGCGGACCCGCGAGACCTACGAGCGCATCGAGCACGCCTTGGTCGACGCCGAGGTGCAGTTCGAGCCCGAGCTCTATCACGCCAGCCAGGCGGTTCTTCTCGGCCGGCTCCAAGGCCTGCCGGCGGATGTCGAGTGCGCGATGCTCGTGGGTCACAACCCGGGTCTGCAGGATCTCGTGCTGACGCTTGCCCAGCCTGGGTACTGGCGGCAGCGTGTGTACGAAGCGTTCCCAACGGGAGCGCTCGCCAGCCTCCTGTTCGTCGTCTTCGGTTGGTCTGAGATCGGGCCCAGCACCGGTGAGCTCGAGGGCTACGTTGTGCCCCGCGAGCTTTTGGGCGAGCGGTAGGCGTTCCCCGTCTCCGCTCAGTTCTCTACCCGATTGCCGCAGAGCCAACGCCGAGGACTGATGCCGATCAGCGTTTGCCGCGGGGTGCTGCTGGGGCTGCAGCTCGCTCTGCGGGGCTGTCGCCGCGGCCCACCGTGGTGGGCTGTTCAGCCGAGCCAGCTGCCCAACCGAGCCGGCCGCCAGCTGCCGCGAAGGGCGGCCCGCCCCCATCCACCACCCGGGGGTAGCCGAGATATGCGCACGGCTTTCGCGCAGCTGGCGACAAGAGCGTCACGAAACTGCACCGGCTCGAGTCGCCCTGCTCGGTTCCACTCGGCCCTGCGACTCGGCTGTGTGGGCCGGCCGTGCGGGCTCTACCTGCGCTCGTGACCCGGCTGGTCCAGGGGCACGGCGACCAGAGGCTCGGGACCCGGCTGACCCGAGGCCCGGGGGGCCCTGTTGGCTGCGGACCGCCGGCCTGCCAGCGCGAACCGCTGGGAGCGCGTCGCGCCAGGCCCCGAACCGCGGAAGCGCGCGTCGCGCCAGCCCGAGGACCGCTGGCCTAGGAACGGAAGGCTGGGAGCGCGTGTCGCGCCAGGCCGCGGTGTGCGTCGCGCCAGGCCGCGCGGCGCGGACCTGGCCGAGAGCGGGCGACTAGGAGCGCGCGTCGCGCCAGGCCACGAGCTCGCGCGCGAGACCCAGGTCGTAGCTCGGGCCGCTGTCGCCGAAGATGATGTGGTTTGCGCCAGCGTCGGCGTAGTCGTCCAGGAGCTCTTGCTGCTCCGGCGTCAGGGGCGTGATCATGCGCTCGATCTCCGCCGGATCCCGGCCGACCTTCGTGCACCACTCGGTCAGCAGCTCGTTGAGCTCTCCCCATTCTTCGGGCGTTCCGAAGGAGTGCCACATGTCAGCATGCTCGGCGACGATGCGCAGCGACATCTTTCTCCCGCGGCCGGGAATCAGGAGCGGCACCGCGCGCTGCGGCGGCGGGTTGCCGCTGGCCATACGCTCCTTGAAGATCGGGATGTTGGCCTCCATCGCACGCAGCCGCGAGCCGGGCGTGCCGAACTCGTAGCCGAATTCCTCGTAGTCACGCTCGAACCAGCCAGCTCCGATGCTGAAGATCAAGCGTCCGCCGGAGATGTGATCGACGGTGCGCGCCATATCGGCGAGCAGGTGCGGATTGCGGTAGGAGTTGCAGGTCACGAGCGCGCCGATCTCAGCCCGCTCGGTCACTTCGGCCATCGCGGCGAGCAGCGTCCAGCACTCGAAGTGCTTCCCGTCAGGATCCCCGTGGAGCGGGAAGAAGTGATCCCAGGTCCAGATGGTGTCGACGCCGGCGCTGTCTGCGGCCGCCCACGCCTGCCGCATGGCCGAGTACGCGGCGTGCTGTGGCCGAACGTGGAATCCGACTCGGACGCTCACGGGCGCAAGCATACGCAGAGGCCGCTTCCACCGCCGTGAGAACGACCAGCCGCCTCGATTCCTGCCTCGCGCGCTTGTCCTCAACTGACCTCAGTCTGCGGGCTCGTCGGGCTCGAAGTCGAGGGAGAGCGAGTTGATGCAGTAGCGCTGGCCGGTCGGATGCGGCCCGTCGGGGAACACGTGACCGAGGTGGCCGTCGCAGTGGCCGCACAGCACCTCGGTCCTGACCATGCCGTAGCTTCGATCCATCTCGACCGCAACCCCGTCCTCGGACGCGGGCTCGAAGAAGCTCGGCCAGCCCGTCCCCGAGTCGAACTTCGCGGTCGAGCGGAAGAGCTCTGCGCCACAGCCCGCGCAGCGGTAGACGCCGGGAGCCTCGTTCTTGTTGTGCTCGCCGCTGTGGGGCGGCTCCGTGCCCTTCTGGCGCAGGATTGCGTACTGCTTCGGCGTCAGCTGCTGGCGCCACTCCTGCTCGGTCTTCTCGGACTTGCTCATCCGCAACCTCCTCGGTGCGCACACGTTGTCACAAGAGGACCCCCTGAACCTCTTTACCTGGGATCTATTTGCCCCTGAACTCGGGCTCGCGCCTCTCGGCAAACGCACGCGGGCCTTCGCTGAAGTCCTCGGTCTTGGCGAGGGACGCGAAGAGCAGGTTCTCGAGTCGCAGGGCATCCTCCAGCGTCCGGCCAAGCGCACGGAGGGTCGCCTCCTTGGCCGAGCGCACTCCGAGCGGCCCATGGCGCGCGATCAGCGAAGCGATGCGTACGGCTTCTTCGAGCAGGTGCTTCTGCTCGAGGACATCGCTCACGAGACCGATCCGGTGCGCCTCGCGTGCGTCGATGCGCTCGCCGGTCAGCGTCAGGCGAAGCGCGTTGCCCAGCCCGACGATCAGCGGCAGCCTGACGTTGCCGCCGTCGCAGTGGTGGAAGCCCCACCGTACCTCCTGCGAACCGAACTGGGCGTTCTGCGAGCAGATGCGGATGTCACAGGCGAGCGCGAGCTCGAGCCCGCCCGAGATCGCGTAGCCGTTCACCGCAGCCACGATGGGTTTCCAGAGCTCGAGCCCGCGCGTGATGCCCCCGAACCCCGGGCCGTTTGCCAGCGAGCGCAGCTCGAAGCTCGAGAGCTCACCGAGGAGCGGCGTGTACGCCTTCAGGTCGGCGCCCGCGCAGAAGGACTCGTCGCCCTCGCCGGTCAGAATCGCGACGAGCAGATCATCGTCGTCGCGGAACTCGTGCCAGGCTCCGAGCAGCTCGTCGTTGGCCTCGAAGTCCAAGGCGTTCATCGCCGCCGGGCGGTTCAGCGTGACGAAGGCGAGCGGCGCGCGTTTCTCGAGCAGGACGGCGTCGCTCACGCGGCGGCGAGGATCGTGACCATCGCTGCGGCGACATCGTCGACGATGAAGCCGCCGCCGTTCTGTGCAACGCCGAAGTCTGGCCTGGGGTCGACCTGTCGATCGCCTGCTCGGCCGCGAAGCTGTGTCGTGAGCTCATAGAGCTGGAGCGTGCCCGTCGCGCCGACGGGATGCCCGCGCGAGATCAGCCCGCCTGACACGTTCACCGGCACCGCGCCGCCAAGCGAGGTCTCGCCGGCGTTCGTGAGCCGGAACGCTTCCCCTGAGCCGGCCAGCCCGAGGTGCTCGATCTCCTCGAGCTCGGCGGACGCTGCCGCGTCGTGAACCTCGGCGATGCCGATCGACTCGGGGCCGATCCCGGCGTGCTCGTAGGCCGCCTGCGCGGCTCGCTCAACGGCAGACCCGCTGCCCGGCTTCCCGGAGGAGCCCGCCGTGCCAGCCACGCGCACCGCGCTCTCCCTGCCGCGAGCCCGTTCCCTTGTCGTCACCACGAGCGCTGCCGCGCCGTCCCCGATCGGCGCGCACATCGGAAGCGTCAAGGGGTCGACGATCTCGCGGGCGCTCAGGACCTCATCGACCGTGAGCTCCTCGCGGTACTGCGCCACCGGGTTGAGCCTTGCGTGGGCTCGGTTCTTCGAGACCACGCGCGCGAGGTCCTCTCTCGTGGCACCGTGGCTCTCGAGGTACCTGCGCGCCTTGGAGGCGTAGATGTCCATGAAGATCGACCGCTGCCGCCCGCCTTTCTCCAGCGGGTGGGCCTCGACATCGAGCGCACCCTCGAGCGCGGCGAACGACCGCGCCTTGTCCTCGTGCGTGAGCTTCTCAACCCCGACCACGAGCGCGATCTCGTAGGTGCCGCTGCCGATTCCCTGGCAGGCGAGGTGGAACGCGCTGGAGCCGGAAGCACAGGCGTTCTCGACGTTGAAGATCGGCGTTCCCAGGAGCTCGGTGCCCTGCAGCCACGCCTGACCGCGGATGCACTCCTGCCCCCCGATCAGCCCCGCGACGGCGTTGCCCACGACGATGGCGTTGATCTGATCCGGGCGGAGGGCGGCATCCGCAAGAGCAGCCTCGGCCGCCTGGCGGGCCAGCTCTCTCGGGCTGGTCTCGAGGTACCTCCCGCAGGGTGTCGCACCTGCACCGATGATGAAAACGTCGTCGATGGTCGAATAGTAGTTCCCGAGCCGCCTGCGTCGGTTCGGCCGTCGACCGCGCTGAGCAGAGCGGCACCGCGGCGGGCGGTCGACACGCAGGCAGGCGCACACCCCGCGCCGCTGCGCCGTGCACATCCCACGCCGCTGCGCTGTGCTCGACCTGTCCAGGCGGCAGCGCCGTGCTCGACCTCTCCACGCCGCTGCGCCGTGCGCGACGTGCTGAGCGGAGAGCCGGCAGGCTGCCCCAGTTTGTATCTATCAGTACAATCTGGCTGGCACGGTAGAATCCAAGCCATGTTTGTTGGCATCTCCTGTGGCGGCGAGTGGTGGGGGCTCGAGAACTACCGGCGAGTCGAGCAGCTGGGGTTCGACGGTCTGTTCACCGGAGAGCACGTGATGTTCCATCGGCCGACGTGGGATGCCGTGACGATGTGCACCGCGATGGCGGCCGCGACAGAGAGCATCGCGATCGGGCCGGCTGCGACGGTTGCGCCGCTTCGCCACCCGACCCTGCTCGCGAAGGAGTTCACGGGCGTCGATCTCGTCTCTGACGGGCGGCTCATCCTCTGCCTCGGTGTCGGCGGCGACTACCCGAAGGAGTTCGAGGCCCTCGACGTTCCCCTCGAGCAAAAGGGGCGCCGCACGCAGGAGTCGCTCGAGATCCTCAAGCTGTACTTCAGCGGCGAGCGGTTCTCATACGAGGGAGAGATCTTCACGCTCGCCGACGTGCTCATCGAGCCGCCGCCGGCTCAGCCGGGCGGCCCGCCTGTGTGGCTCGCCGGGCGTCGGGAGGTCACGCAGAGGCGGGCAGCGCGATTCGCCGATGGCTGGCTCCCGTACATGTACACCGCGAAGAGCGTCAGGCGGACCTTCGATTTCATTCGCGACGACGCGGAGCGCGCTGGCCGGGAGCTACCCGGGGACTACGCGTGGGGTGCCTACACCTACATCGCGTTTGGCGATGAAGGTGAGGAGGCGCAACGCCGGGCGGACGAGCACCTCGCCTGGCGGTATAACGAGCCGCGCTTCGTGGGTGATCTGGCCGGCAGGTACAACGTTGCCGGCGATGTCGACGGTTGCGTTGAGCAGCTGATGGCGTTTGTCGAGGCTGGCGTGACCCACCTTGTGCTCTTCCCGATGCCGGCTGCCGGACAGTCCGTTCGCGACATGCTCGATGGAATCGGCGAGGGTGTCCTGGCGGCGCTGCGTCGGGCAGCGCAGGCCCCGGTCTAGCCGCATGTCACGCGCGCGCCCTGTTGCCCCGACCCGTGCCGATGTGCTCGATGCGTCGACTCGGATCGCCGGGCTCGTCCGCCCGGTCACGATCGTCGAGTCGCAGGGGCTTGGAGAAGGCGCGGTGCTGGCGATCGAGACGCTCCAGCCGACCGGCTCGTTCAAGGTGAGAGGCGCGCTGACGGCGCTGATGCCGCTCGCATCGGGCACGCGGATCGTGACAGCCTCCGCCGGCAACCACGCGCTCGCGATTGCGCACGCCGCTGCTGTCCTTGAGCTGGAGGGGACCGTCGTCTTGCCCCAGTCGGCGTCTCCTGCCAAGCGGCTTCCCCTGGAGCACTACGACGTCGACGTCATCGAGTATGGCAAGAGCTTCGATGCGGCAGAGCGTCGTGCGATCAGGCTCGCGTCGAAGAACGGCCGCTACATCTCCCCCTACAACGACCGGCTGGTCATCGCGGGCGCGGGCACGCTCGCAGTCGAGTTGCTCAAGCGTCTCGAAGGTGCGCTCACGGTTGTGAGCCCGATGGGCGGAGGCGGTCTCGCGGCCGGCGTCGCGCTCTGGGCGACCCAGCGACCGGGCACCCGGGTCATCGGGGTGAACGTCGAGGCCTCCGACGCGATGGTGCGGGCGCTGGCGGCGGGCAGGATCACCAAGATCAAGGTCGGCGAGACGCTTGCCGACAGCCTGGCCGGCAACATCGAGCCCGGTGCGGTGACGTTCGACCTCGTCCAGCGCTACGTCGAGAGCGTCGTGACGGTGTCGGAGAGAGAGCTCGAGGCGGGGATGCGCTTCCTCGCGACGCACCACGGTCTCATCGTTGAAGGCGCCGGTGCAGCCGCGGTCGCCGCCGCGCTCGCCGGCAAGGTCGAGGCTCCCTCAGGACGGCTCGTGCCGCTGGTGACCGGTCGAAACGTCGCCGCGCCTGACTTTGCCAAGGTCCTGCGCTCACGGCGGCGCTAGTGCGAGCCGTCCCGGGCTCGCTTCCAGAGCCGCTCGAGCGCCTGGCCGCGTGGATTGAGGCCGCCGGCGAGGAGGTGGGGGCGGTTGAGGCGTACTCGATGGCGCTTGCTACAGCGACGGCCGCGGGCGAGCCATCGCTGCGGTTTGTGCTGCTACGGGGCCTTGACGAGCGCGGGCTTGTCTTCTTCAGCGACTACGCGAGTCAGAAGGGACGCGAGCTTGCCGACAACCCTCGCGGCGCTGCCGCGTTCTCCTGGCCGCAGCTCGGACGCCAAGTGCGCGCCTCGGGTCCGGTGACCCGCGTGTCGCGCGAGGAGTCTGCCTGCTACTTCGCGAAACGGCCCCGCGGGCATCGTCTCGCTGCGTGGTCGTCGCGGCAGAGCGAGCCGGTCGCGACGCGGGAGGCGCTCGCCGAGCGTTTCTGCGGGGTCGAGCAGCGCTTCGCGGGCCGGGACGACGTTCCCCTGCCACCGTACTGGGGCGGCTACCGGCTCGATCCGACACAGGTCGAGTTCTGGGAGAGCGGAGAGAACCGCATGCACGACCGCGTTCGGTTCACGCGCAGTTGGAGCTCGGGCTGGCGGTCTGAGCTTGTCCAGCCCTGACGGCTGCGACGCAGCGGCTCAGCGCTCAGGCATCCCACCCGCGTACGCATGCCCACACTCTGAAGGAGGTGTCGGAGGAGTCGCGGGTTCCGCTGTCCAGGTGGGGGCTAGCCTCGCCCAGGAGGGACCGGCGAAACTGTCCAGCTTTGTTTGAGGCGGCTGACGTGCTGGGCGAGGAGGAGGAGCAGGGTGCCGAGGATCGCGGCGAGCGGGGCGGCTGTGAGTTCGTAGAGGGCGAGGGCTTTGTCGGCGCCGCCGCGGGCGGTTGTGACTTCGATGCCGCGGACGATGGTGAGGATGGCGCCGATGATGAGGGCGAGGCCGCCGGCGGCTTTGCAGACGTAGAGGAGGATCCCCCGGGTGGTGCCGCCGACGGCGGCGGCGGTCGGGCTGACCGGTCGGGGTTGTGTTGCTGCTTCTGTTGTTCCATGGCAGGGGCCTCCTTCGGTTGGCGGTCCGGCTTCGTGTCAGCGATCGCCTTCGCGGCTCCCCGAAGGAGGCATAGAAAGCGGGCCGCCGGTTCGGCGTGCCGCGCCCGGGACAGTCACGTAGTCCCAGGCGATCACTGACACCACGCACGATCTCACAGCCCCCGCCAGTGAGTCAAGCTGTGCCCCTTGTGCTGTAGGATCCTGGCTCCTTGCGGTTCATGGTCGGTCCGCGAGGGTCGTTGACAACGGGCGCCCCGCTGCACCCAGGCGGCCGCGGCGCCCGTGTCACTGCCGGAACAGAAAAAGGGGCCGGCGGGTATGGGGCTACCCGCCGGCCTTGCCTGGCCTGTGTATGGGCAGCCGGGCCGGGAAAACCTACCCGGCTGCTATCCTCCCTGCCGCGTCACGCGCGACGTCCTTTCCCGCGGCCTTGTAGCGCGGTTCGTTGAGTAGCGCGGGCCCCTTGTTTCCGGCAGGGGTCTTGCTGCGATTGGGTCTCAACGAGCGGCCGCCGGAAGGCCGGAAAGGAGCAGCGATGCGTTCGTTGTCGAGGCGTTAGCGCCGGGATTTCTTGGCAGATAAGCCGGTGGAGGTCAAGCTTCGGCCTGGGGAGACGGAAGAGCAGGCGGCAGCTCGGGCTGCTGAAGAGGTGATATCCGGCGAGCTGGGCTGTCGTCTCGGTGTGACGCCAGAGCTGCGCCGCCGTGGAAGGGACATCGAGATCGACCTACGCATCTAAGGCGCGGCAGGAGACAAGATGAGCGACCAGAAGCGAGAGTGAGGCTATGGCCCAGCCGCCGTATCAGTCGGAGTACTTGGAGGCATGCTCGAGAATGCCGGAGACACGGCAACGGCGGCTACGACGAGGTCACGGCGATGGCGCTGGTCGCGATCGTCCAAAGGCTTGATCGCCTCAGCGAGGATCTAAGAGGGCAGCGGCAAGCCGCTAGCGAACCGCGGGATCGACTGGAGCAGATGCCGGAGTACGACGGCGGGCTAGGTTAGACCGCAGCCGAGGCGGGCTGTGCCGGGTCTAGGAAACTTTGTCGAGCCGGGTATCGAGCTCGGCGTTCCGGTTTTCGAGCTGGTCGCGCCGGCCGGCGAGGTCGACTAGTTCGTCGACGGTCGGCATGTCCTTGAGTCGTTCCCTTACCTGGGGCAGCTCGCCGCTTGGGAACACGACGCCGCTGGTTGTTTCCTCTTGATGACGGCGACCGCTTCGGCGAGCCCGTGTTTGTGCCGGTCTAGCTTGTTCTGGACGCAGGCCAGCGCCCCGGGATTCGTTGCGTTCTTTGACCATCCGGGCGATCTCGTTGTGGCACTCGTCTCCAGTCACGGCCGGGATGCTACACGGTTGCCAAGGCGAGCCAGGTGAGGATGCATAGGCCGGCGTGGACTCTGACCTGGTCGAGGCCCCTGGCTTTGAGGGTGGCGAGCCCGTATACGTGCTTGAGTCGGCCGAATTCGCGCTCGACGGCAGCGCGTTGCCGGTATAGTGGCTTGTCGCGGTGGGGTAGCTGGCCCTTGCTTTTCTTGGGTGCTATCACCGGTCGGACGCCGCGGGACAGGCATTCCCCGGCGACGGCCGGGAACGCGTAGCCGGCGTCCATCACCGTGATGTCGGGCCGGCGGGGAGCCGGTCGATGGCGTCGGCGGCCTTCCGCATGTCAGCGACCCTCGTGGTTTCGACCGTCCACGCCAACGGCAAGTCCGTTGCCGCGCAGGCGGCCATGTGGAGCTTGTACCCGTAGAAGCCGCCGCCCCGCCGGGTGGACGCCGCCGAGCGGTGCCCCAGCTCGCGTCGGGATCTGAGAAAGCCTCCCGCTCGGGGCCGCCCCGGTACTTGTAGCGTTGCCCGATCGCGAGCGCGGGCAGGTCGGTCGAATCGATCGCCACCACAGCGCCGAGGCCGGGCAGACGTTCGGCAAGCGAGGCGAGCGCCACCGTGGCTGCCTGCTCGATGATCCCGAGGCGGTGACGGAGTTTCCTCGTGAACCGCCAGACAGCGTCCGCGCTCGGGACAGCGCCGAGGATCGCCTGCAGCCCGGCGTGCTCGCCGACAAGCCGGACGGCCGCAACCCACGAAGTCAGCCCATAGATGAACCGGACCACGCATACACCGAGCAACGCCCGGGTCCCGTACCCCGGCTCCCCGTCCACTGCAACCCTTCAAGCTCCCGGATAAGCGACCCGACCCCCGGCGAGTCGAGCGTAGACCCTACGCGGGCCATTAGCGGTAGTTTGTTTGCTTGCCATCGGAGACACCCCTCCTTCGGCCGCGCCCCCGGACCCTCACGTCGCGGGGGCAGTTTTATGATGACCGCGGGACCCTAAACCCCGCCCTAAACTCCGCCCGGAAGTCACCTTGCGAGTTTCGCCGGTCCCTCCTAGGGGAGAACTGCGAAACTCCGGCCGCGGGCAGGGTCTTGGCGAGAGCGTACC
>JAPOVR010000124.1 GCA_026708005.1 Actinomycetes bacterium
GGCAACGCCAAACAACACCCACACCACACCACCAACACAAACCCCCGCACACACCAAGGGGCAGGCCATCGGGAAGGCCTTCTCGTCCTCGAGTCGCGAGATGGGTTCCGGGGTGGCGGCGAAGTTGAGACGCAGCGGCCGCTCCACGGTCACCTTTCGGTAGTCGAACGCCTCGTTGGCGAACAGCTTGCTCACCACGCGCGGCCGTGTGCGCGGCTCGTGCGTGACGGGGCCTTCGTCCGTAAGGTTGCGCGTCTCGCCGTCCGTGACAGTTACCGTGGATGCGCGTCAGGTCGTCAATCTGCTCCTGCGACAGCTCGTTGCGCTTGTTGCCGAGGCTCTTGCGCATCTTCACGAAGAACCGGCGCTCGTCGATCAGCTGCGCCTTTCCCTGCCGCCGCGGCTCCCTGCGGTTGCTGAGCACCCAGACGTAGGTGGAGATGCCGGTGTTGTAGAAGAGCTGGTCAGGCAGCGCCACGATCGCGTCCAGCCAGTCGCTCTCGATGATTCAGCGGGGGATCTCGCTCTCGCTGCTGCCGGCGTCGCCGGTGAACAGGGGCGAGCCGTCGTCGATGCGCGGCAGTCCCGCACCGAAGCGCCCATCATGGCCCAACGTGGCGCGCTCCTGCTTGATGGCGTGCTCCTGCTGCTTCCGCTCCACGCCGAACGGCGGATTGGCCAGCATGTCGTCGAGGGTCCACTTGCGGCCGTCAGAGCGGCGTGCGTACCAGTCCTTCGTGAACGTGTCTCCGAGAATGATGCGCTCGGCCTTCTCGCCCTTGATCAGGATGTCGGATTTGCAGACCGCCCGGGCCTCGTCGTTCCAGTCCTGCCCGTAGAGGATCGAGTTCGCCGCGCCGTTGTGCTCCCGCAGGTAGTCCTCGGCGACCGAGAGCATGCCGCCCGTGCCGCAGGCCGGGTCGTAGATGGTCTTCACGACGTGCGCTTTGCCCAGGTCGGGCTCGGGCGAGAGCAGCAGGCCGACCATCAAGCGGATCACCTCGCGCGGCGTGAAATGCTCCCCGGCGTCCTCGTTGGCCTGCTCGGCGCCGATGCGGATCAGCTCCTCGAAGACGTAGCCCATCTGCACGTTGTCGACGCGCTCGGGCGAGAGGTCGACGCCGGCGAACTTCTGCACGACCTGGAACAGCAAATTCTTCTCGTTCATGCATGCGATCTGCACGTCGAAAGCGAAGCGCTCGATGATCTCGCGCACGTTGGGCGAGAAACCATTGATGGTAGGCGCCGAGGTTCTGGGCGAGCTGGTTGGGGTCGTCCAAGAGCCGCTCGAAGATCAGTTTGGAAGTGTTGTAGAAGGGTCGTTCTGAGGCTTGGAGAAGCAGGGCATGGAGCACCCTCAGCTCCTGGTGGCCCTTGGTTTCGCGTGTCTGGAGGACGGCGCGCTTGGTGGGCGCGAGCAGGCAGTCGAAGCGCCGGAGCACGGTGAGCGGGAGGATGACCTTGCGGTACTCGTTGCGCTTGCAGGGGCCACGCAGGAGGTTGCAGATGCCCCAGATAAAGGCCGCTAGCTCAGCGTGCGTCCGGATGTTCATACGCCCCTCACCGAACGTGCGATTGTACGAGCACTCCGGCGATCCGGGGCATGGCGAACTGGGCCATGGCTTCGTTCTGACCACGCGTCGGCATGCAGGAGGGCGGTTGAGAGTCGAAAATGCCCCTCCGAGAGGGCACGCGCCGGCCTGGAAACGGATCTGGTCGCGGTCTCACCTGGCAGGAGCTAGCGAATCTTCCTTGTGCTCCAGGAAGCCTCCGTTTCGCAGGGATGCACCATGCTGACCAGGGAACCAAGGAGGAGGGCCGGACGGAGCCCGTGCAGCATCCACCGCTTCCATCCCGGGGCTGAACGACGCAGCCCTCGGGTATGAGCAGGACGCTGGTCTCCGCAAGCCGTCTCGCCAAGCCGCACAGACGTCTTGCCAAACCTGCCTAGAGATCATCCACCACGGCTGCTTGGGGAGAAGAAGCCGCGTCCTGCTCTGGCAGCGCAGTTATGGGGCCGAAGCTGCGGTGACGGCTGCTGTGTTGCGCAGGCCGGCAGGGCCGCGACCAGGAAGACGGTCCCGACACCGGGGCACAGCCTGACGGGCAGGCCGACGTCGCCGAGGCCGACTTGAACGGGCGGGTTCTGGGTACGGCACGGCTTGGCGGGCAGGGCCAGGGCGTTCCAGTCAAGAACCGACGGCGGCATGGAGATCAGCCGCGCCGCCGCGCTCAGCGGCTACTTGCTGACCACCGGGCTCCTTGCTTTCGACGATGACTAGACAACTGTGCTCGTGTAACTAGGCACTGGAGATGGGCCAGACGCTGCTCGACGCAGGACTGGCGCCGCACACTGAGCGCTGGCGCAGGAACATCGGCTGACCGTCGTAGCCGAATGCGTGGGCGAGACGGAGAGCGCGGCTGGTTTGGGCTTGCGCGCGACACGGGTTATGTTTTCGGCCAGTGGACCACCGAGGGCTTGTGACCGTCGAAGAGGACGACGCGATCCGGGCCTATCTGCACCCAAGAGACTCGTTTCGGCAGGCACCCGACCGCTGGCCGCATGCGAGGCTGGGGCGCACGACCGGGGCAGCCCGGCGACACGCCCCGCCATCGGGAGTACGTGGCCGCGAGGCTCGCCCACGGCGCGATGCGCCCGCGTCCACGGGGTACCCTCGAGCCCGGTTTCGGCGTGCCCGCGACGCTACCGGGCGAGCCACCCGCCGTCGATCGGCAGGATGTGGCCCGTGATCATCGACGCCGCATCGCCGGCCAGGAACAGGATGCCGGCCGCCACCTCCTCGGGCTCCACGAACCGCCCGAGCGGGGTGTCGTCCAGCAGGTGCTTGGCCATGTCCTCATCGGCCAGCAGAGCCTCGGTCAGCCTCGTGCGGGCCCAGGTTGGGGCCACCGCGTTCACCCGAACGCCGCTGGGAGCCCACTCGCAGGCAAGCCCCCGCGTGAAGTTGACGATCGCGCCCTTCGCAGCGTGGTAGGCGAGGTTCGGGTAGTGGACACCGCCGACGAGACCCATGATCGACGCGACGTTGACAACCGACCCCTGCTTGGCGGCCAGCATGTGCCGGCCGACCTCGCGGGCGCAGCGGAAGCTCCCGGCGGGCCCCACGTCCATCACCTGCTGCCACCGCTCGGTCTCCAGCTCGACCGACGGCGCGCGCGCCGCCATGCCGACGTTGTTCACGAGGATGTCGATGCGCCCGTGGCCGTCGGCAACCGACTGCACGACCTCGGCCACCCGCTGCTCGTCGGCGACATCGAGCAGGTGCGCCTCGGCGGAGGCCAGCCGCGCCGCCACCCGCTCGGCCGACTCGGCGTCGATGTCGGTCACGACAACATGGGCCCCGAGCTCCGCGAGCGCGCACGCCGTCGCCTCGCCGATGCCGGCGCCGGCGCCCGTGACGAGGGCCACGCGTCCGTCGAGTCGCTGCAGGTCGCGGTAGTTCATGGTCGCGAAACGCCCACACACGGCGGGCGAGGCGCTCAGCATGCGTCGGACGGGCAGCGAAGTCAAGCCCGAGCGCGCGGGTGCAGGGCGCCCGTACCTCAGCGCAGAGCGCTCGAGCTGCGCTCGGATATGGTCGGCACCTCAGCATGACCTCAGGCGAACACGCGGGGGCCCCCGGTCCCACCCAGATGCTGCTGGCCGGCGATGCGGTCGCTGAGGCGTTGCTGGCGGCCGGCATCGACACGGGCTTCACGGTGCCCGGCGAGAGCTTCCTCGCAGTGCTCGACGCGTTCCGACGGCGCCAGGACCGCTTCCGCATGGTGAGCGCGCGCCACGAGGGCGGGGCGGCGTTCGCGGCCGATGCGTTCGCGCGCCTCGCCGGCCGGCCGGCGGCCGTCTTCGTCAGCCGAGGGCCGGGCGCGGCGAACGCCGCGATCGGCGTGCACGACGCCAAGCAGGCGTCGATCCCACTCCTTCTGCTCGTTGGCGACGTCCGTCGGCGCTCGCGCGGGCGCGAGTCGTTCCAGGAGATCGATCAGCACCAGTTGTTCAGCGCCATCGCCAAGGCAGTGCTCGAGCCCGCCGAGATCAGCGACATTCCCCGCGTCGTTCACGAGGCGGTCGAGATCGCGGTGAGCAGGCGGCCGGGACCGGTCGTGCTCGTGCTGCCCCGAGACGTCACCGAGCATCCGCTCAACGGCTCACCCGCTGGTTCTGCCGACCGGCCGGCGCCCGAGCCTCGGAGCGGCAGCCACCAAGCCGAGTCGATCGACGGCGTCGCGCGGGCGATCTCCGGCGTGCAGCGCCCGCTGATCGTCGCGGGCGAGATGGTCGGCTACGAGCAGGCCACCGCGGCGCTCGTCTCGCTCGCGGAGCGGGCGGGGGCGCCGGTACTCGCGGCCTATCGGCAGCCCGACGTCTTTCCCAACGTCCATCCAGCCTACGCGGGGCACCTCGAGATCAACCGGGCGAGGTACCAGCGCGAGGCCTTCGACGCAGCCGATCTGCTGATCGCAGCCGGAAGCCGGCTCGACGGCATCACGACCGAGGACTACACGCTGCTGCGCGAAGACCTCCCGCTTGTGCACATCTACCCGGAGAGCTCCGTGCTCGATCGCAGCGAGGCCGACCTCGCGCTGGCAGGCCCGGTCAGAGAGACGCTCGCGGCTCTCGCCGCAGCCGTCGAGCCGGGAAGCCCAGAGCGCTTCGCATGGTGCAGCACGCTGCGAAGCTCGTACCTCGCCCTGTCTGCGCCGGTCGGGGACGAGGCGCACGGGGACATCGACCTTGCGCAGGTCGCCCACTCGCTGAACGCCCTCGTCAAGGCGGGTGCGATCGTGCTGACCGACGGCGGCAGCTTCGCGCGGTGGGTCCACCGGTTCCTGCGATTCCCGTACCCGCGCAGCTACGCGGGACCCGTCTCAGGCGCCATGGGCTACGGCGTGCCAGGTGCGATCGGCGCCCGGCTCGCTCGGCCGGATGCGCCCGTCATCGCGTTCGTCGGCGACGGGGGCTTCATGATGACCGGGCTCGAGCTCGCGACGGCAGCACACGAGCAGATCGACTGCGTGATCGTCGTGTGCGACAACGAGGCGCAGGGCTCGATTCTCAACTCCCAGACCGAGCGCTTCGGCGCTGGCGCCGACTTCGCGACGAGGCTCCCGAGCCCTGACTTCGCCGATCTGGCCGAGGCCCACGGGATTCGAGGGCGGCGCGTGCTGCGCACGCAGGAGTTCGCTCCAGCGCTCGGGCAGGCCCTCGACGAGCCCGGGCCGTCGCTCTTGCACCTCGTGCTCGACCAGCGGGACATCATTCCCTTCGCAGGAGGCCCCGATGCCGTCTAGACAGCCGGCACGCGAGCGCTCCTTTCGGCGCGCCGGTCGCTCGTCTCAAAGACATGCGCCTGCTCACCGGCCATGCGCGGTTCGTCGACGACATCGAGCTACCCGGCATGCTCCACGCGGCGTTCGTGCGAAGCTCCTACGCGCACGCCCGCATCCGCAGCATCGAGACCGCCGCAGCCAGAGACCTGCCAGGCGTGCGCGCCGTCCTCGCGCTCGCCGACCTCGAGGCTCCGTACCGGCACAAGCGCCTGGCACAGCTCTACCTGGCTCCGATGCTCGAGCTGAGCATCACCGAGTATCCGCTCGCCGACGACGAAGTCAACTTCGTGGGTCAGACCGTGGCCATCGTCCTGGCCGACAGCCGGTACGCGGCTGAGGACGGAGCCGAGGCCGTTGACGTCGACTACGAGGAGCTGCCCGCGGTCGTCGAGTGCCAACGCGCTCTCCCAGCCGACGCCCCGCTCGCTCATGACGGTGCGCCCGGGAACCGGCTCGCACGGGTCGGCATGAGCTTCGGCGACGTCGAGCAAGCGTTCGGCGTCCGCAGAGCACGTGCTCGGCGAGGCGTTCCTCCAGCACCGGGGCAGCTGTCACTCGATGGAGACGCGCGGAGCCGTTGTCCACCACGACCCCGACGGTGACGGGCTGACGCTCTGGTGCTCGACGCAGGCGCCCTACCTCGTGCGCCGCGCTCTCGCGAGGCACCTGGACGAGGACGAGGAACGCGTCCGCGTGATCGCGCCGGACGCGGGCGGCGGTTTCGGGCCGAAGGCCGGGTTCTGCCCCGAGGACGTCGCCGTCCCGCTCGCGGCCCGCCAGCTTGGCGTGCCCGTCAAGTGGATCGAGGATCGCCGCGAGCACTTCGTCGCGACGAACGCGATGCGCGACCAGCACTGGGAGACCGAGGTGGCCTGCGACAGCACAGGCCGCATCCTCGGCCTCCGCGGGCACCCGGTCGTCGACTGCGGAGCGTTCGCGCACTACGGCGTCATCCTGCCGCTGACGACCCTCGCCCCGCCGCCGGGCGCGTATGCGATCCCGGCCATCGAGATCACGATGGACGCCGCCTACACGAACACGACGCCGACATCGCCGGTTCGCGGTGCGGGCCGCCCCTACGCGATCTTCGTGATCGAGCGCATGGTCCAGCTGATCACGCGCGAGCTCGGCCTCGACGCGGCAGACGTGCGCCGCCGGAACCTCGTTCCCCCTGAGGCGATGCCGTACGAGACCGCCGCGAAGTACCGCGATGGCAGCGCGATCCGCTATGACAGCGGCGACTTCCCGGCCTGTTTGGAGAAGGCGATCGCGCTGGCCGACTACGACACCTTCCCGGAGCGTCGGGACGCGGGACGCGAGCAGGGCCGTTACCTGGGCATCGGCGTCTCCACCTGCACCGAGGACACGGGCGTCGGGCCGTACGAGGGCGCAACCGTTCGGGTGACGGGCTCAGGTAGCATCGCCGTCCGAACGAGCGCACCGAGCCAGGGGCAGGGCCCTCACACGATCGTTGCCCAGATCGTCGCCGACGAGCTCGGCGTTCTCCCAGAGCAGGTCACGGTCGAGTCGGCCGATACGGGCAAGTTCCCGCACGGTGTCGGCTCGATCGGCAGCCGCGTCGCCGCAAACGTCGGGCCGGCCTCGTTCGTCGCCGCACGAGCAGTGCGCGAGAAGGCGCTCGCCCCGCCGCCCGAGCGCTGGAGGCTGACGAGGACGACCTCGAGCTCGAAGCTGGGGTCGTCACCGTCGCAGGCTCACCCGAGAGCCGCGTCTCGCTCGGCGAGGTCGCGGTCATGCTCTCGCCGATGGCGGCCGGCCAGGTGCCCGAGGGCTTCGCGCCGGGCCTTGGGGGCGACGTCGTACCGAGGGTCCGACGCCACGCCGATCGCGAACGGCACGAACGTCGCGGAGGTGGAGGTCGACCTCGAGACCGGCGCGGTGACGATCCTTCGCTACTCGGTTGCTCACGACTGCGGCGTGATGATCAACCCCAGCCTCGTCGACGGCCAGATCGTGGGCGGCGTCATCCACGGGGTCAGCAACACGCTCTACGAGCACGTCATCTTCAGCAACGACGGGCAGCCCGTTACGACGAGCTACGCCGACTACCTGCTCCCGACGGCGGCGGAGTCACCGGCGGTGGAGATCGTCCACCAGGAGAGCCCGTCACCGCTCAACCCGATCGGCGTCAGGGGTGCGGGCGAGGGCGGCACGATCCCGGCAACGCCAGCGATCGCCACGGCAATCGAGAGCGCTCTCGCGCCCTTCGGCGTCACGCTCGACCGCTATCCGGCCGAGCCGGAGGCCCTCGTGGCGGCGATCAGGTGCGGCTGGACTCCGGCCGCCCAGGAAGCCTTTGGCGAAATGGGATCTGATCCACTCCCAACGGAGGGCTGGGCCTCTCGCCCGGCTCGCTGTGGGCTGGGGTGATCAGCGAGCTGAAGGCCCTCCAGGGCCGATGTTCAAGGGCCGCCGCCTGGCGGCCCCTCCTTTTGCTGTGCCGCCAGCGCCTCCCGAGAGTCCTGGGAGCAGGAGACGACATCGAAGCGCCGGAGGCTCTCATGCTGAGGACACTGTCTTTGCTGGCTTGCTAGGAAGACGCGTGAGACCAGACTTAGCTACCTCGCCCTCGTCGAGGATCCCCAGGAGAGAGCGGAGCGCGAGATGCGGGAGTCGATGACCCACGAGCAGCGCGTGGAGCGGCGTCTGGAGCAGGTGGTCGACCTTCTCGGCGAGATCCGCGTTTGCCTGCCCGCTCAGCCATGACGGCGGAACAGAAGCCGCTGCCATGGACGAGCGGCCGGTTTCCCGGCCCCTCTCTTACTGATGGTTGGTCAGCTTCGAACGTCTATTCCGGCTACCCTCCAACGTCTCGGCTTCGCAACAGCCTCAGTGCGGTCGAGGCCAGAAGCAGCGGCAGCGTTGTGTCAATCATGACCCACAGCAGCCCGATCGCGTTCGGCGGGTCGACCCACTCGGTGCCGATCCAGTTCCAGAGCAGCACAAGCAGAAGCGCCGCCGAGACGTAGAAGCTGACGTTCGCTTCCAGGTACTCCCGGTCAACAACCCTGGCCCGCCCGTCCTGGCGGCGTTTCCTCGCGAACGCGAACACGAGCGCGAGCAGCGTCCCGGCTACCATCATCGGGTCGAGGACACGCCACGCGGCTGCTGACGTTCCCTCCCCGGCGGGGTCGTACAGCTGGTTCGCCACGAAGTTCCCTGCCACGGCGGCGGCGAGGACGAGCATATACCAGGCGGCAGCCTGTTTCAGCACAACTCTTGAGGACACTTCATCCGCCTTTGCTGACCATAGAGGTGGGTGATGTTTGTAACAGTTCCTGAAGCCAGAATAGAACATTGAGGACGATCGCGAGTATCGCGAAAAGACCGATCAAGGCAAGTCTGCCTAGGTCCCGCCGGTAGTCTCGGAGAGACTTCCTAAGATCCATCCCTCTGAGAATGCTTCTCACTTCAGCCTCGACCTCTGCGACGCGCTGGTCCAGTCTTGTCTCTCTCTAAGGTCCCCGAGCTTCCAGGCCCCCGATCCTGTCGACGAAGTTCCGAGCTTCCCTTCTAGCCTTTTCGATTTCCTCTTCCTGCTTGAGCCGGGCTTGGCTCGTGTGGAGACACCTTACAATCTCCTCCCTCGGGAGGTCTTCCCCGTCGCCAGTCGGTCGGGTATCCATCCGCTCGGAAAGCGGCTGGATATCAGCCTTTATAATACCGCTTGATCAAATACCGCTTGATCACTTCGTTGGGGATGGTTGCCCCGACTCCGAACCAGCGTACCACAGTATTCCAAGGGGAGCCGACCTGACGCAAGGTGGGGGCCGGCAACTCCATCGTCCCATAATCCTTGTATGCATCAGCAACGTGCGCCATTTACATGGCGAAAAGCCCGGGGGGTCATCGGGCTGCAGAGTGACTGCGGTGATGTCTTCACCACGGAATGACCTGCAAGTCTGGTAGATCGACCTGATCACAGGCACGTATTGCCACGCCTCCACCCTGTCAGAGAAGATCGGGGCGTCGTAAACGGCCGGTGTTTAGCCGTGACGGATGTAAGCCAGCTTGTTCGGATCCATGTTCGTGATCATGACATGGAGTTGGCGCCTAGCCCAGAGGATCACGTCGGCCACCCGGAGAGCCGAGACCGGCGCATACGGCCATGCGAGAGGGTTTTTCCGCTGTGCTGCCCAACCCCCTCTCTCCTATGAGCCATGACACCATCGAGGTAGCCAAACGTTCGAGCACAGCCGCTCAGAGTAGGGGCACTTCATGGGGAAAGAGTAGGGGCACTTCATCGGGCGAGAAGGCCAGCCCGCCGGCGGCGAACGGCGCAGGCGGCACGGCCGCGCAGAGTCGGCTTAGCCGTGAAGAAGTCGGCGTGGCCTGAACGGTTGGCACGGCGATGCAGAATCGACGCAGTTTCATAACGCTTCTGTGACAGCTCGTGCGAGAGCCGTGCCCTTTTCTGGGCTACCCTTCCCCGGTGGTGGATGGGAGGTGGGCTGCCCTTAGGGCTGCTGGCTGTGGCTCGTCCCGCATGGCGGATCGGCCTACCCAGCCAGCCCCAAGGCGCGGCAGCGATGCTCGCTGCCCGCGGGCTGGCCCGGCCCCACGATCCGCGATCACCAGACGGCCGCGGCCCGCCGGGACGGGGCTCGGGGAGACTATCAAAATAAGTTGACAAACGGCTTGAAATAAGATAAAATCGGTGTCACACCAAGACGAAGAGACACCGATGGCGGGCAGGACAGACAGAGAAGGGATCAGCCTCCTAGAGCTGGCCGAGATGTTCCCGGATGAGCGATCCGCCCGCCGATGGTTCGAAGCCCGGATATGGCCAGACGGCCGCAAGTGCCCACGGTGCAACTCCGAGCGCACATCAGGGACAACCCACAAGACGATGCCTTACTGGTGCTCCGAGTGCCGCAGCTACTTCAGCGTGAAGACGGGGACGCTCATGGAGTCTTCGAAGCTACCGCTCCGCAAATGGGCGTACGCGATCTACCTGGAGCTGACCTCGCTGAAGGGCGTCTCGTCCCTGAAGCTCGCGCGGGACATCAAGGTGTCCCAGCCGTCCGCCTGGTTCATGCTCCACCGCATCCGGGCCGCGTTCCGCTCCGACGACGACCCGCCGTTCGCCGGCCCAGTCGTGGAGTTCGACGAGACCTACGTAGGCGGACGCGAGAAGAACAAGCACGCAGGGACCGCCTCGGGAACGCCGCGATGACCGCGAAGACGGTTGTCGCGGCCGCCCGCGAACGCAACACCGGACGAGTGAGCGCCCGCGTTCTCCGCAATACTGACCGGACGACATTGCACTGGTTCGTCCGTGAGCACACCACCGCAGGTACGATGATCTGCACCGACGCGCGCGCCGGCTACTAGGGCATCCCTGGTGTAGAGCACCTGGTCGTGAACCACGAGACCGGCGAGTACGTCACCCCCCGAGGGAGCGACCACGAACGGCGTCGAGACCTTCTGGAATCTTCTGAAGCGCGGGATCGTCGGCACGTACCACCAGGTCAGTCGGAAGCACTTGCAGTCGTACGTGGACGCGTTCGCGGGCCGCCACAACGTGCGGTCACTTGACACCGCCGACCAGATGGGACGGCGCGCCAGCGCGCTCGCGGGGAAGCGACTAACGTACAGACAACTTGTTGCAGGAGACGTGGTTCCGTCGCTGAAGTCCGGGGCCACGCTTCTATAGCGTATGGCTCACAGAGACGCCAACTGAGGAGTAGCAGCGTGCGAAAAACCGTTTCACCACCGTTAGCCCGTGGCCGAATCCGGCCTACCCTCCACCTGTTCTAGGCTGGGGGTGGAGGACGACACAAGCCGAGACCACGGGCTTTAAGCCGTCGCCGAAGCTGTCACCCAACAAGGAAGACGCCGAGCACACGAAGCAAGACGCGACCGATTCGAGCGTCAGCTTCGGGATCGCATCGAGGAGCGCCGCTGGACGGTTGGCTTCTTGATAGCGGTCCTCGGACTCGGGATTACGGCGGCGATGCTCGGCTGGAGCTCTCACGGATGCGCAGCCTGTTGACGAGAGGAGTGAGAGAGCATGGAGTTTCACATCATCCAGAAGCAGAACGGTAAGTACGCTCTTCACATCCGCAATACGGTCACAGGCGAGACCTCTGAGGACAACGGCGAGTTCAAGAACGAGCAGGCTGCGCTCGACCGGATCGCCGAGCTTCGCTCGGTAGCCGCTGACGCGCCTGTGTTCAGACACCGCGTCGACCAATTGCAGCCTGCGTAACCTTCGCCGGATTCGGCTATCAGAGGGGGCGCCGGGCGGCGCCCCCTCTCTGTTACTCCCGGCCTTCTCTGCCGGTCAGTCTTCGGGATCGGCTGAGCAGCTCCTCGGTCCTCTCCCGTTCCTCAAGGAGGTCGGCGAACCGGTCGTGCAGGTCGGCATTGCGCTCAAGGGCCGCCTCCACCTTCCTGATCAGCCGGTCGAACCTCCATTCCCTGTACCGGTCAGCGATCCACACGGGGCGGGGACTTTACCAGTCAGTGCGACCTGCTGCTGCGAGCCCCGTCCGGGGGCCTTAACGAACGAGGCTCATGACACGCTCCGACCATGACTCGTGCCGCGCGCGTGATCCTACCGGTCTTGTCAACTAATGCCTATAGCCCCCGGGCTCGGCGCCTCCGTCGCCGGCCGCCTCTGCGGCAGCGGCCGCTGCCGGAAGCATCCTGGCCGAGCGACCTCCATTCCCGCCGCCCGCTAGCCGCCGCGGCAGTGGCCGGAACCACCCGGGCTCAGCATCCTGGCTGGCTTGCCTGGCCGGCTTCTGCACCGAGCGCATTCCCGCACCGCGGTGGACGGGCCGGGCATGCGGGTTGGCCAAGGCTCCGCGCCCACGTGCCGCGGCCGACGGTCTACGGTGAGCGAGGGGTCGAGTCTGGTCGTGCTGGGACGCCGCAGGCGGCCTCGAAGCGTGTGAGAACCCAGTCAGGGTTGACGAACGGATCGGGGGCCAGCGGCCCGTCCAGCGTCACATTCGCCTGGATGAGTCCGGGTCGGGGCGTGTCGGCTACCCGGGCGGAGGTGTCGGTCGGGGTCGAGGCCTCCGCGCTTGCGAGCGAATCGAGCGCCGCCGCCGCTCTGGCGAAGCGCCCGTCGGTCACGGTGGGCTGGCCTCCGGTGATGGCGTAGGCGCTGTTGTCGAGAACGATGGCAAGGAGGTTCGGGGGTGCGAGGCCAGCGAGCGACCAGAGCGAGCCGGCGCTCATCAGAAGCTCACCGTCGCCAAGCAGGCAGATGACGTCGCGCTCAGGGCTGCGCTCGGCAACTCCGAGCGCACAGCCGAGCGCACACCCCATCGCGCCTCCGAAGTAGAAGTGCGGGCCGTCGTCCGACGCCTCCCGCAACGCCGAGGTCGCAGTTCCAAGCGATGCCACGTAGAGGGCTTCCGGGGCCGCCGCGAGAACGGCGACGGTGGCCTCGACGCTATTCATGCTGCATCCCGCTGCGACCCAAGCTCGGGCTCGAGGATGGCGGCTGCGGGCGAGCGAGCATCGTAGGCAAGCCGAGCGATGCCCTTGGCGACGCCCTCGGCAGCTGCGGCATCGCGCACCGAGAACGTCTGCACGCCGAGCGCGTTGAGGATCGGCACCGTTGCCCGCCCCATCGGAACCTGCGACGGGTTCCCCTCCCCGAGCGTCCCGCGCATCGAGATGACGAGCGGCACGCCGATCCGGTAGGGGATGAGCAGAGAGCCGATCGCGTTCAGCGCGTTACCGAGACCCGAGCACTGCATGAGCACGACCGGTCGCCCGCCGGCCGCGGCATGGCCACACGCGTAGGCGACGCATTCCTCCTCGCGGGTGAGGCACCGCAGGGGGAGCTGCTCCGCCAGCCGAGAGACGACCTTGCGCAGCCGTGCGTCCGGCACGTACGCGCCCGCGTCGGTGCCCGCCTCGAGCAGCGCGTCGGCAAGCTTGTGCTCCCACATCACGCTGCCACCTTAGGCAAACCTCGGTGCTCGGCGCTGCACGGCGGCGGCGGCGAGCGGCGCCTGCCAGGGTTTTGACCGTCCTGAGTGACCGTTGGGGGTGACGCAGGCGCTCCGGGGGAGCGAGAATGTCATCGCAGATACGACGACGTCAGAAGGGGAGGTCCGCGGCCATGGCGGATTCGGTTCGAGCAGGTGTCCTGCCTGCGCCTGCTACTCGGCGCAGCGGCGACTTCATCCACACATCGTCCTTCTTCCCGATCGAGGAGGACGGCGCGCTCGTCACCTCAGATTCGCCCAGTCCATACGTTGGCGAGTCGCTGGTGGGCGCCCAGACCCGCAGCTGCCTCGAGCAGATGACCGATGCGCTCGCCGGCGCTGGTACGTCGCTCGACTCGACGCTGCGCGTCGAGGTCCACCTCGCTGATCCAAGCGACTTCTGCGAGTTCAAGGTCGTCTGGAAGGAGTTCTTCTCTGACTCGCCGCCCGCTCGAAAGACCATCGCCGTCGGCGACGAGCACATCATTCCGGGCTGTCGGCTGAACCTCCATGCCGTCGCGCTCGCGGGGGACTCGTCCCTGACGCGCGAGGTCGTGACCGCCGACGGCGTTCCCGACCCGATGGATGCCGAGCATGTGCCGCACGGTGTTTAGGCGGGCCCGAAGATCGACCAGATCGCCAAGTGCCAGTTCTATGAGACCGATCTCTTGAACTTCTACACCTGCGACGAGGTGTGGATCAAGTACGTGGCTTGCCGCCGACGCGCAGCTCGATGGCATGTCGCTCCCTGCTCGTGCCGGGCGCGCTGTTCGCGGTGAACACGCTGATTCTCATCGCGGATGAGCAGCACCAGAAGGAAGAGACCCAGGCCGGGATTGCCTGGCATCCGGAGCAGGTTCGCAATGTCCACTTCTCGCCGGGCATCACCGCTGGTGACTGGCTCTTTACGGCTGGCCAGATGCCGATTCCAGACTTCGGTGTTCACGACTGGGTGCGGGCGCCCGACGGCCTGCCGCACTACTACGACGACATCGAGTTCCAGACCGATGGCACGATGGACCTGCTGGTCAACCAGCTCACCGCCAACGGGCCGACGCTCGATGAGATCGTCGAGGCGAAGGTGTACCTCATCGACCTACGCCGCGACTACCGAGGCTTCGTCCGCGCCTGGGAGCGAATCTTCGCCTCGGCGGATCGCATGCCTGCGGTCAGCATCATTCCGTCCACCCAAGCTGACGGTTCCACCGGGATCATGATGGGTGGCCCGACGATCGAGATCGACCTGATCTCCAAGAGAGGCGGCTAGCAGGCGCCTGTGCCGGGAACGGTCACGAAGTCCGCCCGCGGGTTCCGCGTCGCGGTCGTCGGCGGCTCTGTCGGCGGGTTGACGGCCGCGCTCGTCCTGCGGGACATGGGGTGTGAGGTCGACGTCTACGAGCGCTCGTCATCGGCGCTCGAGGGCTACGGTGCGGCATCGTCGCGCACGACGAGGCCGTCCGCTACTTCCGAGAGCGAACGGAGGTGGCGGTCGATGATGTCACCCTGAAGGTGCCCTGGTTCAGGTACGTCAACCGCGACGGTGACACGGTCTTCGAGGAGCCGAACAGCTGGCGGTATTCTTCGTGGAGCACGATCTATCGGGGCTTGCTCGGCCAGTTCGGCGAGGCCCGATACCACCGTGGCGAGGCGCTCGCCGCAATTGAGCAGACGCACGACGGGGTCGAGGTACAGCTCGAGAGCGGGCGCGTGGCCGCATGCGACCTGCTCGTCTGCGCCGACGGAAGCGCCTCCACCACGAGGCAGCTGCTCATGCCTGCGGTCAGGCCCGAGTATGCGGGCTACGTGGGGTGGCACGGGATGATCGCTGAGAGCGACGTTGCTGATGCGGCCCGTGCGCGGCTTGGCGATACCATCACGTACTTCAATTCCCTCGCGCAGCCAGTTCCTGATCTACCCGATCCCGTCGCTCGACGGGTCGATCGCCCCGGGCGAGCGCCTCTTCAACTTCGTGTGGTACCGCAACTCCTCCGAGGAGAGGCTGCGGGACCTGTTGGTCGACCGCGACGGTGTCGAGCGCGACTTCTCGCTGCCGCAAGGAGCGCTCGCCGAGCGGCACCTCGTGGCGTTCCGTCGAGATGCGGAGGAGATCCTGCCGCCGAGCATCGCCTCAGTCATCAGGCGCATCCCCGAACCGTTCCTGCAGGCCATCGTCGACGTGACCGTCCCGAGGATGGCCGTCGGGCGCGTGTGCCGCGTTGGGGACGCGGCGTTCGTCGGTCGTCCTCACGCGGCTGCCGGGGGACAGCGAAGGCATCCTCGGACGCCTGGGCGCTTGCCGAGGCGCTCACGGCGGCGGGCGGTGACGTCGCTGAGGCCTTGTCGCGGTGGGAGCCGTGACAGCTGGAGGTCGGGCGGAACCTCGTTGAGCGCGTCCGGTACATCGGTGGCCGCGCGTTCGTGCACGACACGTGGATACCGGGCGAGCGGTTGCTGCAGTTCGGCCTCTACGGCCCGGGCGCCTAGGTTGCGTGTCGCGGGGCTGGCCCCTCGTCTGCGTTGTGGCCCGTACGAGCCCACTGCGGCAGGTGCCGCCTGTCGGGTTTCCCCCCGCGCCTGCGTTGTGGCTCGGCACGGCGGCGACATATCGCGGCGTGTGACCTTGCTTTCGTCACACTTTCGTTACGAATCGTGCGCAATCCGTGCGCATATCTCGGCTACCCTCCCCCGGGTGGTGCGTGGGGGGCGGGCTGCCCTTAGCGGCGACTCGATGGCGGCTCGACGGGCAGGACCGGCTCGTCTTGCGCGGCCGGCAGCAGCGCCCCAGGCCCGCCGGCCACTGGCACGACACCCAGCCATGGTCTCGTGCAGCTCACGAGCCGCGGGCCGTGAGCGGCTGGCTTCCTGACAGCCTCGCCACGCTAGACTCGGCGCGCCCATGAACGTCCTGATCGTCGGCTCAGGGGGCCGCGAGCACGCGCTCGCTTGGTCGGTGTCTCAGTCGCCGTCGCTTGCCACGCTCCACGCCGCGCCGGGAAACCCAGGCATTGCGAGCCTCGGCACATGCCACCCGATCTCAGCGACAGATCCGGAGGCGCTGACAGCGCTCGCTCGCGACCTCTCAGTCGACCTCGTGGTGATCGGCCCGGAAGCGCCGCTCGTGGCCGGTGTCGGCGATCAGCTGCGGGCAGCAGGAATCGCCGTCTTCGGACCAAGCGCGGCCGCCGCGAAGATCGAGGGCTCGAAGGTGTACGCCAAGGACGTGATGGAGGCTGCAGGCGTCGCAACGGCGGAGGCGCTCGAGACCGCAGAGGCGCCCTGCGTGCTCAAGGCCGATGGGCTCGCTGCCGGCAAGGGCGTCTTCGTCTGTCCCACGCCGCGTGACGTCGAGGAGGCGCTTCCGCGCGTCGAGGCCCTCGGCAACGGCATCGTCATCGAGGAGCTGCTCGTTGGCCAGGAAGCCTCGCTGTTTGCGATCTGCGACGGCATGCAGGCGCTCCCGCTTGCGCCCGTCCAGGACTACAAGCGCCTGCGCGGCGGGGACGAGGGGCCGAACACCGGCGGCATGGGCAGCTTCTCGCCCACGCCGGTCGTACCCTCCGAGCTCGTGCCAGAGATCATCGCGACCGTGCACGAGCCGGTGCTGCGCGAGCTGGCCAGCCGCGGCAGCCCGTTCGTCGGGCTGCTCTACGCGGGCCTGATGGTGACGGAGACAGGGGTGCGCGTGCTCGAGTTCAACTGTCGCTTCGGCGACCCGGAAACACAGGCGCTCGTCCCGCGGCTCGACGGTGATCTCCTCACGGCGCTTGCCGCGGCGGCCTCGGGGGACATCCAGGGCATCGAGCTCGGTGCCGACCCGCGGAAGGCGGCCCTCACCGTCGTCCTGGCCTCTCGCGGATACCCTGACACGCCCGAGACGAGCGTCCCCATCGGGGGCGTCGAGCAGGCTGAGGCAGACGGAGCGCTCGTCTTTCACGCGGGCACCGCGGTTCGGGAAGGCCAGCTGGTGTCGGCGGGCGGTCGCGTGCTCGGTGTGACGGGCGTCGGAACGAGCGTCGCGCGCGCGCGGCAGGTAGCGTACGCTGCTGTGAATCGCATTGACTTCCCCGGCGTGCAGTTCCGGTGCGACCTCGCCCTGACAGCGCCCGACACGGCGGCGTAGCAGCATGGCCGACGCGCCCGAGGTCGGCATCATCGTCGGCTCGGAGTCCGACCGGGAGACGATGTCCGCGGCGGTCGCGGAGCTCGACGCGCGCGAAATCCCGAGCGAGTTTGTCGTGCTCTCAGCGCACCGCAACCCCCAAGAGGTCGCTGCCTGGACCAGCTCGGCGGCCGAGCGGGGACTCCTCGTCATCATCGCGGGCGCAGGGATGGCGGCAGCGCTCCCGGGCGTCGTCGCAGCCCATACCGACCTCCCGGTGATCGGCGTCCCGCTGATCTCTGCGAAAAGCCCGCTCGCCGGGGTCGACGCGCTCCTCTCGATCGTGCAGATGCCGCCCGGCGTGCCGGTCGCCTGCGTCTCGATCGGCGGGGCGCGCAACGCGGCCGTCCTCGCCGCCCGCATCGTCGCCCTCACGCGCACCTAGCACCCGCCCCCGGCGCAGCCGGGCAGCACCAACCAGCGTGCGTCTCAGGGTGGCCGGCGTGTTGTCGGCGCCGCACACGCTGCCCGGCCGCGAGGGACGTGGCGTGTCGTTCGCATCGTCCGCCTCCCCGTCGGGAAGCACACCGCCCGCCTGCGCCGGAGCCTGGGCGGGCGCACCGCCAGCGCGGAATCCCCCGCTCCCTGGCGTAAACTTTTCTTGTGATCCCCCGGTACTCCCGTCCAGCGATGCAGCGCATCTGGTCGGAGGAATCGAAGCTCGCACACTGGCTGGAGGTCGAGCTGGCAGCCGTCGAGGCCTGGGCTGAGCTTGGCGTCGTGCCGGCCTCCGAAGCTCGGGAGCTGCGCGCTCGCGCAACCCCACCCACACCCGCGCGCGTCGCCGAGATCGAGCAGACGACGCACCACGACGTTGCCGCGTTCGTCGACGCCGTCGCAGAGAACGTCGGGCCTGCCGCCCGCTTCCTCCACTTCGGGCTTACCTCCTCAGACCTGCTCGATACAGCGCTTGCGCTCCAGGTCGGAGAGGCCGGGGCGCTGATTCAGAACGGCATAGCCGAGGTCATCGCGACGCTCGTCTCGCGCGCCCAGGAGCACTGCGGGACGGTGATGATCGGCCGCACGCACGGCGTTCAGGCCGAGCCGCTCACGCTCGGCGTGAAGCTGGCCGGGTTCGCGTTCGAGCTCGACCGCGCGAGCGGCCGGCTCGACCGGGCGCTGCAGGGGATGCGCGTCGGCAAGGTTGCGGGAGCGGTTGGGGTCTACGGCGGCGGCGATCCTGAGCTCGAGCGCCTTGTCCTGTCGCGGCTGGGGCTTCAGCACGAGCCGGTCGCGACGCAGGTTGTCGCCCGCGATCGACACGCCGAGCTGCTCGCATCGCTCGCGCTCACCGCCTCGTCGCTCGAACGGCTCGCAACCGAGATCCGCCACCTCGCTCGCACGGAGGTGCACGAGGTCGAAGAGCCGTTCGGGCGTGGACAGAAGGGCAGCTCAGCGATGCCGCACAAGCGCAACCCCGTCGTCGCAGAGCGCATCTGCGGCTTGGCGAGGGTCGTCCGAGCGGCAGCTGCGGTCGGGCTCGAGAACGTGCCGCTCTGGCACGAGCGAGACATCTCGCACTCGAGCGCCGAGCGCGTCATCATCCCCGACGCCTTCCTCGCGCTCGACTACATGCTTGGCAAGGCAGCCTGGCTCTTCGGCGGTCTCGTCGTTCATGCCGACCGTATGCGCGAGAACCTCGAGGCATCAGGCGGGCTCGTGTTCAGCCAGCGGCTGCTGCTCGCACTGGTCAGCGCCGGGTGCGAGCGAGACGAGGCCTACCGGCTCGTGCAGCGCAACGCGATGGCGAGCTGGGAGAGCGGCGCCGTCTTCCGATCCCTGATCGAGCAGGACGACGAGGTGACGGGGCGACTCGCGCCCGGCACGCTCGAGGAGGCCTTCGACCTCGAGCGCGCTCTCGAGCACGTGCCGGTTGTTTTCGAACGTCTGTCGGCTCTCATCGAGACGAAGGAGGTCGCTGCCCGTGCCTGACACACCCGTCCACCTGACAAGCGGCAAAGTCCGCGAGCTCTTCGAGCTCGACGAGGATCGGCTGTTGCTCGTTGCCAGCGACCGAATTTCCACGTTCGACGTCGTCCACCCGACGGAGATTCCCGACAAGGGGCGCGTGCTGACGGGGCTGTCGGCGTTCTGGTTTGCGCGCACCAGGGCGATCGTCCCCAACCACCTGCTCGACCTCCAAGCCGACGGTCGCTCGCTCGCCTGCCGGCGGCTTGACATGTTCCCGATCGAGTGCGTCGTCCGCGGGTACCTCGCAGGTTCGGGCTGGAAGGACTACACCGCAACCGGCGCCACGTCCGGCCACCGTCTCCCGCCCGGTCTCAGCGAGTCGGAGCGCCTGCCGACCCCGATCTTCACGCCCGCGACCAAGGCGCAGACGGGGCATGATCAGAACATCAGCCGCGAGCAGGCAGCCGAGCTCGTCGGGCCGCAGCAGCTGGAGGCGCTCGAGCAGCTATCGCTCGCGCTCTACGAGTTCGGGGCCGAGCACGCGCGCCAGCACGGCATCGTCCTCGCCGACACGAAGTTCGAGTTCGGCCGAGACGCGGATGGGAGCATCGTCCTGGCAGACGAGGCGCTAACGCCCGATTCATCGAGATTCTGGCCTGCCGACACGTACGCAGCAGGCCGTTCCCAGCCGTCGTTCGACAAGCAGTACGTGCGCGACTACGCAGCGTCGCTTGGCTGGGACAAGGCGCCGCCGGCTCCGGGGCTGCCAGACGAGATCGTGCAAGGAACACGCGCGCGCTACGTCGAGATCTTCGAGCGTCTAACCGGGCGCTCGTTCGATGACTACCTGCGTGACCCGCGCATCGCGCTCGAATGAGGGTCGCCGTCTACGTCAGGCCGAAGGCGGGGATCCTCGATCCGCAAGGCGAGGCAGTCAGGCGGTCGCTGGCCGAGCTCGACTTCGCCGTGAAGGACGTGCGGATTGGCCGCCTCGTTGACCTCGATGTCGATGCGCAGACAGCCGAGGAGGCCCGCACCGCGGCTGCTCGCATGTGCGAGCGGCTGCTGGCGAATCCGCTGATCGAGAGCTACGAGATCGAAGTCGCTCCCACTCCGCAAGAGCCAGCGGAGGGCCGCCCGTGATGTTGGCCGTGCCGGCGGGCGCTGGCCAGCGCCCGCCGGTGCCTCGATGACGGCGCGCCGCCCCAGGGTTGCGGTGCTCGTGTTTCCGGGCTCGAACGACGACGGCGACGCTGTGTTCGCGCTTGAGGCGCTCGGCGCCGAGGCGGTGCCCGTGTGGCACCGCGACAGCGAGCTGCCCGCGGCCGAGGCCGTTGTGCTGCCGGGCGGCTTTTCCTACGGCGACTACCTTCGCTGCGGCGCGATCGCTCGCTTCTCTCCCGTCATGGGCCCGGTACGCGAGTTTGCCGCCAGCGGAGGACCGGTGCTGGGCATCTGCAACGGATTCCAGGTGCTGTGCGAGGCAGGCCTGCTGCCGGGGATCCTCCGACCCAACGAGTCGCTTCGCTTCCACTGCGCAGACGTGCGCGTCGTCGTCGAGCACGCGGCCGCGCCGTTCACGTCCCGCCTGCATATCGGCGAGCAGCTGACGATCCCGGTGAAGCATGCGGAAGGTGCCTTCTTCGCGCCCGCCGCCCTCTTGAGCCGGCTGGAGCGGCACCGCCAGATCGTTCTGCGCTACGCGCCCGATCACAATCCGAACGGCTCGATCGCAAACATTGCCGGCGTGCGCAGCGCCGAGGGCAACGTGATGGGGCTGATGCCGCATCCCGAGCACGCGGTCGAGCCGCTGCTCGGGTCGAGCGACGGTGCAGGTGTGCTCGGATCGCTCGTGGATGCCGCGCGGCAGCGCCTGCCCCTCACCGCGTCGTGACGGCAACGGTCGGCGAGCTTGGCACCGGCTCTGAGGAGCTCGCGAGCGGGGCCATCGCCGCAAGTCCCGGCGCCCGATCCAACAGACCGCGGAACGCGGCCAGATCTTCGGAGCGAAGCGTCACCGGGCTGCGTCGCACCGCACCGCCGGCGGTGTACGCAAACCGCACGAGCTCGCAGCCATCGGCGGTCTCGAGCAGCTGAGGGAGAGCGCCGAATCGCCTCTCGCCTGCCGTCTGATCGACACGCGCTTCCTCGATCAGGCGCGCGCGGCCCCACGGGGTCGTTATGGGGTGCTGATCGCTCATGGCTCGAGCATAGGCCGCGAGCTGTCACGGAACTGCAACAGGCATGACGATGCTGGAACACCTCGGCGCCTTGACCGCCCAGACGCCGCCTGGCATCACGCAGCGTGACGTTCGGAACCATCGGCCCGCCGATGGCGAGCCGCGCGCTGCGCGCATCGGCGCGGGTGCGCCTGCGCGTACGCTTTCAGCATGCTCAGGCTCTCTGTTCTCGACCAGTCGCCGATCCCTAGCGGAGCCACCTCGGTCGATGCACTCCACGCGACCCTCGATTTGGCCGAGGCAGCCGACCGGTTGGGCTTCCATCGCTACTGGCTCGCCGAGCACCACAGCTTCCAGGCGCTGGCGGGAACAGCGCCTGAGATCCTGATCTCCCAAGTGGCCGCGCGCACCACGCGCATCAGGGTCGGCGCGGGCGGGGTCATGCTTCCGCACTACAGCGCGCTGAAGGTTGCCGAGAGCTTTCGCATGCTGCAGGCGCTGTTCGGCGACCGGATCGACCTCGGCATCGGGCGGGCACCGGGCTCTGACCAGCTGACGGCGGCCGCGCTGCGCTCTGGCGGGGCCCCTGCGACGGCCGCACAGTTCCCCGAACAGGTCGCAGAGCTGCTCGGCTTCCTCCACGGCGCGCTGCCGGCCGACCACCCCTTCTCGCGCATCCGTGTGATGCCGGAGGCCCCCGTGGCTCCGGACGTGTGGCTGCTCGGGTCAAGTGGAGACGGCGCGGCCTACGCCGCGTACTTTGGCCTGCCGTACTCGTACGCCCACTTCATCAGCCCGCGCGGCGGGCCGCAGCAGATCGGCGCCTACAAGGAGCGTTTCCAGGCGGGGCCCTCCCGCAGCGCACCCGAGGCCAGCATGTGCGTCTCGGCAATCTGCGCCGACAGCGACGCGGAGGCGCAGCGCCTCGCCGCCAGCGTGAGGCTGTGGCGTCTGCGCCTCGAGCGCGGCGACCCCGGCCCGATCCCATCCGTCGAGGAGGCGGAGTCACACCAGTACACGCCGGCGGAGGAGGCGCGGATGATGGACCTGGCCACCCGCTTCACCGTCGGCGCGCCCGAGCACGTCGCCGAACGGCTGTCGCAGCTTGCGCACACCCATGGCGTCAGCGAGGTGCTGGTCGTGACGATCTGCCACGATTTTGCAGCCCGCATTCGCTCGTATGAGCTGATTGCCGATGTCTTCCGTCTCGGCGCTAGCGCCGATGACGCTCAGCCAGCCGCTTCGGTACCGACATGCTGATTCGCTTGAGGCTCCGCATCCGATCTGCCGGGGCACCGACCGACGCTCCCTGCAGATCGCGACGACGCCGCACGTCGACGATGGGGCGCGCCCTCGCGCTCTCGTTCGCTCTCGGCCTCATGGTCACAGCGTGCGGCGGCTCAGCCGGCACCTCCCCGGACTCCGAACCCTCGGCCCGCCAGCAAACGAGCAGCCGCGAGGCTGCAAGCGCGCCGGAGCCCCAACCCGCCCCCTCAGCAGAACCGCGCCACGCCACGGAAGAGCCGAGCCGAGCCGAGGAGCAGGCCTCACCTTCGGAGCATACCGCGCCCGAGGAGCAGGCCGCGCCCGAGTCGCCTCCCGATCCACCTCCCTCCGATCCGCCCCCCGCCGAGCCAACCGAGCAGGCGAGCGCGGCGCGTGAGCGGGACGAGGCCGTGGCCATCCTCCGCGGCCATCGGATCCACACCGAGGAGTGGGCCACCGACTTCACTCGACACACGGTGCCGCTCGAAGAGTTCTTCTCGGGCGGACCTCGCCGTGACCAGATACTGCCACTTGACGAGCCGCGGTTCGAGACGGTCGAGGCGGCGGCTGCGATCCTGAAGCCGCGCGAGCCTGTTGTCGAACTCGTGATCGGGGACGACGCGCGCGCCTACCCGCTGCGGATCATGATCTGGCACGAGATCGTGAACGACGTCGTCGGCGACCGGCCGGTGTCGATCACGTTTTGCCCGCTCTGCAACACGGCGCTCGTGTTCGACCGCATCCTCAACGGGCGGCTGCTCGACTTCGGCACGACCGGGAACCTGCGCAACTCCGACTTGGTCATGTGGGACCGCCAGACGGAGAGCTGGTGGCAGCAGTTCGGCGGGGAGGCCGTCGTCGGGGAGCTTGCCGGCGAGAAGCTCACCCAGGTTCCGGCCCGGATTACCTCGTGGGACGACTTTGCCGCCCGTTTCCCAGACGGGAAGGTGCTCTCACAGAACACCGGCTTCAGCCGCGACTACGGCTACAACCCGTACTGGGGGTATGACTCGATCGACTCCCCGCCGTTCTTCCCCACCGAAAACCACGACGATAACCGGCTTTCTCCGAAGGAGCGGGTTGTCTTCCTCGACGGCGAGCGCGCGGTCGTGATCCCCTTCTCCGCGCTCGAGACGGCGGGCACGATCGAGTTCAGCGCTGACGGCGAAGCGCTCGTGGCGGAGTGGGTTGCGAACGTTCGATCAGCGTTCCGCCGCGAGCCAATCGACGAGAGCGATGACCTCAGGGCCGCCGATGGAGCCGGCTCCGCGAGGATCACCTCCGCGGCAACGGGCGAGCTCGTGAACTTCGACACGCCGTTCTGGTTTGCCGTCGCTGCGTTTCGCCCAGACGCCGAGATCATCCGCTAGTCGAAGATCCTCGGCGCGTTGTCCCACCCGGGTCTCCTCTGGGACGGAGGCTTGCGGCAGCCCAACTCCGAGCCTGCCCAAAATGCACTCCGGAGAAGCAAAACTGCGCGGGGCCGCGTTTGCGGCAGCCCGATGCCCAGCCAGACCCCGAGGACGCTGCACGCGAGCGCGGGAGCGGCTGCGGATCGCCAGGCGGCGGTGGCTCGCCTGCTCACAGCGACGCTGCGCCGGCATGCCTTCGTCGGTGAGACGGCAAGCTGGGCGGCAGGGACAAACCAGGTGGGAGAGACAAACCGGGTGGGAGGGGCTACGCCGAATCGGCATCGTTCCGTGACGGCGATTCCGTGGCGCTTCTGTGACACTCCGTGACAGAGCTGTGCGCCTTTCTGGGCTACCCTCCCCCGGGTGGTGGTGGGGGGCGGGCTGCCCTTTCGTGGCGCTGGGCGCGAGCGGCCCGTCGAAGCGGGCGACCCATCGCGGCGGCCTGGGGCGGCGCTGCGTGCAGGCGGCCCGCACAGGGGCTGCCGCCACAGCGGCTGGGTGCGGGCAGCTCGGCCTCGATCTGCCAGCCCGTTCTCGGCTAGATCTGCCAGCCCGTGTACCGAGCGAGCTGATTGAGGATCCTGACGAAGTCGCCGGTGATGAGCAGCACCCCGAGCGCAACCAGGAGCGCTGCCGAGCCGTAGCTGACGATGCGCCAGTGCCTACGCAGCCAACCCGTGAAGCCGAGCGCCTTCGTGAATGCGAGCCCGAACAGGAGGAACGGGATGCCGAGTCCCAGGGAATAGACACCCAGCAGCACCGCCGCCTGGCCGGGGCTGCCGAGGAAGGACAGCGAGAGGATCGCGCCGAGGGTGGGGCCGAGGCAGGGGGTCCAGCCAAGCGCGAACACGAGCCCGGTCGCCCCCGCGGTGAGATAGCCGCTCGTGCCGCCCCTGTCGATGTGCAGGCGACGCTCGGCGGTGAGGATGCGCGGGAGGGGGATGCCGGCGTAGACCACGGCGGCGGCGATCAGGAACGCCCCGCCGACAATCTGGAGCGTGCGCTGGTGCTCCTGGAGACCGCTCCCGAACCAGGCAGCCCCGACGCCAAGCGCGATGAACATCGCGCTGAATCCTGCGACGAAGGCTGTCGTCGTCGAGACCACCCGCCGCGGGCGGGCACCCAGCTCATCGAAGCCAACCCCCGAGACGAACGAGAGGTAGCCCGGCACGAGCGGCAGCACGCACGGGGAGGTAAACGACACGAGGCCGGCGGCGAACGCCACCGCGAGACCCAACGGGCCCAGTCCGATCTCAGCCATCAGCGCTGCGCCAGCTCGAGCCCGGCCTCAAAGCCGTCGAGGTCGGTGCTGCCCGCGATGAGCCCAGCAACGCGGTGCCGCTCGCCAAGGAAGAACGTCGTGGGCATCCCCCGCAGACCCAGCTGCTGGGCGAGCGATCCATCATCCGACACGCTCGGGAAGGTGAACCCAAGCTCCTCCTGCAGCGCCCGCGCATCGGCGTGCGAGTCCTGGAAGTTCACGCCGACGACCTGCGCCTCGGGATACCGCTCGGCAAACTCCTGAAGCGCGGGCAGCTCGTCGCGGCACGGAGAGCACCACGATGCCCAAAAGTTCAGCACGACGGGCTTCCCGATGAAGTCGTCAACGTCTACCGGCTCGCCTGTGATCGGATCGGTTCCGGCGATCGGGGGCGCCTGTCGACGCTCGGCGCGCTGATCGAACGAAGCATTCCCGCCGAGCGTAACAGGCTTGGCAGCGCCGTCTCCCCCGAAGGCAAGGAGGGCGCCAACGACGGCGACAGCCGCGACGGCGGCCGCGCCAAAGGCGGCGAGCGCCCACCGCGCGCCCGGCTTCACCGCCCTGCTCCCCCAACCCGGGCTGGCCCGACTCGACGGGCGAGGAACTCGGTGCCTGTAAGACGCGGCTCAAGCGCCGGGTCCACCCCTTCGAGACGCCGACGGCCGTAGGCCTCAGACCGACCTCTCTCGGTCGAGCGAGCCGGCCGGGTTGCGAGGGATTCCGCCCGAGGCGTACAAGGTAGAGAGGTGAACACCGCTGACATCATCGTACTCGCGTGGCTTGGCCTAGCCGCCGCGTCCGGATTCCGCCGGGGGTTCGCGGCCCAGGCCCTCTCCATCACCGGGCTCGTGGCGGGTGCCTACGCAGGCGCTGCACTGGGCCCCCGCTTCCTCTCGGGCGGAGACGAGTCGCCGTGGGTGCCGATCGCAAGCCTCGCGGGAGCCCTGATCGGTGCGCTCCTCCTGCAGCTCGCCGCAGCCCTCATCGGCGGACGGGTGCGGTCGCTCATCCTGCCGGGCCCGCTGAGGGCGGCCGACTCGACCGGAGGGGTCATCGTCGGCGCCGCCACCGGCCTCGCGGTCGCGTGGGTTGTCGCGGTCGTCGCGCTGAACCAGCCGGTGATCGGGCTGCAGCGCCACGTCGAGCGCTCAACGATTCTCTCGACGATCGTTGACCGGGTTCCGCCTAGGGCTGTCGTGAGCACGATCAGCACCCTCGATTCGCTCCCCGTGCTCTCAGGTCTGCGAGACTTCCGGCTGGCCGAGCCGGATCCGAGCCTCGTCCAGAGCCGCCCGGCACTCCGAGCGTCCAGGAGCGTCGTGAAGATCCTCGGCACGTCGTGCGGCCCCGGCGTTCAGGGCTCAGGCTGGGTGATCGAGCCAGAGCTCGTCGCCACCAACGCGCATGTTGCCTCGGGCCAGCGCAAAGCCAACATCCTCGCACCCAACGGGCAACGCCGGCGCGGCACCCTCGTCTACCTCGACATCGCAAACGACGTAGCGCTCCTTCGGGTCCCGGGCCTGCGCACTCCACCTCTGCGGCTCGCGGCCGAGAACCCGGCCCAAGGGCCAGTCGTTCTGATCGGCTACTCAGGCGGCGGAGACATTCACCGCAAACCGGGAACCGCAGGCCGCCCGATCAAGGTGATTGCGCCAGATGCTGCCAACCGCAGCGCGAGCTTCCGCACGGTGGTGCCGCTTCGCGGCGCAGTGCGCGCTGGCGACTCGGGCGGCCCGGTCGTTAACGCCGACGGCGAGGTCGTCGCCATGATGTTCGGCGCAACCCGCGAGGGGTCCGGCGGAGTGGGCGTCGCGCCCGAGCAGATCCGCAGGGGACTCGACATGTCAGAGACAGCCGTCTCGCCAGGCGCCTGCCTCTGAGGCAGGCGCCGCAGGCGAAAGGGCCACCTCCCGAGTGGCCTGAGCCAGCTGTCAGCCACAACGCGCTCGGACTCTGGGCCCTCCTCCGCTCCCCGGGGTGTGTCTAGGCGTTGGGGCTGTCGCATTCTCGGTATTGG
>JAPOVR010000024.1 GCA_026708005.1 Actinomycetes bacterium
CCGACGCGCCACAGCGTCCCCCCTTTCACGACCCACATCCTCACATCGAGAGTGGACCAGCCCCAGAAGGGCAGGTCAGACAGGCATCGCAGGTGCCAACTTCGACGACCTGCGTCAGATCACCGACGGGCACTACGGCGAACCGGGCGGGCGAGCTGGCCACACCAACAACCAAAGACCAAGAACCAAGAAGGAGAATCCTTATGGATACAAGCAACGGCGCGCGCACCCGGCGCGTAACCGAAACGGACACGGCCGCCTCAGACGAGAGCACAGCGCTCTCGAACCTTGAGGCGGCACTGGAATACGCGGAACGCGACTGGCCCGTGTACCCACTCCACACAATCCAAGACGGAAGCTGCAGCTGTGGCAAAACTGTCTGCACAAGCCCAGGGAAGCACCCGCAGACCGCCCGTGGCTTCAAGGACGCCAGCGCAGACGCCGGCCAGGTCCGCCTGTGGTGGACGACATGGCCCAACGCCAACGTTGGCGTCAGAACAGGCAGCGACGCTGGCCTCGTCGTGCTCGATATCGACGCGAAGAACTCCGGAATGGAAGCCCTCGCGCGGCTCGAAGCCGAGCACGGGGATCTACCGGCCACTCTGAAGGCCCGAACGGGCGGTAGCGGCAGCCACATCTACTTCCACCACCCGGGCGGCGAAATCCCGAACTCCGCGAGGTTTGGGGGCGGCTACGAGCTAATCCCATCACGAGCGTCAAGAAGCCAAGCCGGCAACGCCGCCGCGCGGTGCGTCCGGTCGCTCCAGGCGCGATCGAGCGTATGCGAGGCGACCTGCGACAACGAGGTCGCTTACGAGACGCTGTCCTAGTCTCGTTACTTGCCTACGCAGGTCTGCGCCCTGGCGAGGCGTTGGCGCTCACTTGGAGCGACCTCGGCGACAAGACCCTCCTTGTTGACAAGCGCGTCGCTCTGGGTGAAGTCAAGGACGGAGCCAAATCGAGCCGCCGGGCGCGTCGCTCCGTCCGGCTGCTTGCGCCACTCGCCCAGGACCTCCTCGAGTGGAAGCTCGCCTGCGGCCGGCCGGCTGACGGTCAGCTCGTCTTCCCGATGACCGGCGGGCGACCCTGGTCAGACAGCGCATATCGCAACTGGCGGAAGCGAGTGTTCTCTCCGACGGCACGGGCCGCAGGCCTCGAATCTATGCGGCCCTACGATCTGCGGCACTCGTACTGTTCGCTGCTGCTCGCTGAGGGGCGAACCGCGATCGACGTCGCCACCCAGATGGGCCATTCACCCACGATGACCCTCGAAACCTACGGTCACATCATCGAGGAACTCGAGGACACGCAGCGACTGTCGGCGGACGCCGTGATCGGCGAGGCTCGCCGGCAAGCCGTCAACCTTTTGTCAACCAAAGCGGCTGACGCAGATGGCAGCTCGCAAGAAACCCCTGCAAATCTTGAAGAGCCGACGCCCGGACTCGAACCGGGGACCCCATCATTACGAGTGATGTGCTCTACCAGCTGAGCTACGTCGGCTCGCGCACGGCACCTGGCCGCGCCCACCACAGACTGTAGCCCGTCTGAACTCGAGACGGCCTCGATGGGAAGCCCGGCGGTTATTGCACTGAGCGGTTCTTGCGTTCGCGACAGCAGCAGCGGCGCAGGCACCCCACGCGCCGGGAGCCGCTCGGTCGACATGGTCTCGCCGCTGCGACAGGCCGCGAGGCCGTGCGCCGGTGCGGCACCGCGTGGCACGTGGCCTGCGGCGCGTGGCCTGTGGAGCCGGCGGGAAGCTCTGCCACCTCGGCATAGGCGCCAGGCCGGGCCGCTCGCCGGCAAGCCGCTGCGCTGATCCGCCGTCGTTGGGCGACCGTCCTGCCGGGCGCGGCCATGGCATCCAGCCGGGCTCGGAGATGCAGTCCGGCTGGGCTCGGTGTCACCGAGCCCAGCCGCCCCGAAGGGCAGCCCGCCCCCACCCACCACCTGGAGGAGGGTAGCCCAGAAAAGCGCACGACTTGCGCACAACCGGCCACAACTGTGTCACGAAACTGCACCAGCTCTGCGCCTTGCCGGTGCAATCCGCCGCTGTGCGATCCGCCCTTGCATAGCTGTGTGATCCGCCTGCACAACCGCCGCACGCAGCCGCGCCGGCAGCTCGTAGCGCCCTCGGTCCGCCCGCCCGCGCCGACCGACCAGGCCGCAGGCGGCCCCAACCTCCCGGATGTTTCCTCGTGAACAGCGTACCACCAGCGAGGTCCCTTGCCAGCCCTCACCCGTCGGACCGCCTTCCGGTAAGCGGCGCACCACCCGCGAGGTGCTCCGCCAGCCCCACCTCCGGATTGCCTCGTCGTTAAGCGGCGCCCCCTCGCCGGCAGCCTCCTGCAGCATCCTCGGGCTCAGCCCAGGCCCTGCCCACACCGGGCCCCCTCAGCACCCCCGCCTCTCAGAGAGACCGGGTCGAGCGCCGCACCGGAGCGCCGCACCGACGCTCGTGAGCTAGCCGCCCGCAAGAGCTCCGCGACCTGCGACCAATGCTCGACGACCGTGTCCGCCTCGGTCGTGTCCTCTGCCAACACGTGGCGGTGCTGCTCGTTGCGGTAGAGGATCGCCTGCATCCCAACCGTCCGCGCACCGCGGATGTCGGTGCGCTCGATGTCGCCGATGTGAGCGGCCTCAGCCGCGCCGACCCCAAGCTGCTCGAGCGCACCATGGAAGGCAGCCGGCTCGGGCTTCGCCGCCCCCGTCTCATCGCTGAAGACGAAGCCGCTGAAGAAGCAGGCGATGCCCTCGCGCTCCATCAGCTCGCGCAGCACCCGCCCCGGCGAGAAGGCCGTATCCGAGATCAGTGCAAAGCGCACGTGCCCATGCAGGCTCTCGAGGGCCTCACGCGCCCCCGGGAGGAGATTCGGTGGATGCTCAAGGACTCCCTCGGCAAACGTCGTCGCAACGCGATCGAGCGCTGCATCGGGAAGCTGCACTCCGAGCTCGTCCACCATCACCCCGACGAGCTCACGCGGGCCGGGCGTCCGTCGGTTCGCCAGCCAATGGTGCTCGAAGAACGTCATCGCCCCGCGGGCGGCGCTCGTCAGCCTCTCCTGCTCGACGGAGAAGCCCACCACCTCGAGCTCGGCCGTGAGCGCCGCGCGGCGGTCGCGATCACGCCTGGCGCCGTTGGCGTTGCCGAACAGCGTGTTCCAGAAATCGACCGTCAGCGCGGTGATCTGCCTGCTCACGGCAGCGCCAGCCCCGTCTTGCGCGCTGCTGAGATCCTCCGTCCGAAGCTGTGGCACAGGCGAGGATGCGGACGGCTGAACATCACACCGGGGCCGGTCACAGACCGCCCCTGGAGGGGAGGAATGAGAAGAAGGCGCTGTGCCAGACACCGTCCCGCAGGGTCCGCCGACCAGGAGCAAAGCGGCGGTACCGCGCTCTGCGGACATTCGTCCATTCGACCATCTCGGGGCGGCTAGGACTGCTTCCTGCGTCGCCGCCGGCGCCGGCGCCGCTTCGCCGGCTGCTCGCTCTTGGCCCCGGTGGGCTCGTCTTGACCCTGGCCATCCCGCTGTGCGGTCGGGGCGCGTCGCGGCGTCGGCTGGTCGCCCTCGGCGAGCTCCCGGCAATCGTCGATCGCGACCTCGAGCCCGCGGCTGGCGCGCGGCTGGCCGCCTCCGTTCTCGAGCTCGACGACGCATGCGTCCTTGATGACCTCGTAGGAGGTCACGACCCCCGCACCGTGCGGCGTCTCGACGCGAGCGCCGACGCGAGGGGCGCGATCGCGGAAGCTCCGGTACATGGGGTGCTCAAAGGCCAGGCAGCAGCGGAGCCTTCCGCAGAGGCCCGTGATGCGGCCCGAGCTCATCGGCAGGTCCTGGTCCTTCGCCATCCGCAACGCGATCGGCTCCTTGTGGGACTGGAATCTCGTGCAGCACATCTGACCCCCGCAGAGGCCATGGCCGCCGCACAGGCGAGCCTGCTCACGGGGCCCGACGGCGCGCAGCTCGACCTGCCGACCGAGCTCCTTGGCCAGCTCGTGGTGCAGGCGGGCCACGTTTGGTCGCCCCTCGGACTTGTAGGAGAAGACGATCCGCGAGCCGTCGAAGACGACCTCTGCCCGCACCGGGTTGAGGTCAACGCCGAGGCGCGTCTTCACCTCGCGGAAGACCGCGATGGCCGTCTGGGCCTCCTCGCGCTGGCGCTCGACGATGTCGGCGTCAGCGTCTGTCGCCCGTCGCATCACGCGCTTCAGCGACCCGGAGAGCTCAGCTTGGGGCACTTCGTGGTTCGGCTTGGCCACGCGCCCGTACTCTCGTCCACGCGCCGTCTGACAGATCACCTTGTCGCTCCACTGCAGCTCCAGGCCACTCGGATCGAACGAGTAGACCTTCCCACCCGGCGAGAACACGATCCCGACAACCTGTGCCATCGCACTCACCCTAGCTGACGTGCCTGCAACGGTTGTGGGCAGTTGAGGGGTGGCCTGGCCTCGCGGGATCGGGCGAGCGGATTGCGGTGCGGAGCACGACCCACCGAGCACTGCGAGACGCGCAGCACAACTCAGGAGTTGGCTGCGAGCTGCGGGCGGACCGCCCGGCGGAGTCGAACGAACAGCGCATCAAGGGTGAGATCGAGCTGGACCTGGAGCTCCAGCATGCGCTGCGTCTCAAGCAGGATCTCTGCCGCACGGGCCGCGCTGCGGTCGGGCAACGCGCCCGCATCCAGCTCGAGCTCGACCAGCCGATCCGCGTTGAGGACAGCATCGCGAGCGCCTGCCGCGACCGCGACCACGTCCCGATACCAGCCTGCGAGGATCTCCAGCGAGTCGGCTACGTCATCGCGCTCTGCGCCACGCGCAGCTCGTCGCTCCCGCTGCTCCAGCTCACGCCGTGTCAGCGAGTCATCGGCGGTTTGGCGGGCGCGCTCTCGAGCCCGCTCGCCGCTGGCGGCTGCGGCGTCGAGCACGCCGCGCATCGCGGCCCGAGGATCGAATGGGACGGGCGCATAGGTCGAGCGAGCGAGCTCGATCAGGCGCTCGCGCCGCCCAGCCAAGTCAGGGTCGACGAGACGAGCAGCACGGTCGAGCTTCCCTCCCGCCAGGCGGGCAATCCGCTCGGCATCTGACGTGTCAAGCTCGGGGTTGCTGGAGAGGAGCCAGTCGGCAACAGCGGCGCGGGACAGGAGCGTGAAGGCCACGTGCTGGCAGCGTGAGCGGATCGTCAGCGCGAGCATCTGCGGCCTACTCGCCACGAGGATCACGACGGCATACGCCGGCGGCTCCTCCAGACTCGTCAGGAGAGCATCCGAGGCATCGTGGTTTAGGAGCTCGGCGCTCTCGATGATGTAGACGCGCCTGCTCGCCTCGAACGGACGTAGGTGGAGGTCACGGCGGAGCGCCTGGATATCGTCAACGCGGATCTGCTCGCCGAGGGGTGCGAACACGTAGAGATCCGGATGGACTTCCCGCTCAACGCGGCCGCTGTCGCCGAGGAGCTCACCGGCGAAGGCGAGCGCGAGCGCTCGCTTGCCCACACCCGGCGGGCCGTGGAAGAGATAGGCGTGCGCAGGTCCGTCCGCCAGAGCCGCTCGCAGCAGACGCTTCGCGCCGTCCTGCTCCCGAACGCCAGCCAGTGCGGTGAGGCCCTCCACTGCCATGCGCTCCACCATTAGACCAAGGGTCTGATCCCGAGCGTGCAGGCGCTGCGGCTCGCACGACAGTGAGGAATCATGCAGGGCTCACGTGCGCTCGCCAAGACCGAGCTTGCCCCGGACGGCGGCGGCAAGCTCATCAGCGGGAAGGGTGGCATCGAGGCGCACGATGCGCTCGGGATGGCGCTCCGCGAGCTGCGCATAGCCGGCTGCCACCGACTCGATAAACCCGCCGCCCACCCGCTCGATGCGGTCTGGACTCGTCTCGGCAAGCCGCGCTGCGGCAACCCTGGACGGCAGCTCGAGCAAGAGCGTGCGGGCGGGCCAGAGACCGTCGAGCGACGGGGGGCTGAGCCGTAAGACGGCCTCTAGCCCGAGCCCGCGCGCGAGGCCTTGGTAGGCGAGCGAGGAGTCGATGAAGCGGTCGCACACGACCCACTCGCCGCGGGCAAGGGCGGGCCGCACAATGTCCTCCACGAGCTGAGCCCGCGCAGCAGCGAACAGCGCAGCCTCGGCCCAGTTCCCAACGCGATCCCCGGCGAGCAACAGCTGCCGGATTCCCTCACCAAGCGGAGTACCGCCAGGCTCGCGCGTGCTCACAACCTCGCTGCCGGTGGCACGCAGGTGCTCGACGAGGAGCCGCGCCTGTGTCGACTTGCCCGAGCCGTCGATGCCTTCGAAGGTGACGAACACGGCCGCATCCTATGAGCCACGGCGCCGGAAACCCACGGTCGTCCTGAAGGCGGCCGGCGAGGGAGGAGGGCGCAGCGCAAACGCGAAACCCGTAAACCCATGCCCGCCGAGACACCGCCCCCAAGGGCGCCTCCGCCCTCCCGCTCGTGGGACAGAAGCCTCAAGCCGGATCCGGCAATGCGCTCGCCGCAGGCGAGTCGGATTCTCATGTACGCAACGGCAGGGCTCGCCGGGATCATCGTCGCGTTCGTGCTCGGTTTCTTTTTCATCGTGAAGCCGATCGCGACCCGTGCGACACCACCCAAGACCCCGCCTGCCGCCGAGCAGAGCGCTCAGCGAGACCGCGCCGGCGACGGGGTCGTCAACACGGGGCCCGCCACCAAGATCCCGCTCCCGCCGCGCGCGACCGCTGAGCTCACCCGTGCCAACACGCAGATCCTCGTGATGAACGGCAGCGGCGTGCGCGGGGCAGCACAGCAAATGGCAGCCGGGCTTCAGAGCCGGAACTACGCCATTGCCGGCATCGCAAACGCTCCAACCCAGAACTACCGTCGCACGCTCGTGCTCTACAAGCATGGCATGCGAGGCGAGGCCGAGCGGCTGGCCCGCGACCTCAAGGTCCCGCGCCGACGTGTGTCGCCGATCGACGGCATGCAGCATGCGGAGCTGCTGGGCGCGAGCCTCGTCCTGATCCTCGCTCGGTAGACCCTCGGGCACGAGAGCCGAAGGCGCGAGCTTCGCCGTCTGCGCGAGCTTCGCCGTCTGCGCGAGCTCTTCCCGCACGAGGCGCCCGTTCGAATCATCAGCAACCGCATGACCCTCGTCGCGCTCGTCGAGCCGACGGCGCCCCTGCGGAGTGACGCGCCGGATACGCCCGCCGGCTAGCTGCAGCCGGTGTTCTGGCCGCAGTCGCGGCAGGTGTAGCACGAGCCGGTGCGGACCATGCGCCCCCCGCACTTGGAGCACTCGACGGCGTCCTCCCATGCGTTGAAGAGCGCCGTCTGGCCGGGCAGCATGTGCTCGACTTCGGAGGTCGCGGTGCTGGAGCCCTCACTGCCCTCGGCGGCCTCCTCGACGAGGAGGGCCCGTACCTCGGGCGACATGATGCCCAGCTCCTGCTGCGTCTCGACGTTGAGGAACTTCTTGCCCATCCAGCGGAAGATGTAGTCGACGAGCGACTTGGCGACGCGAATGTCCGGGTCGTTGGTGGGCCCTGAGGGCTCGAAGCGCATGTGGCTGAACTTGGAGACGTATACCTCGAGCGGCACGCCGTGCTGGAGACCGAGGGAGACCGAGATCATCAGCGAGTTGATGAGGCCGGCGAGCGTCGTGCCCTCCTTGGCGATATCAACGAAGATGTCGCCGGGCGTGCCATCGTCGTAGATGCCGACGTGGATGTAGCCCTCGTAGTCACCAACGCGGAACTTGCGGCCGATCTCGTTGCGGTCATCGGGTAGGCGTCTGCGCTTCGGCTTGGTGCTGGCCGCCTCGCCCTCGCCGCCCTTCTTCGCGAGCGGCTGGGCGACCTTGCAGTTGTCGCGGTAGATCGCGATCGCCTTGATCCCGAGCTTCCACGAGTCGATCAACAGCTGGCCGACATCGTCGATCGTTGCGTGCTCGGGCATGTTCACGGTCTTCGAGATGGCGCCCGAGATGAACGGCTGCACGGCGCCCATCATCGTGACGTGGCCCATGTAGTTGATCGCCCGATCGCCGATCGCGCAGTCGAACACGGGGTAGTGGTCGGTTTTCACGAACGGGGCGCCGACGACCGTGTTGCGCTCGTCGATATAGGCCACCACATCCTCCACCTCGTTCGGCGAGTAGCCGAGCTTCTCAAGCGCCAGCGGCACTGTGCGGTTGACGATCGTGATCTCGCCGCCCCCAACGAGCTTCTTCGACTTCACGAGCGAGAAGTCGGGCTCGACGCCAGTCGTGTCGCAGTCCATCATGAAGCTGATCGTGCCGGTTGGCGCGAGTACGCTGGCCTGCGCGTTGCGGTACCCGTGGAGCTCGCCCAGGTCGAGCACGTCGTCCCAGGTCTGCCGTGCAGCCGAGAGGAGGTCTTGCGGAACGGTGTCGGAGTGCTTAATGTTGCCGACGGCGGCCCGGTGCTTGGCCATGACCCCCATCATCGCGGCGGCGTTGGGTCGATAGCCGGCAAAGGGACCCATGCGCGCGGCGATCTCGGCGGACTTCCGATAGCCGCGCCCGGTCATCAGCGCGGTGATTGCGGCTGCGTACGCGCGGCCCTCGCCGGAGTCGTACGGCAGGCCACGGGCCATCAACAAGGCCCCGAGGTTTGCGTAGCCAAGCCCAAGCTGACGATATGCCCTGGCATTGCGCTCGATCTGGGGCGTCGGGTAGCTCGAGTAGCCGACGATGATCTCCTGGGCGAGCAGGATCACGTCGACGGCGTGCTCCAAGGCCTCGACGTCGAGCTCGCCGTCCTCGCGGCGGAACTTCATCAGGTTGAGCGACGCGAGGTTGCACGCTGATTCGTCGAGGTGCATGTACTCGCTGCACGGGTTCGAGGCGTTGATGCGCCCGGAGTTCGGGCACGTGTGCCAGGCGTTGATGGTCGTGTCGTACTGGACGCCCGGATCAGCGCATCGCCACGCGGCCTCCGCCATCTGGCGAAGCAGGTCGCGGGCATCGACCTGCTGCAGAGCGGTGCCATCCGTTCGCGCTGCGAGGCTCCAGTCGCCGCCGGACTCCGCGGCTTCCATGAACGCGTCGGTCACCCGCACGGAGTTGTTTGCGTTCTGGTACTGGATCGACGCCCAGTGCGAGGAGTCGAGAGACATGTCGTAGCCTGACTCGCGGAGCACTCGCGCCTTGTCCTCTTCAAGCGCTTTGCACCAGATGAACTCCTCGACGTCAGGATGGTCGATGTCGAGAACGACCATCTTGGCGGCGCGGCGGGTCTTGCCTCCCGACTTGATCGTGCCGGCCGATGCATCGGCGCCGCGCATGAAGCTCACCGGGCCGGAGGCATGACCGCCCTTCGAGAGCTGCTCCTTGGACGAGCGCAGCTTCGAGAGGTTGAGGCCGGAGCCGGAACCTCCCCGGAAGATGATGCCCTCGCGCCGGATCCAGTCGAGGATCGACTCCATGGAGTCCTCGATCGAGAGGATGAAGCAGGCTGAGCACTGGGGCTTCTCCTCAAAGCCCACGTTGAACCAGACGGGCGAGTTGAACGAGGCGAGCTGGTTGACCAGGATCGCCTTGAGCTCGGCGCGGAAGGTGTCTGTCTCTTCGGGCTGCGCGAAGTACCCGCCCGCGCGACCCCAGTCGGCGATGGTGTCGGCGACGCGGCTGACCATCTGGCGAACGCTGGTCTCGCGCTCTGGCGAGCCCAGTCTGCCACGGAAGTACTTCTGCGCGACGATGTTCGTGGCTGTCTGCGACCAGAATCGCGGAAACTCGACCCCCCGCTGCTCGAAAGCAGTGCCGTCCGTGCCGGGGATGGAAGCGTCTCGCACCTCCCATTCGATCTCCTCGAACGGATCTCGCCCAGGGATCGTGAAGAAGCAGCGAACGCCGCACGTGCGGGTGGAGTCAGCGACGCTGTTCTCGAGCTGCTCGTCGTCGATTTGGGGCGCGGTTCGCGTCGAGTCCGCCGACATGTCGATCCTCCTGAAGACTATCTTCCGATCCGCCGAGTTCCGCCTGAAGCGGGGCATCGGAAGGTAGCTGGCCCGCCGGACGGAACACCACACGCACCGTGCCCGCCGCTTCGATCAGGCACACGGCTCGGCCCGAGGTGTCGGCCCGAGGTTCTCCTCTCGGCGTCCTCACCCGCCCTGATCGACCGAGGGCCGGCCGGCCTCTGCTCCGGCCGGCCTCTGCTGGTGACATGTCCGGACCGTTGGAGGGCGGGTAGAGGGGGCGGTGTCCTGTCTGGGACAGAACCCCCCGGGCAGGGCCACCCAGATGCCGGTTGGTGGGCCCGGTTTGCGGGCCGAAGAGCTGCTTCAGACGGTCGAGCGCCGCAGAGCCGGTTCACTCTGCCGGCGGCCCCGGACACGCGGCCTACCCGCCGGCGGGCCCGCACGCATCCCGCTCCCCCCGGGCCGAGGGGCCGACAGCAACCCGGGCAAGGCTCTGCGGCTGGCCCCGGGCGATCGCAGAGGCTGAGTAGGCTCACCCCCGCGTCCCGGCTCCGTTCCTTGCCGGCGGCGCGCGCGAAGGCGCGCGGCTCGTTCGTCCGGTCGACACTGTCGCCGGAAGGATCCCCGCTCGCAGAAGCAGCCGGCAGGCATCAGTGCCCGAGCCGCAGCCCTTCGAGGTCGCACGGTCGCTCGAGGTCGATGGCACACTGTTTCTATGCGATCCGTGCTTCGAGCCTGGCTGCTGGCCCTGCCGCTGATTGCAGCCAGCTCCCAGGTCGCGCACTGGCTCGCGTACCGCCTCGCCGAGCCAGATGCTCATGCGCGCGCGCATGAGCTCGCTCAGACAGGCCACGGCTACACGGGCGTGTTGCGGCTTGCCGTGATCGTGAGCCTCTGCCTCCTCGTCGCGCTTCTGGCCGCCAATACACGGGACGCGCTCCGCGGACGCGCCAGGCTCAGGGTTGAGCGCTGGCCGTTCGTGCTCGTTCCCGTCGTCGGATTCGCAGTCCAAGAGCTCGTCGAGCGGCTCGCCGTCGGAGGCGAGGCGCTCGGGACGATCGGGCATCCGGCCGTGCTGATCGGGTTTGCGCTGCAGCTTCCCATTGCGCTGGCCGCCTATGCGCTCGGGCGGCTGTTGCTGGCGGCCTCGGAGCTGATCGCGGTGGCGTTGCAGGCACCACCTCGGGAGCGGGCTCGTCGCACCCCGGCCGCAACGATCCCGGCTGAGCCGCTGCTGGCCAGCATCTCTCCACTCGCCTCGTGCAAGACGCCCCGCGGGCCACCCCGGCCCCTCCTGACCTAGCACACCCTGCCGTGTGCCTCGCGTGACGAGCCGCGCGACAGAACATCAGGAGGATCGAATGACCCCGAAGCAACCGATGCTGCGCCTGGCCGCCGCGCTCTCAGTGCTCTCGAGCGCTGTCCTTCTCGCCGCATGCGGCGGGAGTGAGACCGGGCGCAGCGAAGTCCCGCCCCCAACCTCCCCCGCACCCGCGGCAACCAACGAGTCGGCTGTCGAGCCCGACAAGGCCACGGAGACCACGCAGGTGACCGTGCAGGGTGACCACGAGACCGCCGACACCACGCCCAGCGACGACCACGGGGCCGCGGCTGCGACGGGCCAAGCAGACGGTGAGGCCACAGATGCCACACAGCAAGACCACAAGACCATGGACACGACGCCCAGCGACGACCACGGGGCCGCGGCTGCAATGGACGCAGCAGATCACATGGACCACAGCCGCGGAACGGTCGAGGGTTCCGAGGGCATGGCGGTGCGCATCGAGATCGAGCCCGACACGGTCACCGGCTTCAACGTCCACCTCGACACAGAGGCGTTCACGTTCACGCCGCAGAGCGCCGGCCGAGAACACCGCGCGGGCGAGGGCCACGCACACCTCTACATCGACGGACGAAAGGTCGCCCGCATGTACGGCAACTGGTACCACCTCGGCGCGCTCGAGCCCGGCGAGCATGAGATCCGCGTCACCCTCAACGCAAACACGCACGAGGAATACGCCCTCGGCGAGGACTTGGTTGAGGACAGCTTCGCGATCGAGGTCCCCGAGCCCGGGAGGGACGGGAGCGGACACGCCGACCACAGAACGGTCGAGGGTTCCGAGGGCATGGCGGTGCGCATCGAGATCGAGCCCGACACGGTCACCGGCTTCAACGTCCACCTCGACACAGAGGCGTTCACGTTCACGCCGCAGAGCGCCGGCCGAGAACACCGCGCGGGCGAGGGCCACGCACACCTCTACATCGACGGACGAAAGGTCGCCCGTATGTACGGCAACTGGTACCACCTCGGGGCATTCGAGCTTGACGCGTTCGAGAGCGGCCAACACGAGATCCGCGTCACCCTCAACGCAAACACGCACGACGAGTACGAGCTCGGCGGCAAGCCGATCTCGGCCGTGGCCGTGATCACGACCGAGGGCGAGGCCGGAGACGGCGCAGACGGTGCCCCTGCAGACGGCCATGAGGTCGACAGCGAGCATCCGGACGGCCAAGACGGCACGGCCGCCGGACACGAGATCGCACTCCAAGGCGGGGAGCCGCTCGAGGGAATCGCGCGCATCACGGTCAAGAAGGGTGACCAGGTCCGCTTCAGCGTCACGTCGGATACGGCCACAGAGGTGCACGTGCATGGCTTCGACGTCACGAAGTCCGTCACCCCGGATCAGCCCGCGACGTTCGACTTCGAGGCCAGCTTCGAGGGCATCTTCGACGTGGAGGCCCACATGCACCATGAGGATGTGGAGATCGCGAAGATCGTCATCGAACCGTCGTAGGTGGAATCTCCCGAGGGAGAGGTCGCGCCGAGAATGGCCTCTCCCACGTCGGCCGAGCGAAGGCGGCCTGGTTCGCTCAGCACCCAAGCCGAGGCGCAGATTCGGAGGGGAGAACCGCTGGCCTCGTCCACGCTGGCAGCGTCTCATGCGCCTGCCTGTACGGGTCATGGGCGGCGTGTGAGCGGCAGGGGCGTCACGTTGCCGACCCGGAAAGCCGCCCATCCATGACAAGACGACGCACGCACAGGAGAGCGCTCGCCGAACTGAAACGCCAGCCGCGCCCCGCCGTCCTGGCCACTTCAGCCATGCCCGCCCCAGACAGGTCACGCTGGGGCCGACCGCATGCCTCCCTCCGGCTACGACGGTAACGGCCCAAACCGCACAAAGCACGTGCGTCTGTGCCGAGCGTGTCAGAGATCTGCACCCGAATCCGCACCTGGCGCCCAAACCTGCACCCGCTCCGCGCTCTGCACCGAGCGCCGCATTCGGCGACAGATCCGCGCGTTGCGCCCAGAGCGAGGCGCCGGGCAACGCCACGCCTCACGCCAGAGCAAGCCGCCGCACACCGTGCGCAGAGCGAGGCGCCAAGCCCTGCCCTAGAGCGAGCCCTCGCGCACCGCCGCCCGACGCCCGCCGCCCGAAGACAGCCACACAAGCCGACGCCCCCTTTCCCGACCGACCGCCGGATCATCTAGCCTCGCGCCGTGTCCGCCTGCGAGATCCGCACGCTGGTCGACCGGCTCGTCGAGTCGACCGAAGCGCTCGCTGCCCTGGGAGGGCTCATCCGGCTGCGCGTTGGCGACGTGCAGGCCCACGCCGACGTCGAGGACGCTCTTCGGGCCACGGTCTCGGCCCTCGATCTCAGCTCTGCGTGGGATGAGGTGGATGCCGACGAGCTTGCGCCGATCCTGCCAATGCTGCTGAGCCTCTTCCAGGAGTCCCTCGATCTCGTGAGCGACCCGCTGCGCGCACCGGGCTGGTCGTGCACAGACGTTCGCTTCCTCGAGAGCCAAGGCGCGGAGTCCGCGACGTTCCCGGCGGCGCTGGAGCGCACGATCGCCCCGGAGCTCCCAGGGCTGTTCGATGCGCTCGCGGCGGAGAGCGCCGCCTTCCTCGATGTCGGCGTGGGCGTGGCTGGTCTCTCGATCGCGATGTGCGAGCGCTGGCCGAACCTGATAGCCGTCGGACTCGACCCGTGGGCGCCCGCCCTGGAGCTCGCCCGGCGCAACGTCGCCACGGCGCGCCTGCAGGAACGAATCTCTCTGCGCCCCCAACGGGTGCAGGAGCTCGACGAGGTCGAGGTCTACGATCTCGCCTGGCTGCCGGCGCCGTTCCTCGCGAAGGAGGTGCTGCCCACCGCGCTCGCACGCGTGCATCGCGCGTTGCGGCCCGGCGGCTGGCTGGTCGTCGGCATGTACCTCGGCGAGGGCGAGCTCGGCATGGCGCTCGCGCAGCTGCGCGCGGTTCGCTCGGGGGGCTCGGCGCTCTCGGCGGAAGTCGCGGAGTCGCTCTTGACGGACGCGGGGCTCGGCAGTGTCGTCACGCTTCCGGAGTCCTCGTGGGCTCCCGCGCTCGTCGTGGCCGGCCGCAGAGCCGGCTGAGCCGGCGGGCACCTCAGACAGCCGCGCCACCCCGCCGAGATGGGCGCGCAGCTGCGCCTACCCGATGCTCAGCCGGGCGGCGCGGGTTTCGTGGGAGCGCCAGGGTCGTCGGCGGAGCCCCGGGCAGGGGCTTCCGACGCGCGGCGGGCAAGCTCAGCCTCAACCGCGGCCGGATCGAGGCCGCGAGCAGCCAGAACGACGTAGCTCGCAAACCAGAGGTCGGCCAACTCGGACACGAGGCGCTCGTCGTCTTCCGCCGCAGCCGCCAAGGCGGCCTCGAGACCCTCCTCGCCGAGCTTCTGGGCGCAGCTCATCGTGCCGGCGTTCAGCAGGCTGGCAACGTACGAGCCCTCTGGACGCAGGAGCGCGCGGTCGGCAACGCGCCGCCACACGAACGGAGCGAAACACGAGAGCGAGCCCGTGTGGCAGACGGGGCCGCTCGGCCGCACGCGCACGAGGAACGCATCCCCGTCGCAGTCATCGCGCAGCTCTTCGACGGCCAGCGTGTTCCCCGACGTCTCTCCCTTCTTCCAGAGCCGCTGCCGCGACCGGCTGTAGAAGTGCGCGAAGCCTGTCTCGCGCGTACGTTGAAGCGCTTCGTCGTCCATCCAGGCGAGCATGAGCACCCGGTCTGTCTCGGCATCTTGGATGATGGCGGCGACAAGCTCAGGTTGCGTCACGGAGCGGAACCCCCTCTTTGCGCAGCTCGCTGCGGAGCGTGCGGAGCCGATCTGGATTCTCGTGGAGGATCGATGCGAGCAGCGCGGCCTGCGCCACCTCGAGCGCGGCGGCGACGTGCGCGCTCGCGCCGGCACCCCCGGAGGCGATCACCGGGATCGAGACGGCGCCGGCAACGGCACCGGTGATCTCGAGGTCGTAGCCGTCGCGGGTGCCGTCGGCGTCGATCGAGGTCAGGAGCACCTCCCCGGCGCCGCGGCTCTCGGCCTCCCGCGCCCACTCGACGGTATCTCGACCGGTGGGCTGGGTACCGGCGTAGCTGTAGACGGAGCCGGCCTTGGTGTCGATCGCGACGACAACGGCCTGGGAGCCGAGGAGGGCGGCGAGCTCCGTCAGCAGGCCGGGGCGCTCGAGCGCCGCCGTGTTGACCGACACCTTGTCGGCGCCCGCGAGCAGGAGGCGCTCGGCGTCCTCGCGGCGGCGGATGCCACCTCCGACAGTGAACGGGATCGCCAGCCGCGCTGCGACCCGATCGACGAGATCGACGAGCGCGTCGCGGTTCTCGAGCGTGGCCTTCACGTCGAGAAAGACGAGCTCGTCAGCCCCGGCATCCGAGTACGCGGCCCCGAGCTCGACGGGGTCGCCGACATCGCGGAGCCCTTCGAACTTGACGCCCTTGACCACACGGCCGGCCGCGACGTCGAGGCAGGGGATGAGCCGTGGCAGCGGCATGCCTCTAACTGACGTCCGAGCCGGCCCTGGCGGCCTCGAGCTCGCGGGCCAGGTAGCGGGCGCCGGCCGGGCCGCTCTTCTCGGGATGGAACTGCACACCGACGAAGCTGCCACAGCGGACCTCCGCGACGAGACCCTCAGAGAGCGCGCTGGCAGCCGGCGTCTCAGCGGCAAACGAGTGGGCGAAGTAGAACTCCTCGCCGAGCGGCTCGACGGGTGCCCAGCCGATCCGCGGAACGCGGCCTCCGGCGAGCCGGCGAGCGCGGCCCGGCACGAGCGCAAGACCGGCGACGCCGCCGTCCTCCTCCGACTCGTGGAGGGCCAGGTGAAGCCCAAGGCAGATGCCGACGATCGCTCGACCCGCATCGAGACGCTCCCGCAGCGCGCCGTCGAGCCCTGCGGCGCGCAGCCCGTCCATCGCGCTCGCCGCGGCGCCGACGCCTGGGAGCACCGCGAGATCGGCCTCGAGGACATCGTCCGGCCGCGTCGTGACCCGCGCCTCGACCCCCAAGCGCGACAGCGCAACCATCACCGACCGGACGTTGCCGGCACCGTAGTCACAGACGGCGGCCCTCACTGAACCCTCCGTCCACCAAACGGCACGAGCATCAGATGCGCCCCTTCGTCGATGGCAGCCCCGCTGTGTCGAGCCGAGCCGCGCCGCGCAGCGCGCGACCGACCGCCTTGAAGGCCGCCTCGGCAATGTGGTGGTCGTCCGCGCCGCTCGCCTCGATGTGAAGACCCAAGCGTCCCGCCTGCGCGAGGCTCGCCAGGACATGGCCGGCGAGGCCGGGATCGCGCGCGAGGCGCGCCTCGCACCAGGGGCGGCCGCCGAGATCGACCGCTGCCTTCGCGAGCGCGTCGTCCATCACCACGACGGCGTCTCCGTATCGGGCGATCCCGCTGCGGTCGCCGAGCGCCTGATCGAGCGCCTCGCCCAGCGTCAGCGCAGCGTCCTCGGCGGTGTGATGCGGACCCGTCTCGAGGTCGCCGACCGCCTCGAGAACGAGATCGAGCCCGCCATGGAAGGCGAGCTGCTCGAGGAAATGGTCGTAGATCCCCGAGCCCGTCGCAACGCGCACGCGGCTCTCGCCGTCGAGGCTGAGCCGCACCCGGACCCGGGTCTCGCCGGTCGCGCGCAGGTGACGCACACGGCGACGGGGACGGGACGGCGCTCGCTCCTCGGCGTCGAGCGCGCGGGCAAGCGCCTCGAGCAGGAGATCATCGTCCTCGGCATCGCGCACGCTAAAGCGGAACCCGCCTGCGAACGCGCGCACGACGACCCCGTCGCGCAGCAACGCCCGATAGAGGGTATCCGCGTTGCCGCACGGCACGAAGAGGAAGTTTGCAGCCGAGGGCAACGGCTCCAGCCCGAGCGAGCGGATCGCGCGCGCGCAGCGCTCGACCTCGGCGAGCTGGGGCTCAACGTCCGGAGGGTCGGCAAGAGCCGCCAGCACCAGCGCCGCGGACAACGTCGAGATCGGCAACGGCTCCTGGCGGCGGCGAAGCTCCTCTGCCGTCTCCGGCTCGGCAAGGGCATAGCCGACGCGGGCTCCGGCCAGGCCGAAGGCCTTGGAGAACGTTCGCAGCACGATCACGCCGTCGGCGATCAGCCCCGCGGCCGTCTCGCCGCAGTACTCGTAGTAGGCCTCGTCGACCACCAGTGGCCGCGCGGAGCTGATCGCGTCGAGCGCGCCGGTCGGGTTGTTCGGGCGGCACTGGTACGTGAGGACGGCCTCGCTGTCACCGACAGCGGCGCCGGCCGCGGCGGCGGCAAGGCGGTAGAGCGGATACGTGGGCTCGTCCACGATCGCGACGCGATCGCTCGGGCCGGCGTAGGCGCGAGCGCACAGCATGATCAGGCTGTCCGATCCAGCGCCGAGCACGACGTTCTCGTTCTCGACGCCCGCGTACTTCGCGATCGCCGCCACGAGCGCCGGATAGCCCCCGTGCGAGTACATGTCCACCTCGGCCAGCGCGCCGGCGATTGCGCCGGGGCGAGCGGTGGACGGAGGTTGGCCGGGCACGTTCCCGTCGAAGCGAACGATGTTGATGGGATCGAGACCGGCGGCACGCGCAAGCTCGGCGGTTGAGCACGCCCACCGATACGGACCCGCACCCCGCCCGAGCGGCCTCATGCCACCCTGGACGGCCTGCTGACCGCAGCCTGGCCCCATCGCCGCACGGCCTACGCGAGCATGCGCTCGACGGGAACCAGGAGGATGGCTGATGCCCCGACGGCCTCCAGCTGCGGGAGCAGCTGCCAGACCTGCGCGGCCGGCACAAGCACGTGGACGGCAACCATGCCGTCCTCTTGGAGGGGCAGCACGCTCGGCGAGCGGCTGCCCGGCACGAGAGCAGTGATCTTCTCGACCGCTTCAGCCGGAGCGTTCATCATCAAGTAGCGGGTCTTTCGCGCGTCGACGACGCTCCCTAGCACGCGGGCGAGCTCCTCGGTGCCGGGGGCGGGCTCGGGCTCGGCGATCAAGACGGCCTCGGATGAGAACAGGATGCCGAGCGAGCGCAGCCCGTTGGTGCGAAGCGTGCTCCCGCTCGAGACGAGATCGACGACGGCATCGGCGAGCCCGAGCCGCGGCGCGACCTCGACGGAGCCTGTGACCTCGACCAGCTCAACCTCGGCACCTCGCTCGGCCAGGAGCTCGCGCGCGAGCCTTGGGAACACGGTTGCCACACGGAGACCGGCCAGCTCGCTGATCTCCCGGATCTCGGCCTCCTGGGGAACTGCCGCCTCGAGCGTGCAGCCGCCGAAGTCGAGACGCAACAGCTCCTCGACGCTGGCTCCGCGCTCCCGTACGAGATCAGCGCCCGTAATTCCGCAGTCGACGACAGCATCCTGGACGTACTCAGGGATGTCAGCCGCGCGCACGAGCAACACGTCGACGGGCGCGTCTCGGCAGGGAAACGCAAGCGCGCCCTCGCCTGGCTGCTCGGGCCCGAGGCCGGCGGCCTCAAGGAGGTGAATCGCTGGCTCGCGCAGCCGGCCCTTCGCCGGCACGCCGATTCTCAGCCGTTCTACTCGACCGCCGACAGCCGGTCGAGCGCGAGCCGATAGCCGCCCTCCCCGTGGCGCAGCCAGTGGGCGACGCGGGTCACGGTCGTCGTTGACGCGCCCGTCCGCCTCGAGACCTCCTGGTACGGAAGACCCTGATCGAGCAGGCGCGCCACCTGCCATCGATGGCTGATCGCCCCGAGCTCCGAGATCGTGCACAGATCCCGAAAGAACCTCTCGGCCTCCTCGCGTGTCTCGAGGCGGAGCACCGCCTCCAAGACGTCCTTGATCTCTGTCGTTCTCCAACTGTGTGACCCCTCGCTCCTCATGTGCCTGGTCTGCGTGTTCGTATACCTGGTCTGCGTGCTCAGCGCTGGTACGCCGACGTCCCTTTAGACTCGACTGCCATGTTAACATAGTGGCATGACAGTAGAGCAGGATCAAGCCGGACCGAAGCAGCCCGAGCAAGCTCAGCCCGCAAGCGGTCTGGCCGAGCGGGAGCCGCCCGAGCAGAAGCGGCGCAACTTCGTCGTGATTCCGGCTGTCGACCTGCTCGGCGAGGAAGCGGTACGGCTCGAGCGCGGCGACTACTCGAAGACGACCATCCGCGCGGGACGGCCGGCCGCACTCGTCGAGCGCTTCGCGGCCGCGGGCTCCGCCCTCATTCACGTGGTCGATCTCGACGGCGCCCGGTCCGGGTGCATCCGTCCACGGCTCGTCGAGGAGCTCGTCGGCGCCGCAGCCAGCGTTCCGGTCCAGGCCTCCGGCGGCATCCGCACCGTAGCCGATGCAACTGCGCTCCTTGAGGCAGGCGCCCGGCGCGTCATCGTCGGCACGGCTGCCTTCGCAAGCCCAGAGGCACTCACGACGTTCGTTGGCGCGCTCGGGGATCGGCTCGTTGTCGCGCTCGATGTCCGCGCTGGACGGCTCTCCGTCGCAGGGTGGAGGCAGGACAGCCAGACCGATGTCGCCGAGGCGGCCAGGCGCTGCGCTGAGGCCGGCGTCCAGCGTCTGCACTGCACGGCGATCGAGCGGGACGGGACCCTCGCCGGGCCCGACCTCGACCTGATGCGCACTGTGACCACGCACAGCGGTCTGCCGACGATCGCCGCGGGCGGCATCAGCTCCATGCGCGACCTCGACCGCCTCGCCGAGCTCGACCTTGAGGGTGCCGTCGTCGGGCGCGCGCTGCTCGAGGGGCGCATCCCGGAGTCTGTGCTCGCGTGGCGCTAGGCGGCGCGTCGCCTAGCGAGACGCAAGAGCGATCAGGAGCCCGCCATCTCTGTCGTAGGCGGGGAAGAAGTCGACGATGACGTCCCGCGTGCCGCCGGAGCGCGTGCGCAGGGTCAGGCTCTGCGCGAGCTTGCGAACGCCCCATTCGATGGCCACCTCGGCGGGGTTCTGCTCGTCGAAGCCCTCCAGCCCGAACGCCGAGGTCGCCTCCCTGCCGAGCAGATCCGCCTCCTGGTAGCCGCTCAGCTCGAAGACCCCTCGGCCGATCGCCAGCACGCGGACCTGTCGATCACAGACGACCATGCCCGTGCCGGGGCGAGGGTAGTAGTCTTCAAGCAGCTCGAAGAGGAACCCGAAGCCGCAGCTCGCGCAGCCGACGGGCTGATGGCTGAGGCCTTCGCGCCGGTCGTCGTCGATCGCACGCTGACGGCAGTTGGGACAGATGAAGAACGCCATGCGCGATCGCCACAGCCTACTCAGCGGCGCCGAGCACGGCTCGGACGAACCGCTCTTGCTCGCGCTGGTGGGCGCTCATGTATCCCTCGCTTGGGCTCGCGCGCATGGAGCGGCCGGTGTACGACAGGCGAACCCCTTCGGGAAGCACCTCCTCGAGCCGATGGCGGATCGACCGCCAGGCGCCCATGTTCTGCGGCTCCTCCTGAACCCAGACGACCTCGGTCAGGTTCGGATACGTGTTCAACAGCTCCATGTAGGCGGGTACCGGGAATGGGTAGAGCTGCTCCAGCCTCGCGACGGCGAGCCCGCGCACCGCCTCGTAGGCGGGATGCCCAACGATGTCGTAATACACGCGCCCAGAGCAGAGCACCAGCCGACTCACGCTCGCACGGTCCTCATCGGCAAGCGTCGGATCGTCGAGGATCGGCACGAACGCGCCGCTGACCAGCTGCTCGAGCCGTGAGCTCGCCCGCTGATGGCGGAGCAAGCCCTTTGGCATGAACAGAACCAGGGGCCTCGGGCGTGGACCGTGCGCTTGGAGCCGGAGCGCGTGGAAGTACTGCGCCGGCGTCGAACAGTTGGCGATTCGGATGTTGCCCTGCGCGGCGAGCTGGAGGAACCGCTCGACGCGGGCGCTTGAATGCTCGGGGCCGTTGCCCTCGTAGCCGTGCGGCAAGAGAAGCGTAAGCCTGGACGCCTCGCCCCATTTGGAGAAGCCCGAGGCGAGGAACTGGTCGATGATGACCTGCGCGTTATTCGCGAAGTCACCGAACTGCGCCTCCCACAGGACGAGCCCGTTTGGAACGGCGACGGCATACCCATACTCGAAGCCGAGCGCCGCGTACTCGGAGAGCGGCGAGTTGAGCACGTCGAACGCAGCGTGGGCGTTGTCGAGATGCTCGATCGGAATGTGGGACGCTCCGCTCTGCGCGTCGTGCAAGACGAGGTGGCGATGTGCGAACGTGCCGCGCTCGGTGTCCTGTCCCGTGAGCCTCACCGGGATGCCTTCCACGAGCAGCGTCGCGAACGCGAGCGCCTCGGCCTGCCCCCAGTCGATCCCTCCGGCCTCGTCCAGGGTGTCGCGCCGGCGCTCAAGCTGGGAAGCGAGCTTCGGGTACACCGTGAACCCGGCGGGGACGCGCAAAAGCTGCTCGTTCAGGGAGCGGAGGATGTCCGCGGGGAGGCCGGTGGCGATGCTCGGTCTCGTGCGCGGCCGCGGCGTGCGGGGTGCGGGCGGCTGCGGCGACTCGGCCTCGGCGAGCTCGCGCCTGAGGGCGTCGTGCTCAGCCCTGATCTCACCCTCCACGCCGCTGCGCATCGCATCGGCCTCATCGGCCGAGACGACACCCTCCTCGACGAGCCCGCGGGCATAGAGCTCACCGACGGGAGGGTGGAGAGCAATGCGCGAGTAGAGGTGTGGCTGCGTGTACGCCGGCTCATCCTGCTCGTTGTGGCCCCAGCGGCGGTAGCCCACGACGTCGACGACCACGTCATGGTGGAAGCGCTCGCGGAAGGCCAGCGCCAGCCGGACAGCTCCGATACCGGCCTCAGGGTCGTCGGCGTTGACGTGGATGATCGGGACGTCGAACCCCTTCGCGAGGTCGCTCGAGTTCCGCGTCGAGCGAGCCTCGCCCGGATCGGTTGTGAAGCCGATCTGGTTGTTGGCGATCAGGTGCACGGTGCCGCCGGTCGAGTAGCCGTCCAGCCCTTGGAGGTTGAGCGTCTCCGCGACCACGCCCTGGCTTGGGAACGCCGCATCGCCATGGATCAAGACCGGCAGAGCCAAAGCTGGATTGTGCTCGCCGGTTGACTGATCAGTTTGCGCCGCCCGCGCGCTGCCCTCGACGACCGGGTCGACGGCCTCGAGGTGACTCGGGTTGGCTGCGAGCTGAACCTCGATCTCCCCGGCCTCGGTGTGCCGCACCGCCCGCGCGCCGAGGTGGTACTTCACGTCACCCGTGCGCTCCTCGGCCTCCAGACACACAGCACCGAGGGTGCGCTCCCCCTCGAACTCGCGCACGAGCGAGCCGTACGGCTGACCCAGCGTGTGCGCAAGCACATTGAGGCGACCGCGGTGCGCCATCCCGATGATCACGCGCGCGGCTCCCCGGCCGGCAGCCAGCTCGATGAGCTCGTCCAGCATGGGAACTAGCACGTCAAGGCCCTCGAGCGAGAACTGCTTCTGGCTCAGGAACGCGCGCCGCAGGTAGCGCTCGAAACCCTCAGCTGCGCACAGGCGCCCGAGGAGCCAACGCTTCCTGCCCGCCGAGAGCGGCGCACGGTGGGCGCCGAGCTCTGCCTCGCGGCGCAGCCAGACGCGCTGCTCGTGGCTGGCGATGTGCTCGATCTCGTACGCCACCGTGCCGCAGTAGGTCGCGCGCAGGTGAGGCCGGGCATCGGCGAGCGTCTCACCGGGAACGTGAATCCTGAGAAACCGGGCGGGGATGCGCCGCTGGAGCTCGGGTGTCAGCGGAGGCGTGAGGTTCTCTGGCACGAGCGAGGGGTCTCCGAGGGGTGGAGAGCCGAGCGGATCCAGCCGAGCTGCCAGGTGGCCGTGCATGCGGTAGGCCTTGACGAGCGCCATCGCGGCAGCGACGCCGGCGAGCAGCTCGTCGTCGGCAGAGCGCCGTTCCTCCAGCGCAGGCTCGGAGAGCGCCGAGACACCGGGGTCGTTTCCGGTGAACAGCCCAGGCTGCGGGTTCTTCAGCCGCCGCGCGAGCGGGTGATCGCCGATCGTGCCGTTCTTCGCGTCGCGGAAGAAGCCGTGCCAGGCTGGATCGAGCGTCTCGGGCTGCGTCAAGTAGGTATCGAGAAGCCCTCGGACATAGCCGAGGTTGACCGCATCAACGGGCTGTGAGCACACGGGAGACGACGGCTCCTTCCCCACCTACACTAGCCAACCGCCGGCCAGGCCCTCGCGGGTACCGTCGCGGTGGCAACACGCCGCTCTCCCGCTCACGGTACGGCGTCCCTGCGCCGGAGCGCGAGACCGTCAACGGCAGTCAGGCGACGTGTCCGTCGGGAGGATCAAGGTCGTACCCGGACTGCTGCCAGGCCTTCATACCGCCCTCGAGGTTGGAGGCAGCCAAGCCGATGCCGATGAGCGCCTCCGTTGCCACGGCGCTTCGGCCCCCGCTTCGGCACACGACCACGACCGGCCTGTCACGGGGAAGCTCGGCCTGGCGCACCGCGAGCTCGCCGAGGGGCATGTGCAGCGCGCCGGCAATCCTCCCGGCATCCCACTCATCCGGCTCGCGAACGTCGAGGACGAGCGCGCCATCCTGGGCGATGCGGGCCCATGCCTCGCTGGCGTCGACCTCAGGGAGCTTTCGAAGCTCGGCCACAGCGGCGTGAGTCTAGAGGGTCGCTGGCACCCTCTCGGAGGCGAGTCGCTGCGCGCTGTCGATGGACGAAGGGACACGCGGATCGAACACCGTCCTGAGCACCGACAGCGGTTTCCGACCGCCGCCGAGAGCGTCGCTCGCCTGCCTCGCCTCGCTCAGGCGAGAACGATCGGGTCGACCGCCATCGCGACGAACAGGAGCGAGAGGTAGGCGAGCGAGAAGCTGAAGAGCCGGCGCGAGCGCGCGGGCGTGAGCTTGCGCTCGAGTGCGACAGCCAGGCCGAGGAAGGCGGCCCCGAGCGCGATCGCAGCCGCAAGATAGAGCCAGCGCAGATCCCCGGTCAGCACGGGGAGCAGCGTGACGAGCACGGTCAGCGCCGTGTACCGGGTGATCGCCTTCGCGGTGCGCGAGTCGCCCCGGACGACAGGAAGCATCGGGATGCGCGCGGCCGCGTAGTCACGTTTGATGAGCAGGGCGAGCGCCCAGAAGTGCGGAGGCGTCCAGACGAAGACGATGAGGAAGAGAAACAGCGCAGGCAGGGCGAGGCTGCCGCTTGCGGCCGCGTAGCCAACGACCGGCGGAATGGCGCCGGCGGCACCGCCGATGACGATGTTCTGCGGGGTCGTGCGCTTGAGCCAGCGCGTGTAGACGAGAACGTAGAAGAGGTTGCCGAAGATCGCAAGCGCGGCCGTGAGGATGTTCGTGAAGCTCGCGAGCACGACGAACGAGAACGCCGAGAGGGCGAGCCCGAACTCGAGCGCTCGCTCGGGCGGGATGCGGCCCACCGCCACAGGCCGCCGGTCGGTGCGCGTCATGTGCCTGTCGATGTCCCGGTCGAGCAGGTGGTTGAGGGCTGAAGCGCCGCCGGCCGCGAGCGCCAGTCCGCCGAGCATCGCGAAGAGAAGGCCCAGCGAGGGGACGCCGCGCGCGCCGACGAACATACCCCCGGCCGCGGTCACGAGCAGCAGGGTCATGATCCTGGGCTTGGTCAGCGCCACGTAGTCGCGCCAGCCTCCCTCGCCCGCTCGGCGAGGTCGAAGCGCCCGCTCGCCCGTCAGGAGATCTGCGCACGCGAGGAGGAGCGCCAGCAGCGCCACGCCGCTGAACGCCAGATGCAGCGCGATCGACCAGCCGGCGTGGTCGAGGAGGCTGACGAGGCCGCCACTTGCGAGCTGCACGCCGTAGAGGCAGAGCGCGGCTTCAGAGAGGCGGACAAGGCGCAGCCGGCCGCGGTGCCCGAACCAGACGCCGAGTGCGAGAGCGACCAGCAGCGAGAGCGCAACGAGCGAGGCGCCGTAGTGCGGGAGCTTGCCCCAGTCGCCGGTGGCGATGACCGCGATGACCGCGGCGAGCGCCGAGGCGGCCGTCAAGAGCAGCCACGGGCCGGGCTTCCGAGGTCGGCTATCCATGGCCTGGTCGGCTGTGGCGGCGGCGCAGATCTGCCAGCGGCCGCGCCGTTCGCACCTCGGGAAGCCCGCCCGGGAAGTTGTCGGGTGGGGGCGGCGAGCTCGTGTACCACTCGAGCGTGGCGCCCTCCCACGGGTCGTTGCCCACACGCTTGCCCCACATCAGGCTCTTGAGAGCCTCGGCGATAAACCCGGCGAAACCGAAGAACAGGAGCAGGAAACCGGCCAACACGATCGCGGAGCCGGTCTGAGCGCCGCTCGACCACTCCCCTGCAAGCCCTGACGAGAGCCCCCGGCCAAGCGAGGACTCGCCGAGGACATGCTGCCCGCAGAGGACCATCGTTGCTCCCACAACGGCGAGGATCGCCTGAAGCCTCGCGGGGCAGGGGTCGAGAGCACGGCCCGTGAGCTTGGGGAACCAGTAGTGCAGGCCGGCGAGCAGGCCCAGGGCGAGCGCTCCGCCGAGCATGCCCTGGAACTGGGCCGTGACGTGGAAGCTGGCCGGGTCGTTGTAGTCGCCGGGGAACCCGAGCGCGAGCGCGAGGGCTGTCCCGAGCGCGAGCACGACAACCGTGCCCACTGCGAGGATCGCCGGCGGCGCCGGGCGGACCGCCCGCTCAAGAGGGGAGAGCAGACGGCACAGGCCGGTTGAGGGGGTCGCAGGCGATGCGGGGCTGACCGCCCCGGCGCGCAGCGTCGCAACCCAGGCGAGCACACAGAGCCCGAGCGGGATCAGCAGGATGAAACTCGCCATCGGCAGCTCGTCGTCGACCGACCGCGAGAACGCCGCGGCGATCGCGTGGAAGAGCGCGAGGAGAACTGCAAGCAGCGCAACTCCGACCATCCCGGCAATCACCAAACCGCGGCCTCGCAGCGTCGTACGCCCAAGCACCGGCAGCAGCTCGGAAATCGCCCCGATAACGGGGATGAACAGGGCGTACAGGAACGGGTTCGCGAAGAACCAGAACGGGTTCGCGTAGAACGCCAGAACCTCGCCGTCGGTGCCGACGACGTCGAACGGGAACGCCGTTGCGGCACCGGCGTCGGCGAGGAAGACCGCGCCGACGATGCCGACGAGCAGCGCCGAGGCGACCGTCGCGACGGCAAACAGCGCGCTTGCCCATGCGAGCATCGGCAGGTTGGCGACGGTCATCCCGGGCGCCCGGCCGCGAACGATCGTCGCCAAGAGCGCAACCCCGGTCAGGCTGGCACCGAGACCGACGAGGATCAGGCCGAGCACCCAGAAGTCTCGGCCCTGCTCCGAGAGCGGCGCGGCGAGGGCCAGCTCCTCGGCGCTCGGATCGAGGGCCTCCGCGTCTCCTGCCGCCGGGCTCGCCATCATCAGCAGCACTCCGCCCAGGAGAATCCAAAAGCCGAGGGCGTTGAGCTGGGGCCACACGAGCCTCCGAGCTCCGATCTGCAGCGGGGCTACGGCGCTGGCCAAGCCGAGCGCTATCGGCAGCCCAACCGCGAAGACCGCGCCGGTGCTCTGCAGCAGCCAGACCTGCTCGAACGCGAACTGGTCGAGCAGCCCGAACGGCGCGTGGTCGAGGTCGAGCGCGAGCAGCAGCGCCGGGATGCCGACGGCCGCTGCCATGACGACGCCCACGGCGATGAACATCACGCCGATGCGCTTGTGATCGGTCGTCGTCAGCCACCCCAGCGCGATGAAGTCGCGCCAAGTGGGCAGGGGCTGACGTGCGTTCGTGACCACGCCGCGTGCATCTTAGGAGGGTTTGGCGGAACGGTTGGCGAAACGCTGGGCCGGTGGTTGGTTGAGGCCTTGCAGGGTATAAGGGGGCCTTATGGGTTCTGTGTGTGCGGGTCGGCGGCGGCCGGAAACAGGGCTTTGGTCATGAAGGGAGGTATTCATGGTAAGGGGTCTTCTGCGACCATAAGGTTTCCTTATGGGTTCCGGTGAGGGGGCTGGTGGCTGCTTGGGTGGGGATCCGGGGGCTGGGTGCTGTTTGGGTGGGATCCGGGGGCGGGGGTGCTGGTTGGGTCCCGGGGTGGGGGTGGCTGGTGTGTGTCGGTTTGGGGCCGGGCGGTTGGGGTCTGCACGGGCTCGGGGTGTTTGCTAGTGTTGCCTGTGTAGGCACCTGAATTTTTTGTGCCCCCGCGAAGATGGGGTCTTCCGGGGGCGTGGCCAGAGGAGGTTTGGTCTCCAGTGGCGGCGGGGACGCTACCAGACACGCTCAGTCGGGTTCTCGACTCGCCGGAGGTTGCTGGGCTGGTCGGGGGGTTGGAGGGTTTGCGGTGGACGGGCAGGAGAGGCTACCCGGCGCGTTGCCTGGTCGGGGCCTGCCTGGTCAAGCATCTGTATGGGCTTTCGACGTGGTCTGAGACGGCCCGCCTGGT
>JAPOVR010000167.1 GCA_026708005.1 Actinomycetes bacterium
CGACAGGCTGGCCGTCTCGCTGAGTTCGCCTTCCCAGAGGTGACCGGCCCGGCGGGCGCCGCGGCAGCCGCGCTCGTTGAAAGGGGACCGCCGGCCGTTGCTGCGGACACCCGGCGAAAACCCCGCCAAGAGCGCGCTCCTCGGCGTGTTCCGCGCCGCGGAGGTTCGGGATAGGTTGGATACCCCCAAACGCATAGACGGCGCTCTCCGGCCTCAGCGAAGGCCGAGAGGCCCGCGCCGGCGCGGGCCTCTCGGTGTCTAGCAGCCACCGAGCTACGAGACCGCCCAAGCCTAACCTAACGGGGTTTCACGCCTCGGCCCCTTCAGCCGGGTCGCCGACGGGATTGCGCGGCTTCGGGACGCTGGCCTCCAAGGCAGGCCCGCTTGAAAGACGTGCTGAAGATCGAACGCTAGGAGTGTGCCGCGTAGATGGGCGACTCGACACCTGGCTCGTCCTGGCCTGTGCCCTCGAGGGCGATGAGGAGCGCGCGGAGCGAGTCGGTGAGCACGAGAGCGTCCTCCTCGGAAAGCGACTCGAGCACAGCGGCGAGGTTGGCCAGGTGCGTGCTCATGGCATCGTCGATTCGGCGCCGGCCCTGTACGGTGAGGGAAACAACCACGCCTCGCCGGTCGTGCGCGGCCGGCTCGCGCTTGACGAAGCCCTTCTCCTCAAGTCGATCGAGCCGCGTCGTCATCGTCCCGCTCGTCACCATCAGCCGGTTGCTCAGCTCGCCCGGCGAGAGGCGAAACGGCTCGCCGGAACGCCTGAGAGCACCCAAGACATCAAGCTCCCACCACTTCAGCTCCATGCGCAAGAGCCACCCGTCGACGAGTCGGTCGAGGTGGCCTGAGACGCGCACGACACGCGCGACCACTTCGAGGGGGGTCGTGTCGAGGTCAGGGCGCTCACGCGACCACTGTGCCAGGAAGCCATCGATCCGGTCCCGCGGGCTCGACATCGCGCGAGTATACGCCGCTCTCTCCCCCGCTTGGAGGGCGAGGCGCAGCGTCTTGGGCTCCTCCTCTTGAAATCATCTTGAGGTCAAGATAGAATGGACATGTCCTCCAGAAAAGGAACGCGTGCAGAGAGCGATCGACTCCCGGATCTCGGCCAGGATCGGCCAGTATTCGCGGGTGCTGTACCAGGAGCTCAGAGACCTCGTAGAGGACGACCGCGGCCTCGTCGCGACGAGCGCCAGGCGGCGATGGGTTCGACAGGCAGTTGACGAGGCACTGCACCGCCTGATCCAGGAGCCGCGCGCGCAGCGGCCAGAGCGCCTGCTGCTGCGGGAGGTTCGCCACTGCTTCGCGATGTCGCAGCTCCCGCGCGTCGTGCTCGCAATCAACGAGACGGTGTCAGCTGCGATCGCGTTCTTGGATATGCCGGAGTGTCAGGAACTTCTGCGGGGACGGTGCCGCGCGATGACGCGCAACGGCGATCAGTGCCGCCGCCCGCCGGTCACGGGCGAGGACTACTGCCCGTCGCACCGGCATCTGCTGGAGCCCAGGCCGACTCGGCTGCAGCCCGTCGCGCCGCTTGAGCGCGCGCCGCTGGCCCCAGCCGAGCGCGCTGTCGCCTAGCTCCACAGCTCGCCCAGGCCGCGCGGCCTGGGCGGGTTCTCGCCACTGCCGCGGTGGCAGTTGGTAGGGAATGGGGGCAGGTGGTTCTGATGGGCGGTGGAGGTCGCTACGGCCGACGGGTAACCGGCCCTGCCGTGATTCCGTTGAGACGCCGTGCCAGGCGGAACGGTCGGGCTGGTGGGCCGGTTCGCCGAGCCACCAAGCCTGGCCCCCGCGAAGGGCAGCCCACCCCCCGCCCACCACCGGGGGAGGGTACCCAGAAAAGCGCACAGCTTTCGCGCGATCAGTCGCGGAAGGGTGATGAGACTGCGTCAACTCTGTGCGCTCGTAGGTCTACGCGCGCGCGGCGGGTGGCCACCGGGAATCAGCGGGCCGAGGACCGGTTTACGTACGTCCACGCGCGCGCGGCGGGCAGAAGTCGCCGGGTCTCATTGATCACCGTGCCATTCGTACGCCCACGCGCGCGCAGCCGGCAGGCGTTGACGGTATCGATCGTCTTCGCACAGCATTGTTGCGCCCTTCCTCAGGACCTTCCTGCGCATGGTCCCCACGCCGCCCCAACCTCTGAGGCGACCGAGATGGAGCGACGCACTGAGGGGCGAGCCTAAGCGGCGAGGAGCGCGTGGCCCAAGGCTCAAGGCGCAGCTTGCCGCGCAGCAGCGGCGGGGCATGCGAGTGGCGCACCAGCCTCGTGGCCCGCGACGCTGGCAGCGCCCTAAGGAAGGTGCTGCTCGAAGCGCGGCTCGCGCCTCTCGCGCAGCGCGGCGATGCCCTCCTGGGCGTCGGGACCGGCAAAGCCGAGCAGCTCGAGTCCTAGCGCGGTATCGAACGTTGGCCCAAGGAGCCGCAGCCAGTTGTTGAGCGCGTACTTCGTCCAGCGGATTGCGCTCGGTGAGCCGCGCGCGAGCGCTCGGGCCGTCTCGTGAGCCGTCGCAACCAGCTCGTTTGCGCCGGTCGTGAGCGCCACCAGGCCGATGCGCTCGGCCTCCTCGCCCGAGAGCGGCTCGCAGGTCAGGAGGTAGTACTTCGCCTTGGCCATCCCACAGAGCAGCGGCCAGATGATCACAGCGTGGTCACCGGCTGCCACGCCCAGCCGCGTGTGCCCATCGATGATCACGGCGTCGCGCGCGGCGATGGGAATGTCCGCCAAGAGCGCGCACGCGAGACCCGCGCCGATCGCGGGCCCCTGGACTGCAGAGACGATCGGCTTTGAGCAGTTGATCATCCCGTAGACGAGGCTGTGTGCCTCCTTGAGCGCGTGCAGGCGCTGCGAGTGGTCGGTCGCCATCCCCTGCAGCATCTCGAAGTCGCCCCCCGCGCAGAAGGCCTCACCCTCGCCACGGATGACCGCGGCCGAGACGTCCTCATCGGCATCGAGGTCGTGCCAGATCGAGACGAGCTCGGCGTGCGCGCGCGCGTCGACGGCGTTCAGGCGCGCGGGCGTATCGATGACGATTTCGAGGACGCGCCCAGCGAGGGGTTCGATGCGCAGGCACTCGTAGTGCTCGTAGCGGCTGCTCATTGCTGCCCGGCCTGTTGAGACTGCACGAGTGACTTGTATCTCCCCGGTCAGACGGACTCGACTCACTCAAGAGCTCGAGTGCCTGCTCGCCCGTGGGCTGGTGTGTTTGTAACCTCCTGCCATGCCGGAGCTCTTCAACCTGAGTTCCTGGCTACTCGATCGGCACATCGAGGCTGGACGCGGCGGTCGTGTGGCCGTGCGCGCCGGTGAGCTCTCTCTGACCTACACGGAGTTGCTCGCAGAGGTTTCCGCCGCGGCGGCGGCCCTCAGAACGCTGGGTGTTCGGCCTGAGGAGCGGGTTGTGCTCGTCCTGCGGGACACGGTTGCGTTTGCGGCCGCGTTCCTCGGTGCAGTGCGGATTGGATCGATTCCCGTTCCGGCCAACCCGCTTCTCCCCGCGCGCGATCTGGCTGCGATCACACGGCTTGCCCGGGCGCGGATCCTCCTAACCCACGATGTCGAGCAGGGAGCCGACATCGCCGCTGGCGCACCAGAGATCGGACGCGTGCTGTGCGCGCCGCTCGATCCGCAGCAGGTGCTGAGCGCTGGCGCCTCGTCATGGGAGCCGCTGCTTCACCGCGGCGCCGATACCCCAGCGTACCCGACGTGGGAGGACTCGCCGGCTTTCTGGCTCTGCACATCCGGCACGACCGGCGAGCCAAAGCTCGTCATGCACCGCCACGCTGACGCGCGGGTCACGGCCGAGACCTACGCGCGACACGTGCTCGATCTGCGGGAGGACGACCGCTGCTACTCGGCGGCGCCGCTCTTCCATGCCTATGGTCTTGGTAACGCGCTCACGTTCCCGCTCTCGGTTGGTGCGTCAGCGATCATCGACCCGGCGCGGCCGCCTCGGCCGCAGCTCGTTGAGCAGATCGTGCGCCGCGAGCGCCCAACGCTGTTCTTCTGCATTCCAACCGTCTACGCGGCGCTGCTGGCAGCGGACCTGCCGCAGGAGACCTTCCAGTCTGTGCGTCTGGCGGTGTCGGCCGCGGAGCCACTCCCGGCTGAGGTGTGGCGCCGGTTCAGAGAACGCTTCGGAGTTGAGATCCTCGACGGGATCGGCTCGACCGAGGCGCTGCACATCTTCATCTCGAACGTGCCTGGCGCAGTGCGAGCTGGTACGAGCGGGCTGCCCGTGCCCGCCTACGAGGCGCGTCTCGTCGACAGCGCGGGCTGTCCGGTTGACTGCTCGGTCGGCGAGGACTGCGTGGGGTTCCTTCAGGTCAAGGGAGAGTCGCTTGCCTCGGGCTACTGGTGCGAGACCCAGCGGTCCCGGATGACGTTCCATGGCGAGTGGATGAGCACCGGCGATCTCTACTCGCGCTCGCCCGACGGCTACTACACCTACCTCGGCCGGGCCGACGACATGCTGCGCGTGGCGGGGGAGTGGGTCTCGCCGGCCGAGGTGGAAGGCGTGCTCGCCGAGCATCCGGGGGTGCTTGAGGCAGCTGTTGTCGGCGAGCGGGACGCGGCCGGAGCCCAGCGCCCTGTCGCGTACGTCGTGCTCGCGCGCGGGCAGGAGGCTGCTCTGGCAGAGGTGATCGAGTTCTGCCGTCCGCGCCTGGCGGGCTTCAAGCGTCCTTCGCGCGTGATCCTCGTCGACGAGCTGCCAAAGACGACGACTGGGAAGATCCAACGGTTCAGGCTTCGTGCCTACTCGCACGAGCAGACGAGCGGCTAGTCAGCTCTCCTGACCCGCCGTTCTCGGGGTAGGCCTTCGGCATGTTGTGCCGTCTCCGTCCGGGAGGCTGGACCGCCGAAGCTGCCCCGTTCCGGGCTGGGCCTGACGACTGCGCATGAGCGCGAGGGCGGTCATCGGGCGGTCTCTGCCAGCAACCCGCTGGCAGCGCCACTGGCGGCGCGCCACTGGCGGCGCGCCACCGGCCGTAGGCCGCTGCCGGCTCTCGCCTCCAGCGGTTTGGCAGGAGCGCAGTGCCGGCTGCATCGAATCGGCACGGTTTCGTGACACTTCTGTGAGAGTGCGTGACAAGGCTGCGCGCTTCTCTGGGCTACCCGCGGTAGCCGCTCCGAGGCTCTCCGCCGCGGCCCGAAGTTGCTGCCGCGACCCGGAGTCCCCGCCACGACCCGGGCCCGCCAGTGGCGCGGTGGCTCGCCTAGCACGGCGCTCACAGGGATCGCAGAGCCAGCACACGCTGGGCGGCTCGATTCCGCAGCCCGCGACGGGCGCTCGGTGCCCGCCGGTCGCCAACCGATGCGCACGCAGAAGCACGCAGCAGGAAGGCCGGAGGATGTCGACCGAGCGGCCGGGCTGGGCTGGAGGCCCTGGCCCTGCTGCCCCTCGTTAGGGCGCACGTCCTCCGGCTCGCCGCCCTCCCCGACCAGCGTCTCTGCTGCCACCTCGTTCGGAGACGCACGGCACGGACGGATGCGCCGGGCGGCACCGCTCGACCGCCGTCAGCCGGTGGGCGAAGCGGGATCGGAACCTGTCGACGAGTGCGCGGCCCGCTCGGGGCTCTCGAGCCGGCCGAGGCCGTAGACCTCGACCGCGTTTCGGTAGAAGATGCCCTCGAGCAGCTCGCGGCTCAGGCTCAGCGAGGTGACGGCCTGCGCGTTGGCGCGGATGCCGGGAACGCCGGGCCAGTCGGTGCCGAAAATGAACTTCCGAGCGAGCCGGTCGAGGTCGAAGCGCGAGAAGTAGTCGGGCAGCCGCCTGGGCGGGAGCCCTGAGATCTCGATCCAGACGTTCGGGAACGACTGCGCAAGCACCGCCGCCGCTTCGTAGTGCCAGCCGCGGCCGCCATGCGCCAGCACAACCGTGAGCTCGGGGAAGTCGCGGATCAGGTCGCTGATGTGCGCCGGATCGATGAAGGCGTTTGCGCCTCCGGCGAACACGCTCGTTCCGAAGTGGATCACCACGGCGACGCCCTGCTCCTCGCAGAGCGAGTAGGCGGGGTAGAGCGATCGGTGGTTGGCCGCGAAGGCTCCATGAACGGGATGGATCTTGACCGCGGTTGCACCGAGGTCAAGCTGGCGCCGGAGCTCTCGCTTGATCGGGTGATGCACGTGCGGGTTGAGGTTCGCGACCAGGCGGAAGCGGGAGGGGTTGTGCTCCATCAGGGGAATCACGTCCTCGACAGCCTGCGTTCCCGTCACGAGCGGGCTGTACTCGGCGAGCACGAGCACGACGTCCGCGCTCTGGTCTTCGAAGTAGCGGTCGAGCAGCTCCGGGACGGCATGGCCAGACTCGTCGTAGAGGGCCGTCACCGCCTCTCGGCCTTCAAATGGCCCGAGCCAGTCCTGCCAGGTCAACTTGAGCGCGGGACGGGAGGCGACGTGGATGTGCGCGTCGACAAGCGGTATACCGTCGATCATGCGTCCGGCGCGCTGTCGGCGTACACGGCGTGGAGCGGATCGCTGGGATGTGCAGGAGGGCTCTCTTCAGCCAGCCTGACCGCCTCGTTCAGCTGCTGCCTGACCGCCTCGGCAACGTTGGCCTCCTCCTCGTCGGTGAGGGCGGCCTCCTCGCGCAGCCAGGCGCGGTAGCGGCCGATCGGCTCCTTCCCAGCCCACTCCTGGAGCAGGGCGCGCGGGATGTACGTGGCCGGGTCGTGCGCACCGTGGCCCTCCATACGCAGCGTCACGCACTCAAGCAGCGTGGGGCCGCCGCCGTCTCGCGCCCGATCGACCGCGAGCTTGGCCTCCCGGTAGACCGTGAGGAGATCGGTGCCGTCAACGACGACGCCCTCGAAACCGTACGCCTCGGCCCGGTTGGCGATGTGCTCGACCGCATATTCGAGGCTCGACGGCGTCGAGTAGGCCCACTGGTTGTTGTCGCAGATGAAGACCACCGGCAGCCTGTGCACGCCGGCGAAGTTCATCGACTCGTGGACGTCGCCCCGGGCTGAAGCGCCGTCGCCGAACCACGTCACCGCCACGCGGCGCTCGCCCCGGATCCGAATGGCGAGCGCCATCCCGACCGCGACCGGCATCATCGCGCCCATGTGGCTCACCATCGGAACCATGTTGTCGTCGGTGTTAGCCATGTGGACGTTGCCGTCGCGCCCGCGCATCACGCCGCCTGCGCGGCCCATGTACTGAGCGAGGATGCGCCACGGCTCGAGCCCCCGGACGATGTGGACGCCCATGTCCCTCTGGGTTGGCGTTCCCACATCGTTGGGACCGAGCGCCATGGCGGTGGCGACGGCGGCGCCCTCATTGCCGCGCCCCGAGTAGAAGCTGCCCGGGACCTTCCCTTGCTTGTAGAGGATGTGCCCGCGCTCCTCGACGCCGCGGGTGAGCAGGAGGTGTCGATAGACGCCCAGCAGCTTCTCTCGGCTGAGCCCCAGACCAGCCGCCTCATCGTAGGAGGTGAGCGGCTCGGCGATGCGCGCCGTCACCGCTCGGTCTCGACGTCGGCGCGGCGCACGACGACGGACTTAGTCTCGGTGTAGTGGTCGAGTGCCTCGATGCCGTGCTCGCGGCCGAAACCGCTCTGTCCGACGCCGCCGAAGGGCAGCTCGTCGTAGGGCCGTTGCGGCGAGTTGATCCACGTGTAGCCGGCGTTCAACCGCTCGGCGGCGCTGTTGGCCGCGTTGAGGTCGCGGGTGAAGATCGACGAGCCAAGTCCGTAGACCGACTCGTTGGCGCGGTCGATCGCCTCGTCGAAGTCGCCGACGCGCCAGATCGGCAGCGCCGGCCCGAAGACCTCCTCGGTTGCGACGCGCGAGTCTCGCGCCGCCTCCAGCAGGAGGGTCGGCTCGTAGAAGAACCCGGCGTCGAAGCTCTCACCCTCGGGGCGTTTGCCGCCGTGCAAGAGCTCGGCGCCGCCGTCGAGGGCCTCGGCGACCTGCTCCTCCACCACGCGGCGCTGCCGGTCGCTGTGCACGGGTCCGAGCAGGGTTGCCGGGTCGCTGCCCGGGCCGATCCGCAGCCGCCCGGTGCGGGCCAGCAGCTTCTCGACGAACTCGTCGTAGACCGCCTCGTACACGAAGAGCCGCTTCACCGCGAGGCAGGCCTGCCCGCAGTTGAAGAACCTCCCGACGGTCGCTGCCTTCACCGCGGCATCGACGTTTGCGTCCTCGCACACGATCATCGGATCCGAGCCGCCGAGCTCAAGCGTGATCCGCTTCGTGGTCTCGGCTGCCGCCGCCATGACATGCCGCCCGACGCGCGTCGAGCCGGTGAAGGCGATCTTCGCGACGCCTGGGTGGCGCACGAGCGCCTCGCCCGCCTCCGCGCCGAGGCCGGTCACGACGTTGAAGACGCCCGGCGGCAGCCCGGCCGTGCTGAAGATCTGCGCGATCCGCAGCGTCGTCAGCGGCGTCGTCTCAGCCGGCTTCGCCACCAGCGTGTTGCCCGTGACGAGCGCCGGGCCAAACTTGTTCGCGAGCAATGTCGTCGGGAAGTTCCAGGGGACGATCGCGCCGACCACGCCGAGCGGCCGCCGGAGGATGAGCCCATGCGCGTCGTGGTCGAGGTTCGGGACGTAGCCGCCGCGCAGGTTCTTCGACATGCCCGCGTAGTGATCGACCGTGTGCACGAACCGCTGAAGCTCGAGCGTGGCCTCACGGATCGGCTTGCCCTGCTCGAGGGTCAAGAGCTGTGCGAGCGCGTCAAGCTCCGAGAGCACCGCCGCCGCAGCCGCGTGCATCAGCTCGCCACGGGCGGAGGCGGGCATCCGCGACCAGCGCGCGAAGGCCGCCGTCGCCGAGGCCACCGCAGCGTCGATCTCGGCCGCACCGCCCTCCAGCGCCGTGCCGACCACCTCGCCGGTCGCCGGGTCGTGCACCGGTGTGGCCGTCAATCCTCCGCCACCGACGTCGCGCCCGTCGATGAACATGCCTCGAGGCAAGGTCTCCACGAAGGCCATCAGCGGCCGGTGAACGCGGGCTTTCGCTTCTCGGTGAACGCCGCGATGCCCTCGTTGGCGTCGCTCGAGCGGAACAGCTCATCGAGCAGATCGATCTCGAGGGCCAGGCCGGACTCGAGGCTCCGCCGTAGACCCTCGTTGACCGCACGCTTGATGTTGCCGATCGCCAGGCTTGCGCCTGCGGCGAGCTGCTCGCAGTACTCGCGCGTCTTGTCCTCCAGCTCCTCGGCTGGGAACACGCGGTCGAGGATGCCGAGCTCGAGCGCCTCCCGGGGGCCAACTGGGCGGCCAGTTACCATAAGGTCGAGAGCGCGGCTTGCGCCGATCAGGCGCGACAGGCGCTGCGTTCCGCCGTTGCCCGGCAGCAGCCCGAGGCGCGACTCTGGCAGGCCGAGCTGGTAGCTGCCGTCCGAGCCGAAGCGCAGGTCGCACGCGAGGGCGATCTCGAGCCCACCGCCCAGCGCGTGGGCGGCGATCTCGGCGATGAACACCTTCGGGGCCGCGCCCATCGCGCTGAGCACGGCATGCGCGGACCGCACCATCCGCATGTTATCGTCGGGCGAGCTCGCGCTGAACGCCTTGATGTCTGCGCCCGCGCTGAAGAACTTCTCCGGAGCGCTCCGCACGACGACCGCCTTGACGTCGTCGTCGCGCGCGGCCGCATCCACCGCCTCGTTCAGCTCGCCGATGAAGGTGATCTCGTAGCTGTTCGCGGGCGGGCGATCGAGGGTGATGAGCCCGATCCCGCCGTCCTTGGCGAAATCAACGGCCATTCGCTGCAGCTCCTTCCGTGCTCATGAGAGGCCGCCGACGACGACGGACTTCAGCTCTGTGTAGTGGTTGAGGCCTTCGCTGCCGTGCTCGCGGCCGATGCCCGAGTCCTTGACGCCCCCGAACGGCAGCTCGTCGTAGCCGTAGTGGATCTGGTTGACCCAGGTCATGCCGGTGTCGAGCTCGTGTGCTGCCCGATGGATAAGCCGCGAGTCGTGTGTCCAAACGGATGAGCCGAGTCCGTACCGCGTGTTGTTCGCTCGCGCGATCGCCTCGTCCATGTCAGCGACCTTGAAGATGGGCAGCACGGGGCCGAACGTCTCCTCGGTGACGACGCGGGCATCGTCTGGCGCCTCGGCAACGAGCGTGGGCACCATGAAGTAGCCCTTGCACGAGCGCTCGGGCGCCGTGCCGCCGAACAGGATCTCGGCCCCTCTCGCCCGCGAGTCCTCGACCTGCGCGAGGAGGGTCTCGCGCTGGTGCACCGTATGCACGGGCCCGATGCGGATCTTCGGCTTTTCAGGCTTCAGCCAGCCCTCGCCCGGCTCATACCGCTCGATCTGCGCGAGGAGCTGCTCGAGCACGCGGTCATAGACCTCGGCGAAGACGTAGACGCGCTTGCCGGCAAGACACGACTGGCCGGCGTTCCAGAGGCGGCCGATCAGCACTGCCTTCGCCGCGCGGATCAGGTCGGCGTCCGGGCAGATGATGACCGGGTCGGAGCCACCGAGCTCGAGGGTGGCGCGCTTGAGCTGCGGGCCGGCGATCTCCATGACGCGGCGCCCGGTCTCGGTCTCGCCCGTAAACGCGACCCGGCGGACCTGCGGGTGGCCCACGAGCGCATCGCCGATCGCGGCGCCCCGGCCGGTGACGACGTTGAGCACGCCCGGTGGCAGGCCGGCCTCCTGGAAGAGCTCCCCGACGATTAGGGCGGTCAACGGGGTCGTCGACGCGGGCTTGACGACAACGGTGTTGCCCGCAACGAGCGCGGGGCCGACCTTCGTGCCCATCAGCGTGAGCGGGTAGTTGGAGGGCACGATTGCCGCAACCACCCCGACCGGCCGGCGGATGACCAGGCCGTACGACTCGCCGAGCGTCGACGGTAGCGGCTGGTAGGCACCCTGCAGCTTCGTCGCCAGCTCAGCGTAGTAGCGCAGGCCGTGGATGAAGTGCTGCAGCTCGCCGCGGGCCTCGGCGGTTGGCTTCCCCTGCTCGTGCACGAGCGTGTCGACGATGCGCTCCGAGGCGTCGCCGATGCGCTCGCAGGCCGTGCGCACGATCTCTGCGCGCTGCTCGGCATCGGTCTTCGCCCACCCGGGGAAGGCGGCGGCAGCGGCGGCAACCGCGCGGTCGACGTCGTCGGGTGACCCGCTCGGCACCGACCCGACCGTCTCCTCGTTCGCGGGATCGATGACGTCGAGGGTCTTGCCGCCCGTGGCAGCGTGCCACTCGCCTCCGATCAGCATCTCTGCCACGAGCTGGCTCCCTCTGTTGTGATCCCGTGTCCTTCGTAGCAGCGGACGAGGGCATGGTAGGCGGGCGCCGCGTGGGCGACCCAGCCCCTCGATCTGCCCGAGAGCTCCTTGGCAACCCGCGCCGGCGCACCGACGGCGAGGTGCCCGGCCGGGATGGCTTGGCCCTCGGTCACGACCGAGCCAGCGGCAACCATCGCTCCAGCGCCGACGCTCGCGCCTTGCAGGACGATGCAGCCCATGCCGAGCACCACCGAGTCCTCGACCGTGCAGCCCTCGAGCATGGCGCCGTGCCCCACGATCACGTTGTCGCCAACGACGGTCCGAAGTGTGGGGGCGCAGTGGATGACGGCGTTGTCCTGGACCGACGTGCCCGAGCCGATCACGATGTGGTCGAAGTCTCCGCGCAGGACCGCGCCGAACCAGACGCTTGCGCCGCCCTTGACCTCGACGTTTCCGATCAGCGTCGCGGTGGGTGCGAGGAAGACGTCGCCTGCGACCGTCGGCCGGACGCCTTCAAATGTTACGAGCGTCGCCATGATGCCTCCCCGGTGCGTATGCGCTCGAAGGGCGCCCTGCAAGCGCGACAGAACCACTGTGCCGTCATCAGGCCTGGGCCGAACTCGCCGAGCTGCTCGACGTTGTCGGACTCACACCAGAGGCAGGTCACGTGGTCGGTGTCCGCGCTTGCGTCTCGGTGCATCGCTCGAGGCTGCTCCATCGCTCCCATGGTAGGGCCGGGTACTCCCAGCGCTGGCCGTGGTCGTTCCACTGTATGCCGATCGGAAGCCCGGCCTCGTGCAGAGACGGCGCGATCCGATCGAGCAGCTGCTGCCGCAGCTGCTCGTTGTCGTGCGACACGTAGCCGGCCGACCGCAGGAGGTTCACTCCGGGCTCGCCTGCGGGGCCAAACCAGCAGAGCGTCTCGGGCAGGAGCTCGGCGAGCGCGGCCTGAAGCGCCGGCTGCGAGGAGCAGGCGGCGAGCTCACGAATGCGCCCGAGCGCGAACTTCGCGTGGGTCGGCTCGTCGGCGATCAGGCGGCTCGCGCGCCGGCGCAGCACCGCGTGCTCGCCGTTCTCGAGCCCTTGGAGCATGATCGTGAGGGCCGTGTCGGCCAAGAAGAGCGCCGCTGCTGCATAGGGCCAGGACGGGAATCGCTGTCGCAGGTAGCTGAGGCAGTACGTGCGCTCGCGGTCATCGTCGTGCTCGAGCGCCACGGGCGCGCCCGGCGCTTCGAGCTGTGCAAGGAACGAGTAGAGAGGGCGCGTGTGGCCGAGCTCCTCCTGGGCGAGAGCCGCGCACGCCACCGCGCTCTCGAGCGTTGGCGCGCCGACTGCCCACTCCGAGAGCCGTCGCCCGAGGAAGTACTTGTTGTCGGCCAGCACGACGATGAGCGCAGCGAGGGCGGTCTCGGTGGCCGGGTCGAGTCTGGCCTCCCTCGTCACTCGGCTGCCGCCTCATGGATCACCCACACGACCTCAGGCTCGGGAAGGAGCGAGAGCTCGATGACGTCCATGCCGAACCGCTCTCGGGCATCTGCGTGGTCGGGAGCCTCGAGCGTGCCGAGCTGGCGCAGGGGCTCCGCGTAGTCGCTGCGTCCGAAGACGAGGTACGTGCTCATCGGGCCGCGGCGCTCGGGGTCGTGCCTGCGCGGACGGTGTTTGACAACTGGACGGGCGCTCGGCGCGTCGGCTCGCGGGCGGCGCCTCCATCGCCGCGCCTGGCGAGCAGGACACGACGCGTCGGGGCGCACGCGGCGGCTCGGTGGACGCTACGCAGGCCGGATCACCTCGACGATCGTCCTGCGCGGCGCGACGAACATCTCGATCCAGCGAAACTCGTCGTACAGCGTCTTTGCGAACACCTCGGCATCCTCGGCGCTCGCGGCCTCGACAGCCCCCACGTGTCTGATCGGAACCGCCGAGTCCTCGCGGGCGAACACCTCCCAGTACTCCGCTGCTCGCACGCTCACGCGACGCCGATCTGGCGGAGCCCCTTCAGGCCGTCTGGGGAGATGTCCGAGCGCGTCCACCGCTCGAACACCTCCTCGACCTCGACGCGGTCGATGCCCGGCACCTCGAGCAGCCGCTGCTCGATATCCTCGACGATCAGCTCGATGCACGGACACCCGAGCGAGCAGAACGCGATTTGCACCGTCGCTGTCGACTCGTGGACGGTGACTCCTCTCACGAGGCCGAGATCGACGATGCTGATGGGGTACTCGGGATCGCTGATTTCCGCGAGCGCTTCGCGTAGCGACTCGGGTGTCGGCCGGCTGGACATCTACCCAAGCGCGTCCGCGAGCTCGCGGCGGCCGGCCTGGAGCGACCGCACGAACTCCTCGTTGGCGGGGCCGCGGCGCTTCCAGCGTACGAGCACCTGGTCCCACTCGATCGGGCCGTCCTCGAGCAGCCAGCGCTTCTCGTCTTCATCGAACTCCGATGGGAACGGACAGTCGATCACGTAGGTGTCGGTCTCGGGATCATGATGCGCGGGCACGTCGATACCGATCGACTCGCAGAACGGGACACACGTGCCGAGCCACTTCTGCCGCAGCTCGTCGTTCGAGAGACCCTTCAGACCGAAGCTCAGCTGGTCTCCATGGCGCTTGAGCCGGTCGGGGAGGCCGAACCACTCGAGGGTCATGATGAACATCCAGTCGACGGCGCCTTGGAGCGACGGCTTCTCGTCGGGATCGGCGGCGAGCGTGCGCATCCAGCGCTCTCCGTGGCGTAGGTGGAACGTCTCCTCGCGGTCGACCTTGACGAGGGCGCGCTTCCAGGGCCCATAGCTCGTGTGCTGGAAGATGTCGCTCAGGAGCACGAAGCCGGCGCGGTCGTAGAAGGCGTTCGCGACGACGAGCTCGTGCCAGGACTCGAGCGGCACGTCGAAGGCGTACGGGTGGCAGAACTCATGGGGCTTGCGCTCGTAGATGAGCGCGTCGGTGTCAACGCCAAGGTCGCGGAGCATGCGGTAGGCGATATGGGCATGGCCGAGCTCGTCCTGGATGATTCCTATCACCGAGATGTAACTCTGGATGCGTGGCGCATGCTGGGCTGCGCGCAGGTACGAGGGCGCGCTGATCAGCTCGGTATCGCCTGAGACGATCAGAGTCCGTTTCAGCCCTTCCCGGTAGCGCTCGTTCGCGTGCTCGGGTCTCTCGACGAGCTTGCCAGCTCCGATGCGCTCGAGGATTTCGGTGTCATCGGTGTCATCCATGGCGCCTGCAGGCATCCTGCCAGAAGATGGTACTCGGGCATAATCGCCCCATGGCTCGGTCTGGATGCCCGCGCTGAGACGCTCGGCCGTCATCCTCTCAGCCGTCCGAACTCCGGTCGGACGCCATGGCGGAGCGCTGGCCGGTGTGCGGCCGGACGACCTCGCTGCGCTTGCCGTGCGCGAGGCCGTCGCCCGCGCGGGCGTCGAGCCTGCCGGGATCGAGGATGTCTACCTGGGCTGCGCCAACCAGGCGGGCGAGGACAACCGCAACATCGCCCGGATGGCGGTGCTGCTCGCGGGGCTCCCGCAGGACGTTGCCGGTGTCACGATCAACCGGCTCTGCGCCTCGGGTCTCTCCGCGGTCGTGGCCGCGTGCCATGCCGTGCTCGCCGGCGAGGGAGATCTCTTCGTGGCCGGCGGGGTCGAGTCGATGAGCCGTGCACCGCTCGCGATGGCCAAGCCCGATCGCGCCTTCGGCCGGGGCAACCGCACGGCGTGGGACACGATGCTCGGCTGGCGGTTTCCCAACCCGCGTCTCGAGTCGATGTTCCCGCTCGAGTCGATGGGGGAAACCGGCGAGAACGTCGCAGAGCACTACGGGGTCTCTCGCCATGACCAGGATGCGTTTGCGCTCGCATCGCAGCGACGCCACGGAGAGGCGCGGGCGGCTGGACGACTCGTCGAGGAGATCGTCCCGGTCGAGGGTGTTGCCGACGATGAGCATCCCCGGCCCGACACGAGCGCCGAGAAGCTCGCAGCCCTCGCACCGGTCTTTCGCGAGGAAGGCACCGTCACCGCCGGCAACTCGAGCGGCGTCAACGACGGGGCCGCGGCGCTTGTCGTCGGAAGCGAGGAGCGGGCGAGCACGCTCGGCATCCAGCCGCTCGCACGCTTCTGTGGCAGCGCGGTGGCGGGCGTCGATCCCCGCCTGATGGGCGTCGGCCCGGTCCCTGCGGTGAGGAAGCTCCTCGCTCGGACCGGGGTCACGATCGAGGAGGTCGACCTCGTTGAGCTGAACGAGGCGTTCGGCTCGCAGAGCGTCGCGGTCATCCGTGAGCTTGGGATCGATCCCGAGCGCGTGAACGTCAACGGCGGCGCGATTGCGATCGGCCATCCCCTCGGCATGAGTGGCGCGCGGCTCGTCGTGTCGCTCGCGCACGAGCTGCATCGCCGCGGAGCTCGGTACGGCCTCGCCACACTGTGCGTCGGAGTTGGCCAAGGGCAGGCCGCGCTGTTCGAGCGGCACTCCGGCTGACCGGCAAACCGGCCGAGCGCTGGCCGTTTGCGTCAATGGCGCCGGCAGGTGGATAGTCGCCGCTGTGTGGGCTTGGCCGACCGCAATGCGCACTCACTTGGACATCAGGCGGGCTGCTTGAGCCGCTGGCTCGATCCCCGAGCGTGGTACGGATCTCCTTGGGGACCACGTCCACGGCGAGCGCAGCTTCGTGTGGTCTCTGTCGACCTGGCTCGACGTCGCGTGGGGCGCCGCTGGCGCGACGGGGCGGGCCTTGCGCGCTGCTACGGTGACTTCGGGCGCCTGTAGCTCAGGGGACAGAGCAGCGGCCTTCTAAGCCGCGGGTCGGGGGTTCGAATCCCTCCAGGCGCGTGCGCGGCGAGCACCGGGAGCGCCGCTTGGCCGCCGTCGCCGAGGGTACTTGAGGAGGCAGCGAGTGCATCGGCTGTTTCATCGCCTCACTGGGCTGTGTAGCCTCCGTCCAGAATCAGCTCCGCCCCGGTCATGTATGACGATTCGTCTGAGGCAAGGTACAGCGCTCCGTTGGCGACTTCCTCGACCGTACCTTCGCGGCCCAATGGAGTTGCCTGCTCGAACAGCGCACGTGTGTCTGCATCGACGTTCTCGGTCACCATCGTCGTTGTGATCACGCCGGGGTGCACGGAGTTGATCCGGATGTTCTCGCTGGCGTACTGGATCGCCGCACTCTTTGTGAGGAGACGGACGGCGCCCTTCGAAGCGTGATAGGCGGAGGCCTTGGGCGAGCCGATCAGACCTGACGTCGACGAGATGTTAATGATGGAGCCGCCTCCAGCAGCTCGCATCGCAGGGATGGCGTACTTCATCCCGAGGAACACTCCCGTCTGATTGACGGCGATGACCTCGTTCCACACCTCGATGGTTGTCTCCTCAAGCCCTTCCATGCGCAGGATCCCGGCGTTGTTGACCAACACGTTCAGCCTGTCGAAGCTGCCGACCGCAGCGCTCACAGCCTCCCGCCAATCGGCTTCCTGCGTGACGTCCAGGTGAACGTGGACGGCTGCGCCACCGGCCGCTTCGATACCAGCGGCAGTTTGCTCGGCCTCGGCATCCAGGATGTCACCGATCACGACCTTTGCGCCCTCGCGTGCGAAGAGCCGTGCCTCCGCTGCGCCCTGTCCTCTCGCAGCCCCAGAGATCAGGGCAACCTTGTCGTCGAGCCGTCCTGCCACGATGGTCTCCTTTCTCAGCCCACAGAGCTGCGAGCGCATGAGGGCTCGGAGTCTGTGCAACTACGGTCGGACGTGGGGGGTATGTGCCGCAAGGGATCTCGCTGAGAAGCGTGCGCTGGACGGGGGCAGAGCCCAGAGCGTGTGCCGGTGTCTGCGCTGCCTCTGTGATAGACCGAAGGCCGCGGCCGCTCGCTCGGCCGATCCTCTTGGCTTTCCGGATAGAGTGGCGTCTTCAGGCGGGAGGGCGTCATGGGCAGACTCAAGGGTAAGGTCGCTGTTATCACGGGTGGGGCGAGCGGCATGGGTGAAGGAACCGTGCGCCGCTTTGTGGCTGAGGGTGCACGGGTCATCATCGCTGACATTCTCGATGCCAAGGCGGGGGCCTTGGTCGACGAGCTCGGCGACGCAGTGCTGTATGCCAGGACCGACGTCACGGTTGAAGAGGACGTCAAGAGCGCGATCGGACTTGCAGTCGAGCGCTGGGAGAGTCTTGACTGTATCTTCAATAATGCGGGGATCGTCGGCGTTGACGGTCTCCTCGAGGAGATCCCGATCGAGGGCTACGAGCAGACGATGGACGTGCTCGTGAAGGGTGTCTTGCTTGGGATCAAGCACGCAGCCGCTGTCATGAAGGCGCAGCGCTCCGGCAGCATCATCAACACTGGCAGCATCTCGGGCCTGCGTGTGGGGTTCGGGCCTCACGTCTATACCGCTGCCAAGGCGGCCGTCATCCACCTGTCGCGCTCGGCAGCGATGGAGCTCGGCGAGTGGGGCGTGCGAGTCAACGCCATCTGCCCCGGCGGAATCGTAACCCCGCTCTTTGGCAAGGCGTTCGGTCTGAGCGTCGACGAGGCTGACGCGGCTACTGAGGCGATCAGCCAGACGTTCGCTCAGATCCAACCGATCAAGCGGGCTGGCCGGCCTGAGGATGTGGCGGCGGCGGCTGTGTACTTGGCCAGCGAGGAGTCAAGCTTCGTCAACGGTCATGCGCTCGTCGTGGATGGTGGGCTCGTCGGCGGCCAGGGCTTCACGGAGGAGGCCGAGGGCTGGAACTCGTTCCGTGAGGTGCTGGGTGTTCCGCCTCGGGAGATTCCCAGGCCGCAGTGACGCCGGCACACTGGGGCTGTCTGCGCTCAGCACGAGCGTTGCTACGAGGGCGAGACATCCAAGACAGCTGTTCAAAGGGCGTTTAAGCGCAACGCTGACGGAGTTGGCGCTTCAGGACCTTGCCCGCCGCGTTGCCGGGTAGCGCCGTCCACGAACGTGATCGGCTTCGGTTGCCTGTACCGCGCCAGGCGCTCCCCGCAGTGCTCAAGCAGCTCGGCCTCGGCCGGCGTCAGCCGTGGGTTGATCATCGCCGGAGCCGCTCCGATCGACGAGAGGCCTGTCACGGTCTCGATGAGCTCGATGCAGCTCGGGGCCATCAGAGCAGCGTGGTCGCCCGGTGGACGTCCGAGCCCATGGAGCGCGGGGTTGAAGACGCGGTCGCTGCGTTCGACGAGCGCCCGGTAGCTCAGAGCTCGCTTGCCGAGCGACAGTGCGACCTTGCCAGGAGGGCCCTGCGCGGAGTCGTCATGGCGCGACCGGGGGTATCACGAGATCGCTAACGACGTATGGAGCCGGTCGGGTGGACCGGAAGCTCGAAGTCTCAGGCCAGGCGTGCGGCACGGCTTTCTCCCTACGGCCGCGCATCCTGCGGATACCGTCGGTTCCTGGCATTCGATGATCGTGATATCGAGAACACCCCAGGCGTCAGACCCTCCTGCGGCGGTGTGTTCGATCAGGCGGCTGCGGGTGTTGCCTGTAATTCGCTCGACATCTACCCGCATCGACCATTTGACCGTTCTGTCCAGCGGCGTTGCCTATGCTGGGTCGACGGGCCACGGGTCCGGGGTGTCGTGCTCAGGCCCCTCGCCTGGGATCGGACATGGATTGGAGCCGGGCAGCAGCAAGTGCCCGGCGTCCACGGGGAGCTCGACGCCCGTGATGTGCCGAGCTTCGTCCGAGACGAGCCACGCGATCGCATCGGCAACAGCTGACGGGGGCAGCCCGCTGCGCCCGCGCAGCGCGTGAAACGAGCGCATGGAGTCGATCCACTCCTCACGCGTTGCGTCCTTTCGCCCGGCAACCCGGGCCCACATCGCAGGGTGGTCGTTGAAGGGCGTCACGATGATAGTGGGGAGCGTCGCGTTCACCCGGACGCCGTAGGGGGCGAGCTCGAGCGCCACGCCCTTCATCAGGCCCAGCACGCCGTGCTTTGCAGCGACGTAGTGCGCGTAGTTCCACGCCCCTTCGATCCCGTTAAGGGAGCAGTTGAAGACGATCGATCCTGAGAATCGCTCCCTCATGTGGGAGGCCACCGCTTTCGCACTGCGCCAGGCGCCCGTGAGGTTGACGTCAACGATTGTCGCCCACTCGTCCTCTGTGATTTCCCAGAAGGGCTTGAGATCGATAATGCCCGCGTTCGCAACAAGTATGTCCAGCTGCCCGAACGTCTCAATGCTCGTGGCCACGGCCTCGTCGAGGGAGGTGTGATCACGGGCATCCGCGACGAGCGCGAGGCAGCGCCGCCCAGCTTCTTCGACCAGTCCGATCGTCTCCTGCGCCTCTACGTCCGTCGCCATCGAGTACTCGAGTCCGGCGATGTCACGGCCAACGTCAGTGATAACGACGTCCGCACCATCGCTCGCGAGCTTCATGGCGATCGCCCGGCCCTGACCGCGCGAACCGCCTGTGATCAATGCGACCTTGCCGTCGAGACGTCCCATGTGTCCTCCTCACCGTGCTGGCGGGCGCAAATCGCCCAGTGAGCTTCAGGTTAGTCGGAGCCCACCTGGCGGGACGCGCTCGCGTGCAGATCCCAAGCCGCGTTCCAGCCGGCTGGCGCCACCGTTCCACACCCTGAGGGCGGCACCTGTGTCACATCTGTGTCACCGGCGGGGGCTTCGCGGAGACCGCAGGCTTGTTGAATTCGCCACGCGGCGTTTGTATAGTCGTGCGCCTATGAGACCCAAGCGCGGTCGCCGTGCGTTGCGGCCTTCATGCACGGCGCCTACGCAGGTCTCGCCAAGCGGGCCATCGATCGCTTCTGCTGTGCCTTCGAAGAACGCCGCCTCTGGCTTGCCGGGCCAACAAAATCCGACCACAGGCGTCTCTACAGGTGGCAGCCAGTGAAGCTCCGAGCGACGCAGACGCTGTGTCTTGCTGCTCGGTTGTCAAGGAGGAGGAGTTGTCCATGAACGAAGCAACAACACGCGGCACCGGGGGGCGACGGAGGCTCGTCGTCCTGTTTGCCCTCGTGGCGGCGCTCGCCTTGGCGGTCGCAGCCTGCGGCGGGGAGAGCGACGACGGTGCGCAGCCCACTCCGGCTCCGGCTCCGGCGCCTGGCCCTGCCGAGCCTCCGGCTCCTGGGCCCGCTGAGCCTCCGGCTCCGGCGCCTGGCCCTGCCGAGCCTCCGGCTCCGGCTCCTGGGCCCGCTGAGCCTCCGGCTCCGGCGCCTGGCCCTGCCGAGCCTCCGGCTCCGGCTCCTGGGCCCGCTGAGCCTCCGGCTCCGGCGCCTGGCCCTGCCGAGCCTCCGGCTCCGGCTCCCGCTCCCGCTCCTGGGCCCGCTGAGCCGCCGCCGCCCTCGCCGGACAACCCGCTGGCGGGGAAGACCGAGCTCATCCACCTTGACGAGGAAATCACGCCGTGCCTGAACACTGAGGGCAATTGCGGTGTCGACGATGCGCTCCTGACCCTGTACGGGAATATCGCCGAGCCGCTGCTGTGGTGGCCCGTTCTCGAGGAGCGGAGCGGGGTGCTGATTCCCAACTACAAGGCCTCATACGAGGACTTCGAGCCGCGCCTGGCGGAGTCGTGGGAAAAGGACGGCACCAAGTGGACCTTCCACCTACGAAGGGACGTGATCAGCTGCGCAGGGAACGAGTTCACCGCTGACGACGTGATCTATACGTGGGAGCGCGCGAAGGCCGCGGAGGGCACGCTGGCGATCGGCATGTTCCTGGCGGTGGTCGGAAGCGTCCTCACCGAGACCGGAGCGCTCCTTGAGAGCGAGGTCAGGAAGATCGACGACTACACCATCGAGATCAACCAGCTGAACGAGAACGGTCTCTTCCCTGCTGTCTTGACAGTGTCGACGCTCAGGCCGCTCGACAGCAAGGAAATGCTGGCAAACGCGACACCGGACGACCCCTGGTCGCACGTGTACGCCGACACCCAAGGGCTTGGATCGTTCGGGCCGTACTGCATCACCGAGTGGGACAAGGGCAACCAGATGACGCTCGAGGCGAACGAGAACTACTACTACCAGCCGAAGCAGTTCAAGAAGGTCACGATCATCAAGGTGCCGAACATCGCGAACCGAATCGCGAGCCTTCAGAGCGGCGACGCTGACATGATCACGCAGCTGAGCCCGAAGGACATCGGCACGCTGAAGGACGACCCGAACGTTAACCTCCTGTTCCACTTCAACACGCGTTACACGAATCTGATGCTGAACTTCAACTACGCCCCCTGGAACCTGCCTGTGGGCAAGCAGATCGCGGAGGCGATCGCCTATGCCCTCCCCTATGAAGCGATCATTCGGGACGACTACAACGGGATCGCGCTGTTCCATGAGGGCTTTGTCGTCTCTGCCTCCACGGGCTACAAGCCAACGCTGGCGGGCCGGTTCACCACCGACATCGAGAGGGCGAAGCAGATCCTCGCCGATGCGGGCTTCCCGAACGGCGAGGGGCTCGAGCAGTACGCCGAAGGCCTCCAGGTCTTCTACATCGCCGAGCGATCGGACACCCTCGAGCCGCTGATGAACAGGATCCGCACGAGCCTCGCTGAAGCTGGCATCCCTGTCACGCTCAGGCCGATCCCCACGGTGGAGTACCAGAGCAGGCACTGCAACGAGAAGGATCTGCCGATCGTCCTGCGCGACGACGAGAAGGCCTTCGTACCCGACACCGTCTACGCGTCGCTTCTGTTCTACGTTTCCACTGAGAACGGCGCGCTCTGCAACGGCGGTAACTGGGTCAACGCCGAGTTCGATGAGCTCTACGCTCAGGCCTCAGTCTCGAGCGGCGAGGACCGCATTGCGCTGATGGACCAGATGCAAGAGATCCTGGCGCTCGAGCTACCCGTGCTGCCGATCGCGGAGGCACCCGCAGCGATTGCCTACCGGAAGGGAATCACCGGTTGGCGAGGCGGACCCGACGACGGCACGAACTACGCGGACATGAGGCTCGAATAACGCAGGCACGAACCTGATCTGACAGAGCCAACGGGGCGGGGCTGTCGATACTGGCGGCTCCGCCCCGTTGGCCGCCATGGAGCCAGGGCGATCGGGCACATGAGCTTGACAGCATCCAGCCTGTGCTCGGTCCACGAATCCGACGGAGGGCGCCCGGGCTCCTCTTGGGCAGCGGGTCTCCACATCGCTGCACGTCCGGCGGGACAGGACGTTCGTGCCGGAGGCGCGATCTACCCGCCGGCGATCTGTGGGAGCAGGTGCACTTCGCTCTCGGGCGGGACCGGCTCGAGCCAGGCGTCCTGGTAGATCTGGCCATCGATCGCGACCGCGACTCCCTCGTCCAGGTGCGGCTTGAGCTCTGGATAGCGGTCGCCCAACTCGCGCAACAGCTGCCGAATCGTGCTTGCTGTGAGCTCGACTTCGGTCTCGCCACCGGCCAGCTGGCTGAGGTTGGGGGTGAGCACCACCCGAGCCATGGGATCAGGCCGTTCCTGCCCCCTCGTGAATGGCTGCGAGCACGCGGGGAGGGGACATCGGTAGTTCTGAGAAACGAATGCCGAGGGCGCTCTCGACTGCGTTGGCAATCGCGGCCAGGGGGGGGATGATCGGGGTCTCGCCAACACCGCGCACGCCGTATGGGTGGCGCGGGTTGGGTACCTCGACCAAGACGGTCTCGATCATCGGCACGTCCGAGGCAACCGGGATGCGGTAGTCGAGGAAGCTGGGGTTCTCGACACGGCCGTCTTCGCCGTAGATGTACTCCTCGTTCAGGGCCCAGCCGATGCCCTGAACGGCTCCTCCCTGATACTGCCCTTCCACGTAGCTTGGATGGATGGCCTTGCCAGCGTCCTGTATAGCCGTGTAGCGCACAACGGTGACGAGGCCGGTCTCGCGATCGACTTCCACATCAACGATGTGCGTACCGAAGCTCGGGGCGACACCCTGGGCGTTGAGTTGGGCGTGACCGACGATCGGCCCACCCGTCTTGCCTGCCACGGTTGCGAGCTCCGCTAACGACAGGGGCTCTGGAGCGTCCTCGGACTCCTCGGATCTCGCACAGCCATCCTGCCAGCGCACGGACTCCTCGGGGAGCTCCCAGATCTGCGCGGCACGCCGGCAGAGCTGCCGCACGGCATCGCGCGTTGCCTCGATGACCGCAAGACCGCTGGCGAACGTGCTCCGGCTACCGGCGGTGAGGAACGTAAAGCCCAGCGAGCTCGTATCAGCGACGATTGGCTGCACCTTCTCAAAGTCAATTCCGAGCTCTTCGGCGGCCATCAGGCACAACGAGGCGCGGGAGCCGCCGATGTCAGGTGTGCCCACCGTCAGCGTGACCGTGCCATCGTCGTTGACGTGGAGCGAGGCGCAGCTCTCACCGCCGATGTTGAACCAGAAGCCGCAAGCGACCCCGCGGCCTTGATTCGGCGCCAGCGGTGCCCGGTAGTGGTCGTGGTGCTCGGCCTGCTCGAGCGTCTCGATCAAGCCGATCGGCCCGAACTTCGGGCCGTACACGGTGCGCGTGCCTTCGCGGGCCGCGTTCTTGAGACGGAGCTCGACCGGGTCGATGGCGAGTGTCTTGGCGATCTCGTCGACCACGCATTCGACGGCGTACTCGGACATCGGCCCGCCAGGTGCTCGATACGAGGCCACCTTGGGGCGGTTGGTGACCACGTCGTAGCCGGTCACCTTGACGTTCTCGAGAGCGTACGGCGCGAAGGCGCACATGGCACCTGGCGTGATGGGTGAGCCCTGGAAGGCGCCCGCCTGGTACTTCAAGACCGCTTCGGCTGCCGTGATCCGCCCGTCGCGGGTCGCACCCATCTTGACCCAGACGTGGGTGCCGGGAGCCGGCCCCGAGGCGAGGAACACTTCCTCACGCGACATGACCATCTTCACGGGCCTCCGAGCCTTGCGAGCGAGAGCCAGTGCCACCGGCTCGAGGTACACGACCGTCTTGCCACCGAAGCCGCCCCCGATTTCCGATGCCGTCACCCGGAGCTTCGAGATATCGAGGCCGAGCAGCTTGGCGCAGAAGGCGCGCACGACATAGTGTCCTTGCGTTGTGCACCAGAGCTCTGCGTAGTCATCCTCCGAGACGTTGGCGACGCACGCATGGGGTTCGATATAGGCCTGGTGGACGGGTCTGGTGGTGAACTCGCGCTCGACGACCAGGTCTGCCTCCTCGAGGCCGGCCTCACTGTCACCAAGCGTGAAGCTCAGGCGCTTGGCGATGTTCGAGGGCGCCTCCGGGGGAGGCTCGACGCCCGCGGTGACAAGGTCCTCGTGCAGCAGGGGCGCATCCGGCTCCATGGCTTCGAGCACATCGATCACGTGCGGCAGGGGCTCGTAGTCGACCTCGATGAGGCTCAGCGCCTGCCTGGCAACGGCAGCGCTCGTTGCCGCAACCGCCGCGACGGCATGGCCTTCGTAGAGGGCCTTCTCGCGTGCCATGACGTTGCGAACCATGTCCCGGTAGTTGACGAGCATCTCGCCGGCCGGAACAAACTCGGATGGCAGATCCTCGAAGTCATCCCGCGTAACAGCGGCCTTCACACCCTTAAGGCCTTCCGCCTTCGAGGTGTCGATCGACCGAATGCGGGCATGCGGGTATGGGCTGCGAAGCATCCTGCCGACCAACATGCCCGGCAGCTGCAGGTCGGCGCCGAACTTCGCGCGACCGGTCACCTTGTCGACGCCATCGGGCCGGACCGGGCGAGTGCCGACCCAGGTGAGGTTCGGCCGCACTGCCCGAGCGCGGGTCTCTTCTGTGGTTGCCATCGTCAGCGTGCTCTTATGTCGGAAGCCGCCTCGAGTACCGCCCGCACGATCTTGTCGTAGCCCGTACAGCGGCAGAGGTTACCTGCCAGCCAGTAGCGAACATCGCGCTCAGTAGGATCCGGGTTCGTCTCCAGCAGGGCGCGGGCGGCAACCAAGAAACCTGGTGTGCAGACGCCGCACTGCAACGCTGCGTGCTCGAGGAATCTCTGCTGGAGCGGGTGGAGCTTGTTGCCCTTGGCCATGCCTTCGATTGTCTCGACCGAATGCCCCTCCACCTCTGCCCCGAGCACGAGGCAGGCGCACACCAGGCGCTTGTCGAGGGTCACGCTGCACGCGCCGCAGTCTCCAGAGGAGCAGCCCTCCTTGCTGCCGGTCAGTTGGAGCTCGTCCCGCAGCACGTCGAGCAGGGTCTGCTCCGGCTCGCAGAGGAACTCGACCGGATCGCCGTTGATCGTGGCTGAGACGTGGAGTCTTGTCATCGGGGTCCGCGCGCTCGCTCGAGCGCGGTCTTGGCAGCCCGCCGGGCGAGGACGCCAGCGACGCTGAGGCGAAACGCCCTCGTGCCTCGCTTGTCATCGATCGGGCGGCAGGCGGCGCTCGCTGTCGCGGAGAGCCGCTCGAGGGCGGCTGCATCGAGCGAGGTGCCCACCAGCGCGTCGGCGGCCTCGCGCGCGAGCAGGATCCGCTCGGCGACTGCTCCGAGCGCGACGCGGGCCTCGGCGCACCTTCCTGCTTCGTCGAGCGTGACGTTGACGCCGGCGCCGACAACGGCGATGTCCATCTCGGTTCGCGGAGTGAACCGAAGGTACGCGTCGCCCGAGTAGCGGGGCCGGGCCGGGAGCGTGAGCGACACGACGATCTCGCCCTTCTCGAGCGAGGTCTGTCCCGGGCCCACCCCGACATCCTCAGCGGGGACCTCGCGATGGCCGTCTGGCCCGACGACGCTCGCCACGGCACCGGCAGCGACGAGAGCAACCGCGCTGTCGGCTGCCGGCGATGCGTTACAGAGGTTACCCCCGAGAGTTGCGCGCCCCTGGATCTGAGTCGATCCGATGAGCTCGGTTGCCTCGACCACGCCTGGCCATGCCTTCCTGAGGGTCGGATGCTCCCCGAGCTCCGCTCCTGACACCGCTGCGCCGATGCGAAAGCACCCGCCTGTGAAGACGATCTGCCGCACCTCTGCGATCGCCTTGATATCCACGATGAGATCCGGCGCAATCGCCTCGGAACGCAGCTGAACCAGCAGGTCGGTGCCGCCTGCGAGCACGCAGGCGCCACTGCCGGCTCTCGAAAGGAGCGCGACAGCTTCCTCGAGCGATTCCGGGACCTCGTAGCGCATGCCCGGCACGAACCCTTTCGCTTGTGGTTGGCGAAGACGCGCGTACCGCGGTGCAGGCGGCAGCGTTTCGGCAGGTTTGTACCAGCTGCACGGTACACAGAGGCCGGCGATTGCAGTGTGTCCAGTCGGCATTGCCGTGTGCCTGAGCGAGCTGGTGGCCGTTGATGGGGGGCACGTCTGCTCTTGTAGCCCATGTCCCGACTGCGGACATGGAGGGGGTTAGAGTCCCAGGGTCGCGCACAGGATGCTTGGACAGCGAGGGGAGATTGGACAGGGAGGGGAGAGTGACGTGGAAGAGCCAGCGGAGTCGAATGGGGTCGTCATCGACCGCGGCGGACTGAGAGTGCTCGACACCCGCGAGCTCGAATGGCAGGAGCATGGGAGTGTCCCTGGAGGCCGCAGCAAGGAGCTCTCCTACGACGCGGACGGAGAGCCGACGATCAGCATTGTCTGGTATCCGGCGGGCCGCTCACAGCCGCATTTCCCAGGCGGCATCTACCACAAGGCGTCTCGCGAATTCGCCTTCTTTCTCGGTGGCGAGCTGCCGCACTGGGAGTTCGGCCGCGCCGACGACGCCGGGGTGCTCGTGGAGTCGTTCCAGGAGCTCGTCGTGTTCAAGGCGGGCTTCTACATGGACCGCAGGCCGAAGACAGTGCACGGCCTGGGGCCCGAGAGCTCGAGGGTTGGCTGTGAGGTCTTGACATGGAGAACGGCCGGAGGGACCTTCGTGAGCGAAGATCGCGTCGGCGAGCACACGGTCCTGCTACGGCCTGATGCTTCCGAGAGCGCAAAGGGTGACGCCGCCCGGGAGTCGCGTGCGATTGCGGCGGAGGCGGAGGGGACCGTAGTCGGCTGGGACGATCTCACGATTCTCGACACGCGTGCTATGAGGTGGCGGCCCCATCCTCAGCGTGTGGGCACCCAGCAGAAGGTGCTCTCTCGGGATGCAGAGGGGCAAGCGATCGTGTCGCTCGCTTGGCTGCCGCCTGAGCCGCTGCACGCAGGCCCTCCCGTACCCTTCTACCACGACTTCCGTGAGCTGACGCTCGTGCTCCAGGGCGAGCTCCGACTCCGGGAGTTCGCAAGCCCAAGCGACCGCGGCGGCGAGCTCCTCACTGCTGGCGAGGGCTACTACCTCGACCGCTCGCCGGGCTCGGTTCACTGTCTGGATGTGGAGCCCTCGGTCACCGGGTGCGTTCTGCTCACGTGGCGCACCATCGACGCGGTCTTCGTGAACGAGCGGAGCTTCCAGGCAGATCGCCTCCATCCGACGCGCGGCTCAGGCTGAACG
>JAPOVR010000029.1 GCA_026708005.1 Actinomycetes bacterium
CCGCGGCGGCGCTCAACGCGAGCCTGCCGCCGGATGTCGCGGTTTGCAGCGCCGGGCAGGCGCCCGACGGATTCCACGCTCGTTTCTCGGCTCGTAGCCGCTCGTACACCTACCAGGTGCTCACGGCCCCTACGCGCTCGCCGCTGCGCGAGCGCCGAGCCCTCTGGCATCCCCGCGGAGTCGATCTCGTGCTGTTGCAGCAGTCGGCTAAGCAGATCGTCGGCGAGCACGACTTCCGTGCGTTCACGCCAACCGAGACGCAGCACGAGGTCTTCGTCCGAAGGGTCACCGAGGCGCGCTGGGAGCAGCGGGGGGACGAGGCCAAGTTCACGGTGACGGCGGATAGCTTCCTGCGCCACATGGTCAGGACGCTCGTCGGCACCATGCTCGAGCGCACTCCGCGAGAGATCGCGAGCCTCCTCGACGGCCGTGGCCGTGCGGATGCGGGCACCACCGCGCCGCCGTGGGGCCTCTACCTCGACCGCGTCGTCTACTGAGGTTGAGGCGCCGACGAGCCGGCTGCCCGGCACGGTGCGCGACCTCGGCACGGGGCTAGGATCACTGCAGATGCGCTTTCCAACGGTGCTGTTCGACCTCGACGGGACCCTGCTTGACACGGGACCCATCATCCTCGCGTCGTTCCGGTATGCGACCCGCGCGGTGCTCGGCCGTGAGATACCTGACGAAGTGCTGATGGCGGGCGTCGGCGGTTCAGGGCTTCGCGCCCAGATGGCGGAGATCGATGCCGATCGTGTGGACGAGCTCGTGCGGGTCTATAGCGACCACAACGGGCCCCTTCACGAGTCGGTCGAAGTGTTCCCGGGCATTGAGACGGTCCTATCGCGGCTTGCCGACGAGGGTCGTCGGCTGGGGGTGGTCACCGCGAAGCGCAGGAGCAGCGTGGAGCTGGCCTGGAGTCATGTTCCCATCGGCCGGTACTTCGACGCGGTTGTCGCCTCCGAGGACACCAAGGCGCACAAGCCCGATCCCGCGCCGCTGCTCTCTGCCCTCGCGCAGATCGGCGACGGTCGGGCACCGGCCGCCTACGTCGGCGACTCGCCGTTCGATATCTGTGCTGCGCACGCGGGGGGCCTGCATGCGGTCGCGGTGGGCTGGGGCGGCGTGCACTCCGATCAGGCGCTGAGAGCCGAGAGCCCGCATGCGCTTGTCCACGAGCCGCTCGACCTGCTCGATGTCCTCTAGAGCGGAGGCCGTGGAGAGGGCCGTCGAGCTTCGAGCCGAGCTTGAGCATCACGCCCACCGGTACTACGTGCTCGACGATCCCGAGATCGACGACGCTGCCTACGACCGCCTCTATGACGAGCTGCAGGCGCTCGAGGAGGAGCACCCCGACCTGCGTGATCCCGCCTCACCCACGGCGCGCGTCGGGGCGCCGCCTGCGGAGCGCTTCGAGAAGGTCAACCACCTCCAGCCGATGGGCTCGCTCGACAAGGTGACCGATGCCGACTCGCTCGGGAAGTGGGCGGATGACGTGCGCAAGCGGCTCGGCTCGGACGAGCCTGTCGCCTACGTGACCGAGCCAAAGATCGACGGTTCCGCCGTCTCGCTCGTCTACGAGCGCGGCACGCTCGCTCGTGGTGCGACGCGCGGCGACGGACTGCGCGGCGAGGACATCACTGCGAACCTCTGCACGATCAAGGGGATCCCGCTGAGAACGGTCGGACCGCCCCCACCGCCTCTGCTCGAGGTGCGCGGTGAGGTGTACTTCCCTGCCGACGCGTTCGCGAGGCTCAACGAGCGTCTGGTCGTCGAGGGGCGCAAGCCAGCTCCGAATCCGCGCAACGCGGCGGCTGGGTCGCTGCGACAGCTCGACTCGCGCATCACCGCCGAACGAGACCTCGCCATCTGGTTCTACGGCGTTGGGTTCGCGCAGGGCCTGGCGGTCGCGACGCAGTGGGCGCTGCTCCAGTGGCTCCGCGCTCGGGGCTTTCGGACGAATCTGCACGCCGAGCGCCACGAGTCGATCGACTCGGTTGCTCGTACCTGCGAGGCGTGGGAGGCGAGCCGCGCCGAGCTCGACTACGACATCGATGGGATCGTCATCAAGATCGATTCGATCGACCAGCAGTGGCGGCTGGGCGCGCTGCACGAGCGCCCGCGGTGGGCGCGCGCGTTCAAGTGGTCCCCGATGAGGGCGGAGACGCTGCTGAAGAGCATCCACGTTCGGGTCGGTCGGACCGGCGCCCTCAACCCCTGGGCCGAGCTGGAGCCCGTTCAGGTTGGCGGAGTCACCGTGTCGAACGCCACCCTGCACAACGAGGAGGACATCAACCGCAAGGACATCCGCGAGGGGGACCGGGTCATCGTGCAGCGGGCGGGCGACGTCATTCCGCAGGTGGTCGGCCCGGTCTTGCCGCATCGCAGCGGCACGACGCCGTTCCGCATGCCAAAGCGCTGCCTCCTCTGCGATGCCACAGTCGTCAAGCTCGAGGGCGAGGTCATGCATCGGTGTCCGAATCAGGCATGCTCATCGCGTGGCCTTGAGACGCTGATCCACTGGGCCGGACAGCCGGTGATGGATATCGAGGGCGTCGGCGAGCAGCTCATTCGGCGGCTCTGGGACCTCGGGCTGCTCCGGACGGCGGCCGATCTCTATCGCCTGACCGCGGATCAGCTGCTTGAGCTCGATGGCTTCCAGGAGCGTCTGGCCGCGAACGTCATCGCCTCGATCGAGCGCTCGAAGGAGCGCCCGCTGTCGCGGGTCCTCTTCGGCTTGAACATCGCCGGCGTCGGTGCCGTCGGCGCGCAGGCCCTCGCGGCTCACTTCGGGTCGACCGCGGAGCTTCAGTCGGCCTCGGTGGAGGAGATCCAGAGCGTCGCCGGGATCGGCCCTGAGCGCGCTGAGGCGATCGCCGAGTGGTGCTCCCAGCCCGAGAACCGGGAGCTTCTCGACGAGCTCGGGCACCTCGGCCTGCGGCTCGGGGCCGAACGGGAAGACAGCCCCGGCGAGGGCCCGCTCTCGGGTCGCACGTATGTGTTCACCGGAATGCTTGAGGCGTGGACGCGAGAAGAGGCGCAGGCGGCGCTGGAGGCGCTTGGCGCCAGGGTGACCGGCTCGGTCTCCGGGAAGACGTCGGCGCTCGTGGCCGGAGAGAACGCAGGCTCCAAGCTCGCGAAGGCGAGGGAGATCGGCGTCGAGGTTCTCGACGAGGCGGCGTTCGCCGCCCTCGTTGCCCGAGAGCGTCCCTGAGGCCTACGGGAGCCCCGCAAGGGGGGCCCCTATCAGAGCGGTCGCGAAGCGATCCTGCGCTGCGCGCGCGAGCCAGTGATTCACCGGGCTGTCGTGGCTGCCGTTCATGAAGATCGCGAACGCGTAGCGGTCGTCGACGAAGCCTGCCAGTGCCGAGCTGAGGGCGGTGGTGCCGGTCTTGGCCCGAATCCGACCGCGGCCGGGGCTGTCGACGAACCGCCGTGCGAGCGTGCCGCTTGAGCCGGCGAGGGCGAGCGAGCCGATGAAAGGTTCCGAGAGCCCAGGATCGCTCCGCGCGGCGCGCAGGATCGCGACGGTGGTCGTCGCTGTCAGGCGGTTCCATTGCGAGAGGCCCGATCCGTCCACGATGCTCACGCCTGCGAGCGGGATGCCCCGTGCAGCCAGCACGCTCTGCACGACAGCCACCCCGGCGCTCGTTGTGCCCATACCTGCGACCCTAGCGCCGAGCGTCTTGAGCAGCATCTCCGCGATGAAGTTGTCGCTCCTCGTGTTCATCCAGCCGACGAGCCGCGTGAGCCGCGGTGAGCTGTCACGGGCGAGGCGGATCGTGTTCGCGGGCGCTGTGCCCGTGCCCACCCCACCGTCGACGGTGACGCCGCGCTTGCGAAGAGCATTGCGAAACGCGGTGGCTGCCGCCAGGGCCGGGTCGTCGACAACGGACTTTTGCTTGCGGGCGCGGTTGACCACGAGGGCTGAGATCGGCGGCGAGTACACCTTAAAGAAGCTCGGCTTCCAGCCGGGCGCGGTTCTCACCGAGTCGAAGTACGACTCGTCGGCGATGATCGCCCCGGTGACCTGCACGATGCCGCGGGAGTGGAGCACGCGCGCGAGGCGTCGCACGTCCCGCTTGGGCAGCGCCGGATCGCCGTAGCCCTTCAGGTACACGTCGCCATCCCAGACTGCGCCGCGCCTCATGCCGCTGCCGAGCACCAGAGTCCTCGAGCGGAAATCGGGCCCGAGCACGGCGAGGGCTGCCAGGGCGATCGGGAGCTTCTCGATTGAGGCGGGGACGAGCGGGAGCGTCGAGTTGCTGGCAAACACCGTCGAGCCCGTGTTGAGATCGACGACGAGCGCCGACAGGTTGGCCGGGTCGAGCCCGGCAACCGCCAGTGCGTCCGAGAGCTGTTTCGAAAGCCCCGGAGCCTCACTGCCTGCGAGCGAGGTTTCGACGCCGTACGCAAGCCCGAGAGCGGCGACGCAGAGCGCGATGAGCAGCCTGCGAGCAGGGCGCGTCGGTCGCCGGATGCGCCTGAGGTGCATACGATGAGGGTAGCGACTCAACCCTGCGGCCCCAGGGGCCGGCTCACGAGTCGGTCAGGAGAGGGTGATCGTCACGGTACGCCTGCCTCATTGGCGTGCCTCTTCGACTGCCGGGAACCAGACGCCGATGATCGTCCCCTTGATGGCCGAGCCGGTGCCGGCCGGCACCCCCTCGCCGCAGCCGGGGATCCCCATGCGGGTGCGAAGAATATCACGCGCGGATCGACCGCGGCGATCCCGATCTGGGCCGGGAGCCCGATGGCGACGATTTCCGCCAGCGCGTCGGTGGTGCTCGTAACGGGTCATGATCCTGGCACCTGGTCCCGGCGGATCGGGCGGTGAGGGAGGAGCCGGGCGCGCAGGGCTCGGGAGCGGTGTCGGTGACGGAGAGGAGGTAGGCGTTACTGGCTGGGGCGCGACCGGCGGCGGTGCCTTCGGGGCGCGAGTCTTGGGAGGCGCGGCCGGCGGGGGCACTCTGGGAGCGCGGCGCCGGCCAGCTCCTCCCCGAGACGCCGGGCCTCTGCTTCGATTGCGTCGGTGCGCTCTTCCCGGACGACGGCGATGCGAGCCGTGGCGGCATCCACCCGGTGCCGCGAGCGGCGCAGCGCCTCCTCGGTGGCATCGAGGTCGAGGAGTGCACGGGCTGTCTGTGAGCCCAGGCGGGCGTTTTCCTCGCGAAGCTCGGCTGCCCGGCTCGCAGGATCTCGGCGTCGTCCGCTCGCGCCAACGGACCCACAGCGAGTGCGACGGAACGACTGCGAGCAGGGTGGCAGCACGCCGCGTCTTGCGCTGCCCCTCCACACGAGGCGAAAGTAAGAGACGTGCACCGGTCTCTCTGCACCCCCTCGTGGCGATCTCCACACCAGTCGGTTCTCGGTGCTTTCGAGGGCTCACGCTGCTAGCATCGAGGAGTTGAAGCACCTGTGCCTCTTCGCAGGAGCCTCCGTTTCCGAGCTCAGATGAAGCGTCAGGCTGTCGCCATCGGTCTCCTGCTGCTCGTGTCCGCGGGAGCGCTCAGCATGGCTCGTGTCGGCAGCTCGTCGCCTGGCGACATCGCGCGGTCGGAGGCCGAGCTTGAGCAGGTCGTCGTCCAGCTCCAAGAGCTCGATGGCAGGCTCGGTTTGGCGGTCGAAGCCTTCAACGCCGCGACCCTGAAGCTCAAGCAGATCGACGAGGCGCTCGCGGTTGCAGATGAGCGCCTTCGGCTCGCCAAGCAGAGCAGCCGCTCGGCGCAGAAAGCGCTCGCCGACCGCGTGGTCGCTCTCTACAAGGCGGATGAGGAGGGCACGCTCGAGGTCGTGCTCGGCGCCGCGAGCCTCGGAGACCTGATTGACCGGGTCGATGCGGTTGACAGGATCGCAAGCCGCGACGAGCAGATCGTCCTTGACGTGAAGGCTGCCCGGAACGGGCTACGTCAGCGCCAGCTCAGTCTCCAGCGGTCGCTCGACCGTCAGAAGCGGATCGTCGGTGAGCGGCGCGCGCGCCGGGCCGAGATCGAGCGAATGATCGCTGAGCGCAAGCAGCTCTACGAATCGAAGAAGGATGAGCTCGACCGGCTCATCATCGAGGAGGCAGAGCGCCAAGAGCGCCTGCGCAGGGAGGCCGAGCAGCGCCTTGCCGCCGAGGCCGCCGCCCGGGAGCGGCGCGCCGCCCAGGAGCAGCGCCGCCGTGAGAGAGAGGCAAGGCAGCGCGCCGAATCGAACGAGCGCTCTGCCCTTGAAGCGACCACGCCAGCGCCGGCTCCGACTCAGCCGCCGGCTCCCCCATCTCCATCGTCTCCTCCGGCGCCTCCTGAGTCTCCCCAGTACACCGGGGTTGTTGACATCGCCATGCAGTACCTCGGCATTCCCTACCGCTGGGCCGGCGCCTCGCCTGAGACAGGCTTCGACTGCTCGGGCTTCGTCATGTACGTCTACGCGAAGGTTGGGGTCGGCCTGCCCCATCACGCCGCCACGCAGTACCGGTACGGCGCTCATGTCCCTCGGGGCGATCTCGAGCCCGGTGACCTCGTCTTCTTCAACGGCCTCGGCCACAACGGGATCTATATCGGCGGCGGGCAGTTCATCCACTCCCCGCACACGGGCGATGTCGTCAAGATCTCGAGCCTGTCCGACTCCTGGTACGCCCGCACCTATGTCGGCGCACGCCGTCTGTAACGCTCGCTGTCAGCGCGGCTGCCCTGAGGCTGCCTGCTAGACGCGGCCGGCGTACAGCCGCTCGATCTCGTCTGCGAAGTGCGTCTCGCACACGCGGCGGCGCAGCTTCAAGGTGGGCGTGACCTCACCGAGCTCGGCGCTGAACTCCCGCGGGAGAATCGCGTGGCGGCGGACGCGCTCGAAGTCGCCAAGCTGGCGGTTGGTGGCCACAACCAGCTCCCGGACAGCCCCCTCGGCCTGCTCCTGCCCCATGCCGGCCCGCTCAAGCTCCTCTGCGTCCAGCGCGACCAGCGCGACCACGAACGGGCGCGAGTCGCCGACGACGAGCGCCTCGGACACGTGCGGGGATGACTTCAGCAAATTCTCGATTCGGACCGGCGAGACGTTCTTGCCGCCGGCCGTGACGATGACGTCCTTCTTCCGATCGGTGATCGTGAGGTTGCCCGACTCGTCGAGCTCGCCGAGATCGCCGGTTCGCAGCCATCCATCGTCTGTCAACACGGCGGCAGTGGCCTGCTCGTCCTGCCAGTAGCCGGCAAAGACCGTCTCGCTGCGAATGAGGATCTCCCCTGTCTCGTCCACCTTGAGTTCGGTCCCGGGCAGCGCCGGTCCAACGGTGCCGAGGCGGTGTCGTCCCGGGTGTCCGACGCTGGCCACAGCAGTGCACTCGCTGAGCCCGTACCCCTGCACGACCTCGAGGCCGAGAGCGTCGAAGAACTCGCTCACGTGGCGGGGCAGTGCCGCTCCGCCCGAGACCGCGATCCTCAGCCGGCCGCCGAGGCGTCCCTTCACCTTGGAGAACACGAGCCGATCCGCCAGCCAGAGGCTCGGGCGCAGCCGCCACGGCACGGTGCCCTGCTCGCGCCGCGCCTCGGCCGCCCGCTCGCCGACGCGCAGCGCCCAGCGCCCAAGCCGCCCTGCCAGGCCCTCGGCCTCCTCGAGCTTCGACATGGTCGCTGCGCGAACCTTCTCGAGCAGCCGCGGCACGGTTGGCAGCAACGTTGGCCGAACAGACTCGACCGCCTGGGCGACGCGGGCGACGTCCGGGCAGAAGGCGATCGTTCCCCCGCCTTGCGCCCCTGCGAGGACGCAGAGGCGTCCGAACACGTGAGCGAGCGGGAGGAACAGGACGATCACATCGTCTGGGTGCAGCAACTCAGGCACCTGCTCGATCCCTTCAAGCGCCGCGTGCAGGTTGCTGTGCGTGAGAGCACAGCCCTTCGGATCCCCCGTCGTGCCGGAGGTGTAGATGATGGTGGCAATGTCGTGCTCGGCGACGAGGCTGCGCGCCTCGCGCAGCGCATCCGGGTTGCTGCCGTGGCCCTCTCGTCCGTCCCGCTCGATGTCCGAGAGAACCTGCGCCGACGCGTTGCCACCGTCGTCGATCACGACCAGCTGCTCGAGAGCCGGGAGCTGCTCGCGCGCAGTCCGGACGCGCTCGAGCTGGCCGGCGTCCTCACAGACGACGGCTCGGGCACCCGAGTTGGCGAGGATCAGCGTGACGTCGTTCGACGAGCTGGTCGGGTACACGGGAACGACGATCACGCCGAGCGAGAGGAGCGCCCAGTCACAGAGCGCCCACTCCAAGCGCGTCCGGGAGAGGATCGCGACGCGGTCGCCGTGCCCGATGCCGAGCGACAGGAACCCAGCGGCGAGCGCGTCGACCGCCTCTGAGGCTTCAGACCACGAAACCGGCGACCAGCCGTCCTCGCTCTGGAAGAGGTAGGCATCGCCGTCGGCGCGTTCTGCTGCCTGGTGCCAAATCTCTGCGGCCGTGCGCATTGACGACTGAAGGCTACTGGTTGGCCGGCTTGGCCACAGGGGCTGCGAAAGCTGAGCGAGCGGCTGCCAGTTAGCGGGGACACCGAACCTTCGCTCGGTTGGAGCCGTAGTGTGCTCGGCGGTGCCGCTGGAGTGTGTGAAGTCGGGAGGCTTCGGGCCGCCGAGTAGCTTCTCCCACCCGTCGAGCTGGGCCTTGGGCCTCGCAGCGACGAGCAGCGAGGTGCAGGAGGCTTCGGGTCGTCGGTCGTTCCTCCTACCGTGGCGAGCGGCCGGCTGCGGTGGGAGTGCCCCCTCCCCGGCGTTCGGCGGGCGCCAGCTGCGATGAGGGGTGATCTGTCCTGGGTCTCTGCGTCAGCGCCTGCCTTGCGCCAGCCTCTGCTCGCCGACTGCAGCCCGCCGCTCGGGGCAATAGGGCAACCCGCCTCTCATCCACCACCCGGGGGGAAGGGTAGTCCACAGATGCGCACGGCTTTCAGACGACCTGTCGCAGAAGTGTCACGGGACTGTGCCGCTTCTGCGCGGCTGTGCCACAGGGCTTGCCGCCCGCGAGCGAACGGCCCTGAACGACGGCCCCGAACGACGTCTCGCGAACGACGGGTGTATCGCTCCGGTGGGCGTCATCCCGCCGATGGTCGGCTACTGCCCGGCTCAAATGCGTGGCGGGGTGGCCTTATGGCGACGCCGAGGCCAGCAGGAGGGGCATCGCGTGGGAGAGGTGCGATCTCTGGATGCTCTTGGCTGACAATCCTGGGCTTAAGGCGTCGCGCGCGGGAGAGGTGCTCCCGCGGCCTGAGGGTCAACTCACGCAGAACAGGGCTGCCTCGCACGATCCGTCAGCGCTTTTGCTCGACGCGCCGAACCGTCAGCAAGCAGCTGCGCAGACAGAATCCCACATCACTGTGTGGTTCTCCGAGGCGGCCTCCTGAAGCTGGGCCGCCTCAGCATGCCGGCCCGAGGAGACCCGGGTGGCGCAACGTGCCGAGGACCGACAGCTAGCCGCTCTCGGCTGGGGCCGCCATTGCGAGATGTGCTTCGAACAGGGTCTTGTCGATCTTTCCCTGGTAGATCGGGATCGCGTGCTCAAGGCACAGTCGGATCACCTCTTGCCGGTCAAGACCGAGCTCTTCGGAGAGCTCCTCGGGCGTGAGGTGATTCGCCATTGATGCTCCTTTCTAGGGGAACAAAAAACCCGCCGCACTCTCATGCTAGCGGGATCTCCTCCCCAGGTCAGTCGGTAGGCTGCGGATGGCGCTCATGACCGCCGTGCCCTTCTCCAGCTCATGGCTGAAGCATAGGCGTTCGTGAGGTCGGAGGCAACGCTGTTCGCGGGGTTCTGCTGTTCGCGGGGTTCTCGGATCACCGGGTCTGCGAGTCGGTCGGTGCGTCGCCGGGAGGCGGTTCGTTGGTCGAGCGCGTTGCGGACAGCGGGCTCCAAGCTGAGGCAGCTGAGGCTCTCCAAGGCGCAGACGGCGCCATGCTTGACGCGGGCAGTGATCCGCGGGTGTGGCCGGCTGGCTACCGTCTTGGTCGGGTGGGCAGGAAGTCTTCGTCGAGGCCGCGGCCGCTCTCAATGATGTAGTCGATGATGGCCTGATCGGTCAGCAGCTCCACTGGCGCGCGATCGTCGGTTAGCGGGCGTTCGGTCTGGACAGCCTCGACGACGTCTGCACGGAAGAGCTCGCCCAGCGGCGCGATCTTGGCGTGAAGCTCCTCTGTGCGCGAGGTTAGCTCGCTGCGGCTGAGGGGGCTCGTCAAGCTAAGCTGGAGCTCGTTGAAGCGCAGCGGCTTCCACTTCCAGACCTGAGGGAAGACCGACCGAACCGTGCTTGCGATCGTGCGCGAGAGGCGGTCGTCGGTTGGGACTGCGGCGACGTTGAGGGCGAGCACGCCGCCGGCGTTGAGGTGGTCGCGGGTGAGCTCGAAGAACTCCCGTGTCGCAAGGTAGAAGGGGATGTAGGGCTGTTTGTACGCATCGACGACGATGATGTCGTACGTCTTGTCCGTCAACCGCAAATGTGGGCGGCCATCGGCATCGAAGACGGTGAGGTTCGGGTTGTCGTCGAGGCCGAAGTAGCGGTGCCCGACCTCGGTGACCTCTGGATCGATCTCAACCCCGTCGATCGCGACGGTGGGATAGAACTCACCGAAGGCGCGCGCGATCGTACCGCCCGAGTTGCCGATGACGAGCATGCTCTCGACAGGGCGGCCAAGGAGCGGTGGCACGACGAGGAACGTGTCCCACACACCCCCCGTCAGGACGCTGTCAGCGCGCCAGATCGAGTGGGACGCGACGCCCTCGTTCAACTTCAGCGAGCGAGTGCCGTCCGCGCGCTCCACGACCTGGATGTACTGGATGGTCGATTCAGTCTCGAAGATCAGACCCTCGCTCGCCTTCACCGTTCCTGCTGGGATTGCGAGGAGAGCCGCGAATGCTGCGGTCACGAGCTGCCACCGCGGTCCAAGCAGCAGAGCTGCCGAGAACGCGAGCAAGACCGCTGCGCCGAGCATCGTCCGTTGCGTCCCGATCAGCGGGATCGTGATGATCGCCGAGATGAACGTTCCGAGGATCGAGCCGACCGTCGACAGCGCGTAGAGGCGTCCTGCGACTGTTCCGGCGGTCTGGACGGTGCTGATTGCGAGACGAATCGCAAAGGGCGCGACCATGCCGAGCAGCGTGATCGGGATCGCGAAGAGCGCCAGCGCCGAGAAGAACGAGGCGACCACCGCTCCAGCTGAGAGCGCATCGAAGCCCTCGAGGGCGGCTCCGAGCACGGGACGCGCCACGAATGGCAGTGCGGCGACCGCTGCCGCGGCAATCAGGATGATCGAGCCCAGAAGGCGCGGGTTCGGCCACCGATCCGCGACCCGGCCACCGATCCAATAACCGACGGACAGGTAGATCAGGATCAACCCGATGATGTTTGCCCAGACGATCGTCGAGGACCCGAAGAAGGGTGCCAGGAGGCGTGAGGCGGCGATCTCGGTCGCGAGCGTGCCGGCTCCGCCCATGAAGACGACGATGCCAAGACGCAGGGGCGAGAGGCCGCTGCCTTCGGTGGCAGCGAGGTTGGTCTCCGCCACGGGGTGCTCGGGCTCGGCGGTAATTGCCATCCGGGTAGCTTGACACCCAGGGCTGGGCCGCGGGCGCCGAACCTGCCCGGGTCTCTTGCGGAAGAACCCAGCCAGGTTGGCTGTCTAGCTGGCTCCGGCCACTGGTGTGGCGGGGGGTTGGTGACCGAGGCAGCCGTGTGGTCGTGGTGGATTGCGGGGGCGAGCCGGTCGGCTATTCAGCCTGCGCGCCTCGCGCGGGCGCTGGGCCAGCCCCTCGCTGCCCGCTGCCGCCGAGAGAGCCCACCCCCCGCCCACCACACCCGAGGGAGGATAGCCGAGGAAAGCACACGACTTTCGCGCAATCTGTCACAGAAGCGTCACGAGAGCGTGCCAATTCTGCGCGGCTCTGCCGACGGCCGATCCGGCGCCCTGCGGCTCATTCTCGCCGGTCGCCCCGCCCGGCCGATCCGCTGCCCGCGAGCAAAGAAGCGCGGCTCGTTCACCCCGCCTGGGCCGCGAGTGCCCAGCAGTGGATCGTGGCGCCGGTCGCCCTGCACGAGCAGCAGCGCAGGTGCGCAACCCTGCCGTTGTCTCTGGTGAGGGCGGCCATGTGCCCGCAGGTTTCGTGCGGGAGCGCCGGCGGCGAATCGGTGTTCCCGAAGGGTGCCCTCGCTCGGGAAGGAGCTCGGTCAGAGCAACCCTGCTAGAGCAACCCATGTAGGCGCGCTCCGGCGGTGGAAGACCCGCGCGCGGGGGGCCGAGCGTTTCCCCTCGGTGGGCCGCGCTACCATCAGACGGCCGTGCGAAGCCCCTCGCACAGCCGTCCGCTTCATCCGAGCTCTTCCCAATCGGTTGTCTTGACACCCTCCGGTCTCCGAGGAGACCCGGATCGACCAGCGTGCTGGCGACCTCGATCTAGACGGGGTTTGGCAGGTCGATGAACTCGCTGGTCAGGTTGAACTGCGCCGCGAGCCGATCTGCAAGCGCCCGCACGCCGAAGGTCTCCGTCGCGTAGTGGCCCGCCGCCACGAGGTGGATACCGGCCTCGCGAGCGAGCATCATGGCCGGCTCGGAGGGCTCACCGGTGACGAAGCAGTCGTATCCCGCCTCGGCGGCCGTCCGCAGGAGGCTGGCAGCGCTGCCGGTGCAGACCGCGACGCGCTCGATGCGCGGTGGCCCGCCGCCCAAGAGCAGCGGCGTGCGGCCAACGATGCCCTCGACGCGCGCGACGAAGTCATCCACCGGGCACGCGTTCTGGAGCATGCCGCCACGACCGAGCCCGGCGAACGAGGTCTGCTCGCGTACTCCCAGGGCACGAGCGAGCAGGGCGTTGTTGCCAATCTCCGGGTGCGCATCGAGAGGCAGGTGGTAGGCAACGAGGTTGAGATCGGCATCGAACAGCACCTTCAGGCGGTCGCGCATGGCCTTGTCGATCACGCTCGGGTCACGTTCCCAGAACAGCCCGTGGTGCACGAGCACGAGCTGCGCGCCGCCTGCTGCTGCACGTCTGAAGAGCTCCAGCGAGGACGACACGCCGCAGGCGATCGACTCCACCTCCGCGGCGCCGACGACCTGGAGACCGTTCGGACAGCTGTCGGCGAACGCGCCTACGTCCAGGTACGTGTCGGCGAACGCCAGAATCTCGCTGCGCGAGGCCACGTGCCGACTCTACCCCCGCACGCTAGAGTGAGCGGCGTTCACGGCGCGTGCGGATGCGTCGGAGCGGGTCGGTTCGGTACCCTTTGGGAGTTCGGGGTGTAGCGCAGTCTGGTAGCGCGCGCCGTTCGGGTCGGCGAGGTCCCCGGTTCAAATCCGGGCACCCCGATTCGCTGCTGGTCCCGGCGGCCAGCTCCCGTGGGGGGAGACGCGGTTTCCCCCCCAAGGCAGACCCTCGTTACCTGCGTGGTAAGGGGCGCTTGCACCCCCGAGACGCCTGCCGACCGGCCTGCCCCGCGGGTATCGTCGCCTCGGGCGGCCGACGGGGCGTTCGGCCCGGCGAGCACGCGGCAGCCCGTCTGCGACCGGCGGACATCGTTTCGGCCGTCGGCCTCTGCCTGGGTGGGAACCTCTATGCGACTAGCAGACCCTGCGGGCTATCCTTGCGGGGTGACCGACACTCTGCGCGTGGCCTGCGTCCAGCTCAACTCGGAGGCTGACAAGGCGGCCAACCTCGAGAAGGCAGCTGTGCTTGTTGCCCGCGCCGCTGCAACCGGAGCCGATGTCGTCGTTCTCCCCGAGAAGTGGAACGCGCTCGGGTCGGCCGACGTCTTCCGCACCAACGCCGAGGATCTCGACGAAGGCGAGAGCTTTGCGGCCATGTCGGAGTGGGCTCGCTCGCACGGGATCACGCTCGTCGGCGGCTCCGTCACCGAGCGTCGCGAGGGGCGCGAGAAGCTCTCCAACACGTGCGCGGTCTACGACACCGACGGTCAGCTCGTCGATGTCTACCGGAAGATCCATCTGTTCGATGTCGTGGTCGGAGGTCAGAGGTACTGGGAGTCCGAGGTGGAGGAACCAGGCGCCGGCCCGGTCGTCTGCCAGGCCGAGGGCTGGCAGACGGGCCTGACGATCTGCTACGACCTGCGCTTTCCAGAGCTCTATCGCATCGAGACCTTGCAGGGAGCCGAGCTCGTCACGGTTCCGGCGGCGTTTACGCTGTTCACCGGCAAGGATCACTGGGAGCTGCTGCTGCGGGCTCGCGCTGTCGAGAACCAGCTCTACGTTGCCGCAGCGAACCAGTGGGGCAAGCACGAAGCGGGCAAGTCGAGCTACGGTCGGTCGATGATCGTCGACCCGTGGGGGGTCGTCCTCGCAGTTGCGCCCGACGAGGACTGCGTGATCTCTGCGGAGCTCGACCGCGCACGGATGGAGCGAGTCCGGGAGACGCTCCCGTCGCTCGCGAACCGCCAACCGCACGCGTACCGGTGGCCCGCAGAGGTGTGAGCACCGACCGCTTGAGCTAGCAGCGGTGGCACTCCCCGAGGCTGTTCTCTTCGACGTCGACTTCACGCTCTGCAAGCCGGGCCCGCTGCTGGGGCCGGAGCGTTACCGTGATGCGGGCCGCAGGTACGGGCTGACGCTCGAGCCAGACCTGTACGAGCAGGCTCGCGCGGCCGCGTTCGAGGATTTACGCCACCACCCGGAGCTCGACCACGATGAAGAGGTTTGGATCCGCTTCACCGAGGACATCGTGCATGGCATGGGCGGCACTGGTCCGGCCGCCCGGAGCGTCGCTGTCGAGATCACCCGGGCCTGGGAGCAGCATGAGAACTTCGAGCTCTACGATGACTCCCTCCCCGTCCTGCGTGCGGTCAAGGCGGCCGGTCTGAAGATCGCCCTCGTCTCGAATACGAGCCGCGACCTCAATAATTTCGTGCGCCACCATGCAATCGCCGTCGACGCGGTCGTCACCTCGCGCACGCACGGCAAGGTCAAGCCGCATCCGACGATCTTCCACGCGGCGCTGTCGCTGCTGCGGCTCGAGCCTCAGGCCGCGGTGATGGTCGGCGACTCGCTCGCCGACGACATCGAAGGAGCGCGCGCCGTCGGCATCCGAGCCGTTCTCGTGGATCGGGCCCGCATGTACCCCGACGAGGTAGGTCGGCTCGAGACCCTCGCCGAGCTACCGCAGTACCTTGGGCTGCCGGGCGGGAGCTCCAGGATCGCTCCTCAGCCGAGCCGGCTACCCTGAGCGGATGTTCCCTCGGCGACACGGGGCACCGCCCCCTGACGGTGTCCGGCACGGCGCTGGTGCCCCCGGCTGCGCTCTGAAGTCTCGCCGCGACAGAACGGCCGCCTGATGTCCCCGCTGTCGGGACGCCAGTTGCTGTCTCAGATTGCCCGCATGCGGGCGCAGCCAGAGGACGAGCAAGGCGTGCTGAGCTGGACCCTGGGCTTCGGTGCGCTTGGCCTGGCCTGGTCGGTGACGACGGTATCGGCCTACCTGCCGCCCGTGCTCGAGCAGTTCACGAGCTCGAGCACTCTGATCGGGCTCGTCCTCTCCTCGGAGGGCATCTTCGCGATTCTCCTGCCGCTCGTGATCGGGCCGCTCTCCGACGCGACCCGGACGCCGCTCGGCCGCCGGCGCCCGTACATGGTCTTCGCGGTCGTGCCCATGGCGCTCGCGCTCGCGCTGTTGGCGTTCATGCCGAGCCTCTGGGCGACCGCGTTCATCTTCTTCACGTTCTCGCTGGCCTACTACGTCTACGAGCCGCCGTACCGGGGCCTCTATCCGGACCTGATCCCGGAAAGCGCCTACGGACGGGCGCAGGGGGCGCAGCACGTGATGCGCAGCATTGCGCTCGGCGGCGCGCTTGTCCTCGGGGCCATCCTGCTGAGCGTCTGGCAGCCGTTCCCTTTCGTCGTGGCTGCGGTCTTGACCTTCGTCTCCTGCACGTTCGTCGTGCTGCTGGTCCGGGAGGGGCACCTTCCCGAGCGGCGGTTCCCGCAGAAGCGCTCGTACCTGGCGATGCCGTTTCGGATCGTGCGCGAGCACAAGGACGTGCGCTGGTTTCTGATCGCGAACACGGCGTGGGAGGCGACGTTCGCGGGCATGCGGACATTCGTTGTCCTCTACATCACCATCGGTCTCGATCAGCCGCTCTGGGTCTCCTCCGCTGTGCTAGCCACGGTCGGCACCGGCTATCTGATCGCCGCGGCGACCTCGGGGCGCCTTGGCGATCGGTTCGGCCTCGGGCGGGTGATTCTCTTCGCGTCGGTCGTGTACGGCCTCGGTCTGCTCGGAGCGACCTTCGCGACGAGCTGGAACCAGTGGTACTACCCGCTGATCCTGTTCGTCGCGGTTGCCGGCGGCATGGTGATGACGCTGGCCTGGGGGCTCCTCTTCAAGGTCATGCCGGCGACGGGTCGAGGCTCGGTCTCAGGCCTGGCCATCATGACCAAGGGCGTCGGCCTCCTGATCGGCCCCATTGCCGTGGGCGCGTCGATCGACATCGCGGGCACGTTCCTGGAGTCGACCGAAGGGTTTGCGGCCATGTGGCTGATCGTTGCGCTGCCCGTGCTGGCTGTGATCCCGTACGTGGCTCGCCTCGCGAAGATCGAGGACGCGGTCGATGCTGCTGCTGGGGGCCGTGGCGCTCGGGGCTAGCTGTAGGACCTGCGGACGTTGTGAGCGGTTGGGGGGATAGGTGCGGCTCTCCCTTGGGGCGGGGGGTCTCGGGAAAGTCCTTGGCATGGGGGGAGGGCTCGGGCGGGGACTGCGCCGTCACGCGAACCCTTGGGTTGCTGGCCGCTGGCGGGGGGCGGCCTGGAGGGGCTGCTCGATCCAGGGCGGGCGGCGAGACACTGTGGCGTCTCGCCGGCGACAGGGTGCAGTGGCCGCGAGGCGCTGGCGGGGCGCGGAAAGCCGGGCTACGCTCGAGGGGTGCGTGCCTGGGTTTGAGTGGTCGATTCGGCTCCGTTGTTCGCCTCGGATGGTGAGTGAGGGCGATCAGGAGCGGATCTGCACGGGAGCGGCGCCGGTCGGGTCATTGGCCGCGCCCGACCCGGGTGGGGCCCGGGTTTGCGCACGCGACCGTCTGGAAGGCTCGTTGGGCCGCCGGGGCCGAGTCAAGTCCCCGGAGGGGGGGGTGTAACTCGCCGGCTTGATCGCTGGCTGCTCAGGCCGTGGTGAGCTGGCGGGCCTCCTCTGGCTGGTTGTGTTGTTGTTCGAGAAGGGTTTCGAGCGAGTGGGCCGAGAGGTAGCGGCGCGTGTCGCATCCAGCGGCAGGCGGTGGGGCAATGGCAGGGTTGCCTCTTCCGGTGCGCTCTCCATCGTCAGGCCGCGGACCGATTGCCGGCCGCATGACGCTCACGAGCGACGTGCGCCCGTCGTTCGGCGGTAGTGTTCCCCGTCCACGATCCACCGGCTGCCGCGCGCTCGCGCGCCTCACCCGGTGGGCGCAGCCGGCTTGGTACAGACGGCCGGTGTGGCTGCGCAGAGGTGGTGCAGTCCCATGACGCTTCTGTGACAGATCGTGTGAAAGTCACGCGCTTTTCTGGGGTACCCTCCCCCGGGTGGTAGGTGGGGCGGGGGGGACCTTTGCGGCGACTCGGCGGCGGGACGGCCTCGCTCGGGATTTGTCCTCATGGAGATCGCAGGGCGGCAGCCCGTCGGTCCGGGGCCCTGCACTCTATCGGCAGCGGCAGGCTCTCCGGCTAGACGGTTCTCCGGCCGCGCGGTGCTTGGGCGTCCAACGACCTCCCAGACCTGACAGATCTAGGCCTGCAGCTGGCTTCGCACGCGGTGGTATTTCACCGACCGGCGGCCACGACCACCAGACCGGACAGGTCCAGGCCGAACAGTTCGGCTGAGCTCTCTCTAGCCCGAGACGGTGGCCTGCTCGGGCACCTCGACTGCGGCGAAGGTGTCGAGAGCCGTGCCGAGCATCTCGGCGGCGAGCGCGATCTCCTCGGGGGTGACGGTGAGCGGCGGCGCGAGCGGGACACCCCGCAGAAACGGCCTGGTCAGGATTCCTGCATCGCGGCCGTGAGCGCTCAGCACGTTGGCTGCGCCTGGAACCTGGTCGACGACCCAGTCCTCGAGCTCGACCGCAGCCATCAGCCCGACGCCGCCCCGAACCTCCTTGACGAGGGGATGGCTCTCGAGCGGCCTGACTGCCTCGAAGAGCACGCTCTCGAGCTCCTGTCCTTTCGTGACGAGACCCTCGCGCTCCATGATGTCGATGTTCACCAGGCCTGCGACGCAGCAGGCCGCGTGGCCCGCGTAGGTTGGCCCATGACGCATCGCCACGCGGCCTGGCTCTGACCAGAACGGCTCGGCAACTCGTCCCGAGACGGCGACGCCGCCGACTGGCAAGTAGCCGCTGGTGACGCCCTTGGCGAACGTGATCATGTCGGGCTCGATCCCAAAGCGCTCGACTCCGAACCAGCTGCCCAGACGCCCGAAGCCGCAGATCACGGAGTCGGCGATGACGAGGACCCCGAGCGACTGACATAGCTCGGTGACGCCCGCGACGTATCCCTCGGGCGGAGGGTGCACGCCACCCGCACCTTGGACGGGCTCGAAGAGGAAGGCGGCCACCTTCTCTGGCCCAATCAACCCGAGGGTCTTTTCGAGGTCATCGACGGAGTCGCGCGCAACGCGCGTTGTGTCGGCGATCAGGGGGCCGAAGCCCGCGCGGTTAAGCTCAAGCCCGCCTGTGCTCGTGCCAAATCCCCAGCTGCCGTGGTAGCCGCCCGATCGGCTCAGGAGGTGGACCCGGTCGGGCTCATCGTTCAGATCCCAGTACAGGCGGCTCAGCTTTATTGCGGTCTCGATGGAGTCTCCCCCGCCGGAGGTGAGGAAGACCTTCGTTTCTTCCATCGGAGACAGGTCGGAAAGGCGCTGTGCCAGCTCGCGCGCCGGACGATTTGAGAGCTCGCCGAAGATCGAGTAGCCCTCGAGCTCGCGCATCTGTGCGGCCACGGCGTCGGCGAGTTCCGGGCGGCCGTGACCGATGTTCGCGTACCAGAGGCTCGCGCTTCCGTCGAGGTACTGCTTGCCTTTCTCGTCCCACAGCCAGATACCCTCGCCGCGGGTCAGGACGACCTCGCTTCGGCGGACAGTGGCCATATCGGCAAAGGGATGCCACAAGGCCGTATCTCGCATCCTGGAAACATGCCATGCGCGGCGGCGGAATACAAACGGAATGCGCTGGCCTGGCTGCCTCGTCGTTGTCTGTGGTTCGGCTTGCAGAGCCGGTCGTCACCGATGAGACTGTCACGGGGAGAACTGCGTCGAAGTTCTCCCCGACATGACGACAACGGAGGGGACGGTGGCAAACCTGCGCGTTGCAGTCGATGTCGGTGGAACGTTCACCGACATCTGTGTGCTCGACGAGGCGAGCGGATCGGTGAGCGTCGCCAAGGTGCCCTCGACGCCCGATCCGATCGACGGGGTGCTGCTTGGCGTGGCTGAGGCCGGTGTTGATCTGCGCGACGTCGTGCTCTTCTCGCACGGGACGACGGTTGCCACGAACGCGCTGATCACGCGGAACCTGCCGGACGCGGCGATGGTCACCACACGCGGGTTCCGGGACATCATCGAGATACGCCGTGGGACGAAGGATGACCTTTGGGATGCCTACAAGGATGTCGCGCCTCCCTACATCCGCCGACGGGATCGGCTTGAGGTGAACGAGCGCATCGGCTACTCGGGCGAGATACTCGAGACCCTCGACGAGGATGATGCGCGCCGCGTCTCGCGGATTCTCGCGAGGCGCGGCGTCTCGGCGGTGGCTGTCTGCTTCATCAACTCCTACGCGAACCCGGTGCACGAGCAGCGGATGAAGGAGATCCTCCAAGAGGAGCTTCCGGACGTCGCGGTCTCGACCTCGAGTGAGGTTCTGCCCGAGATCTTCGAGCACGAGCGCTTCTCGACCACGGTCGCGAATGCCGTCCTCTCTCCGCTCGTGACCGGCTACACACAGAGGCTCAGCGACCGGCTGGCCGAGTCCGGCTATCGCGGCGACCTGCTGCTGCTTCACTCGGGCGGCGGTGTCATGACCCCGCGCGCCGTCGAGCAGCTCGCGGTGCGTCTCGCCGCGTCAGGTATTGCCGCCGGGGCGATTGCGGCGCGGCACCTCGCCACGCTGTGCGGGTTCGACAACGCGATCGGCCTCGACATGGGCGGAACAAGCACCGACATCTCGCTCGTCTACGGCGGCGAGCTCCGGGTGACGAAGGAGTGGTTCGTCGAGTACGGCTACCCGATCATGTTCCCCAGCGTCGAGGTGCTGACGATCGGCGCGGGCGGCGGGTCGCTGGCCTGGATCGACGAGGTGGGTGCGCTTCGCAACGGGCCGCAGTCGGCGGGCGCTGACCCTGGCCCGGCCTGCTACGGACGCGGCAACGAGCAGCCGACGAACACCGACGCAAACCTCGTGCTCGGCAGGCTGGGCGAGGATCTGATCGGCGGGGCGATGTCGCTGGACCGCGAGGCCGCGGAGCGGGCCGTGGCCTCCGCGATCGCGGAGCCGCTCGGGCTGGGGCTCGATGAGGCCGCCCAGGCCACCATCAAGGTCGCCAACGCGAACATGGCGGATGCGGTGCGCCTCATCTCGATTCGGCGCGGCTATGACCCGCGCGAGTTCGCCTTGGCTGTCTTCGGAGGCGCAGGAGCGCTTCACGGCTCTGCCCTTGCCCGTGACCTCGCGATTCCGACCGTGCTCGTGCCCCCGAACCCCGGAATCACCTCGGCGCTCGGCTGTCTGCTCGTTGATGTGCGCCATGACCTTTCGACGATGTTCCTTGCCGAGGCGGATACGGTCGACCCCGCCGAGGTCGAGGGCGAGTTCGCCAAGCTGGAGGACGAAGCGCGCGAGCGCCTTGCTCAGGAGGGCGTATCCCCGGATCAAATGAGCATCCAGCGGTTTCTCGACATGCGATACCTGGGGCAGTGGCGCTCGATGTCCGTTCGAGCCGAATCGCCGCTCGACATCCCGGCGGCGGCGGCGCGCTTCCACGATGAGCACGAGCGGGAGCACAACTACCGGCGCGACGATGCTCCCGTCGAGATCTATCGTGTCACCGTGCATGCGGTCGGCGTCACGCCCAAGCCAGAGCTCGCGCGGTATGAGCGGAGCGGCGCGCGACCTGAGCCGATCAGCCTCCGCAGCGTGCACTTCGAAGAGGAGGATGCGCGCGTCGAGACGCCCATCTACACGAGAAGCGACATTCCGGCCGGCGCGGTGCTCGAGGGTCCGGCAGTCATCGAGCAGCTCGACTCGACGGTGCTCATCCCGCCTGGGGTCGAGGCGGAGATCGACGACTGGCTCAATATCCGTATGACGATCTCGGGGGAAGCGTGATGGCGTCCAAGCAGGAGAGCGCTGAGCGTGGCTACACGCTCGATCCCGTCACGTTTGAGGTTCTCAAGAACTCATTCACCACGATCGTCGACGAGATGGCCGAGCAGATCCTGCGGACCTGCCACTCGTTCGTGATCTACGCGCGTGACTTCAGCTCCGCGCTCTGCGATCCGAACGGCGACACGATCATGCAGGGCAGCGGCGACATCGCGGTGCACGTCGGCACGCTGCACACGACCTGCAAGTCGATCATCGAAGCCTTCGAAGGTGACATGCACCCGGGGGATGTCTACGCGATGAACGATCCGTATCTCGGCGGCACGCACTTCAGCGATGTGCGGATCGTTCGTCCGATCTTCCACGACGATGCGGTGATCGCGTACTCGCTCTCGAACGGGCACTGGGCGGACGTCGGCGGACGCATCCCCGGCTCGTTCGACATCAGCGCGAAGGAGCACTTCGGCGAGGGCTTGCGGATCACGCCGGTTCGCATCGTCGACAAGGGCCGATACCTGGCTGACCTCGTCACGATGATCGTGTCCAACACGAGGGCGCCGGCCGCCGCGGAGGGCGACCTGCACGCGCAGATCGAGGCAACCCGAATTGCTGAGCAGGAGGTCCTGCGGCTCGTCGACAAGTACGGCCGCGACACCGTCATTACCTCCTTCAGCGAGGTCCAGGACTACGTCGAGCAGCTCACGCGTCAGCGCATCGGTCGGCTGCCGGACGGCACCTGGGAGACCGAGGACTACATCGACTACGACCCATCGGGCGGCGAGGGGCTGATTCCGATCAAGGTCAAGATGACCATCAACGGGGACGCTGTGCACTACGACCTCAGCGGCTCGCACTCGATCGTGGGCAGCTTCCTCAACTCCGCCTACGGCACAACTTTCTCGGGTGTCATCGCGGGCACCAAGACGTTCTTCCCCGACGTGCCCCTCAACTCCGGGTTCTACCGTGCGGTCACCGTCGATATGGGCCCGCCGGGGACCGTGGTCAACGCCGAGTGGCCGGTCGCCGTAACCGGCTTCTGCTCGGGACCGTACGAGAAGATCATGAACTCGATCTTCGAGCTCTGGTCGCAGATCGTCCCGGAACGGGCGATGTCCTGCTCCTTCAACCTCGAGTACCTCCTCGTCGGCGGGCGCGACGGACGCAGCCCTGGCAGGACGTTTTTCATGTGGTACGACTGGATGGTCGGCGGGTGGGGCGGCCGGCACGACCGCGACGGTTCCAACGCGACCTCGCCGATCTTCGGCGTCGGCCTCGCGGTGCAGCCGCTGGAGGGGCAGGAGCGCCTCACGCCGGTGGTGACCTCGACTCACGAGATCCGGCCCGACTCGGGCGGACCCGGCGAGTACCGTGGTGGCTGCGGCGTGCAGAAGGGCGGGACGCTGACCGAGGCTGAGAGCACGGTGATCTCCTACCTCTGCGACCGATCGCGGTCGATTACCTTCGGCACTCGCGGGGGATTGCCATCGCTCCCCCATGGGGTCTGGCTGAACCCGGGCACCGAGGACGAGCGCTTCCTCGGAGCGGTGTTCTCGGGTCTCGACATCGGGCCCGGCGACTTCTTCACCCGTCCATCAGCCGGCGGAGGCGGGCTTGGGGACCCGCTTGACCGCGACCCGGCCGCCGTGCTTGAAGACGTCATCGACGGATACGTCACGGTCGACAGGGCGCGCAAGGACTACGGCGTCATCGTTGAGGCCGTCGATCCGGATGTAAACGAGTACGCGCTTCACGAGGATGCCACCGAGCAGGAGCGCGCGCAGGCGAGGAGTGTGCGGCTCGAGCGCCTCGCAGAGCCGCCGGAGGGCGTGGCCGAGCGCTACCGCAATGGCCAGCTGGACGTGCTCGACCTTGTCCGACACTACGGTGTCATCCTCGACTGGGGTAGCGGAGAGCTGCTGCCGCAGACCACCGAGACATTCCGCGCGATGCTGGCCCGCCGGGCTGTCGCCTACTGGTAGAGCAGCCCCGAAGGGTTCTGCTTCCTCTTTGGGCTAGCGGCGGCCGGCAGGTGTGTCGGTCGGCGGGAACACGTCGTGTAGGAGCGCGGATCGTGCAGGAGCGCGCCCTCCCGCGCATCCCGGCAGGTGGCCAATCAACCAGGCGCAAGAATCCTGGAGGGACCCCGCCAGGAACGCGGCTCCCGAAACCCGAGTGCGTCTCCCTATTCGCCGTGGCTCCTTGGCGCCTAGCTGTACTGGACATAGAGGTTGGTAGCTCCGCGATGGGGCGAGTCTAATGTGCGAGTGTGGGGTTGACAGCAACTCACAGCGTTCTCCTTGGATGTCCCTGAGGCCGCGGTGCCGAGGCGACCTGGGCGTGGAAGGGCTGCGCGGGTAGGCGACCCGGCGCGCGAGGCGGGCCTCGCCGAGGACCAGACGCTCTGGCTGCTCCATGGCGAGGTGCCCTTCGGACGCGCACTGGCGAGCCGGGTGAAAAGGCCGAGCGGCAGGGCCGCGGGGGTAGGCAGCCTGCGCAGCGCTGGCGGCGGGGCTGCGCAGGGTTGGCAGGGCGCGCAGAGTTGGCACGGTTTTGTGACCAAGTTGTGCGCTCTTGTCGGCTACCCTCCCCCGGGTGGTGGTGGGAGGCGGGCTGCTCTAATGGCGCGGCTCGGCGGCTGGTCGGCTTCCCCTGGCGTTGGGCTTAGCTCGCTGGCCTGGCTCGGCGGCGGAGCCTACTCGGCCGCCCGGGCATCCTCGGCTGATGCGTCATCCGCCGGACATCCCCCGCGCGGAGTCATACGGGAACCTGCGCCTTTCATGCCGAGCGTGGCGAGGTCAGCTCCCCGTGGGCAGAGCTATACGCCCTACCAACTCACGAGAGGGCGGCGGCGCCTGGCCTGCCCGGCCCGCGTGCGCGGGCCGTCGGCCCCTGCGGCCGCCAACTGCTGCCGCTGCAGAGGCCAGCAGCGCCGAGATGGAACAACCCCGGCCCGGTTCGGCAGCTAGCCAGCGGCTGCGTCTGCGAGGAACGCGCGTGTCTCGGCCAGGAAGCTGGGCAAATTGTCCCAGGGGATCATGTGGCCGGCGTTCGGAATCGCGGTTACCGTTGCCTCTGGGTTGGCGCGCGCCACCTCGGCTGCCGAGCTGGGCGTAATCACCGGCCCGTCACCTCCCCAGAGGAGTCCGACCGGTGCGCGGCATCTTGGCCAATGCTCGAAGAAGTCCTCGGCATGGAAGTTGTGGTAGCTCTCGACAACCGCGGTTTCGTCGCACGTCGCAAGCCAGTCGGCGCGGATCTCGAGCTGCTCGTCTGTCCACGTTGGAAAGAACGGGCGGATGTCATCGGCCGTGGCCCCGGCGTTGGCCTGGCGAATCTGCTGAACGTACGGCTCGATCGGCGTGGGGTATGGGTCGCGTCCCGGGCCGCACAGCGGCGGATCGACCATCAAAAGCGGCCCGTGCTTATCGGGGTAGAGCGCGCCGAATGCCGTGGCGATGCGCGCGCCCATCGAGCGCCCGAGCACAACGGGTCTGACGAGGCCGACCGCCTCCATGAAGTCGGCTACGTCCAAGGCGTAGTCGGTCTCCCGGTACGTGCCGGACGCACCGCGGTCAGAGAGCCCACGGCCGCGGAGGTCCATCGTCAGCACCCGGTAGTCGCGCGCGAGCTCCTCGGCCACGAACTCCCACGTGATCGCAGGGCTCGTGATCCCGGGTAGGATCAGGATCTCGAGCTCGCCCACGCCATAGCTGAGGTAGTGGAACCGCAGCCCGTTCGCCGTTGCGAACGCTCTCTCGCCACGGGGCTGGACGCGCATGACGGTGCATTGTAGGCTCCGCTGCGTGGGCGGGTACGCGGAGCAGCCCCGCTCGTGCTGTTCGCCGTTTCGCGCGGCTCGCACCGCTAAGACCGCGAGCGCTCGTGCCCTCTCTCTGCTTGCGGATCCCAGCGCCGGCCGGCGCCTCTGACAGCTGGCGATCTGGGCTGCCGCGGGCCCGCACGGAGACGTCGGATGAGCGGTGCTCAGAACGCGGCGGTTATTGCCGAGGAGCCGGCCGAGCCGGGTAAGCCGCACGTCACGTACCGGCTGGCCGGTGATCGAGCGCTCCCTGTCGAGTACGGGGTGATGGAGTTCGGTCTCGGTCTCTCGTTCTTCGTGCTCGCCGCTGATGCGGCGCTGCGTGCCCAAGGGCTCAGCGGGCTGGTCGAGACCGCGCCGGGGTTCCGCTCAATTCTCGTGGTCTACGAGCCGCTCGAGCTCGAGCTCGTCGCCCACCTCAGCGCCGTGCGGGAACGCTCGATCCGAGCGCGGGGATGCAGATCCTAAGCCGGCTTGTGCATCTGCCGGTCGCCTTCGACGAGTCGCAGAGCCGCCGCGCGGTCGCGCAGTACGCGCGCAGCATCGCACCGATGGCCCGAACTGCGAGGCGGGAAACAACATCGACTACGTGGTGCGCTACAAGGGCCTGGGCAGCCGCGAGGCACTGTACGAGTCGGTGCTTGGGACCGAGCACCTGAACGCGTTTATCGGCTTCTTCCCGGGGTTTCCGTTTCTGTTCCCGCTCGACCCGCGCCATGCGGTCATGGCCCCGAAGTACAACCCGACCCGCACCTGGACGCCGGCTGGAGCTCTCGGGCTCGGGGGCCCCTGCTGGGCGATCTACCCCGTGGAGTCGGCGGGCGGGTACCAGCTTGTCGGGCGGACCCTGCCGATCTACGATCTCGCGTCGTGCAACTCGGCATTCGCCGAGAGTGGCCTGTTGATGCGTGCCGGCGATCGTGTCAGGTTCCACCGGGTCGAGGAGTCCGAGCTGATCGCGCTGTGGGAGGACGTCTACAGCGATACCTGCGAGTACAGGATCGAGGAGGACTTGCTTGACGCCAGCGCTTACTCGGACTGGGTCGCCGAGGTCAGCAGCGAGGCCGACGAGCGCCGCAAGCTGCGGGAGCAGGCCGAGGCGGAGCCCCCGATTCCGTGATGGGCTCGCGCGGCTCTCGGCGGATCGAGGTCCTCGACGGGGGGTCTGGAGGCCACGATCCAGGACTGCCCTAGGCGGCCTGGACTGCTCTCGCAGGGGTTCCCCCCGCGGGCCTGATGGACCACTTTGCGTTTCGGGCCGCCAACCTGCTTGTTGGGAACGATCCGGCTGCCTCTGGCCTTGAGGTGACGCTCGGCAACGCTGCTCTGCGAGTGCACGCTGACACCACGCTCGCAGTGTGCGGTGCGCATGCCGACACGACGGTGGATGGGGAGCCTGTGCCGCTCTGGGAGAGCTTCATTGCTTCGGCGGGCTCGGAGCTGCGGATTGGGATCGCGCCAGGACCGGGGTTTCGCCTCTACGTTGCCGTGGCCGGGGGTTCGGCGTTCCCGTGCTTGGCGGATCGTGCTCGACGTACACGATGGGTCAGCTCGGCGGTTTCGACGGCCGAGCGCTCAGAGCCGGGGATCAGATCCCGCTGGGCTTGGCCCCACCGGGTGCAGCCACACGCCGGCGCGGTTCGCGCAGAGCGCGCGACCAACCTACTCGCGAGCCTGGGAGGTCGAGGTGCTACGCGGGCCGCAGGCTTCCCCCGACTTCCTGACGGAGGGCGACATGGAAGCGCTGCTCGGACGGGCTTGGCGCGTGGATGTGAACTCGAATCGCACGGGCATTCGGCTCGAGCCTCATGCGTTCGAGTGGGCGCGGGACGGTGGCGGGGTTGCAGGCGGCCATCCCTCCAACATCCTCGACAACAGCTGTCCGGTGGGCGCGGTCAACATCAACGGCGACCGCCCGGTGATCTTGGGCCAGATGGGCCGACGGCAGGCGGCTTCATCTGTGCCGCGACCGTTGCGCAGGCGGCGTTCTGGAAGAGCGGGCAGATGCGGCCCCTCGGCGACACCGTCCGCTTCCGGGAGGTAACCCTCGCGCAGGCACGGGCGCTCGACGCCGATGTTCGACAGTGTCTCTCCGCGGCGAGCGTGACCGATATCTCGCAGGAGGATGTCTCGCAAGGGGATGAGCAGTCCCGATGACTACGGTCACGACCCCCTACCCAGGCACGTTCTACCGGCGACCGCGACCGGATGCCGAGCCCTACGTCAGCGAGGGCCAGCGAATCAGCGCCGGCCAGGTGATTGGGCTCGTCGAGGTGATGAAGAACTTCTTCGAGGTTGTGACTTGCCCCTGGTGTTTGTGCGGGGGTTTGTGTTGGTGGGGTGGTGTGAGCCT
>JAPOVR010000016.1 GCA_026708005.1 Actinomycetes bacterium
GCCCACCACCTAACAGAAACCAACCACACAGCCCTCACAGAAAACCGGTCACACACCACCCAGGACAAAGCAGCACAACCCCAGGGACAGAACCACCCCCTTGCCCCGGCGACCCGCCCAGCCTAAACGCACGTTTCCGGTCGCACCCAACCAAGCCCCCGGTACAAAACCTGGTACGAAACCACGGCCGGCACCCCAACAGGACGAACAGAAAACCCCGCTTTAGCAGGATTTTCCCGAGTAGCGGGGGGCTTTGGCCTCACGACCTTAGGGTGATGAGCCCGCCATGGACGCTACCGTCTGTTGCGAGTTGTTTACGTCTGTTCGGGAATACCCTGCTAATACAGAGCTTTTAAGAGCCTAAGACCGTAGATCCCGTAACAGACCGAAGACGTTTTCGGTCCAGCGTTGTTAGACATCTGTTAGACACAGGTGTTCTCTGACCCGGCAACAGACCCGGTGGCCGCGTACGTCGCTGGTCACTCTGGGGTCCTGTAGGCTGATGGCCCTCCCGCCCCGGCCGGCGGCGGCCGCTCGCGCAGACGCAGCCAACGGCGGCCGGTTAGGCGGGGCACTTCTGCGGCGGCCTAGACGGGTTGTGCGTCCCGATGCCTGCGCGTGCCTCTGTGTGTGATCAGGAAGCCGATCCCCCTTACACACCCGTACGCGGCCGGCCACGGGCCGATTCGTGGCCGGCGGGGAGGGGGAACGCCTCGCACGTGCCCGGGCTGCTCTTCCCGGAGGCAGGTTGCGGTGCTGGGTGGTTTTAGAGGGCGCGGAGGGCTGAGAGGAGCCGGCTGGCGATCGTCTGTATCGTCTGCCAGTCCTCGCTTGTGGGAATGAAGCGCCTGTCTACCTGCAGCGTCCACCCCTGGAACTCGCCGGTGTGGCTTCGGATCCTCAGGTTGCCGACTCTCGCGGCGAGGCCCTTGACCTCCCCGTCGTCGGAGAGAGCCCGGATCAGGCCGGTGCGGTGATCGTCTCCTTTCCAGGCGACGTCGGCGACGCTGCCGAGCAGGGGGAAGCTCTTCTTCCTGGCCGTTTTGATCTTGACGGTTCGGCGGCCCGGTAGCTGCCTCTCGTCGGGTATGCACAGGTTGATCCACCACCGGGGCGGGCTGTCGCGGCCTCCGTCCTTCTTGACGACGTTGATCCACCTGACCGGCCCCTCAGGCAGGTCGATGACGCCCAGCGACCGCTGCCACCACGAGTTGTGTATCGCTTCCTCAGGACGGCCGCGTTCGGCCATCACGGCTTGCACGCCCAGCGCGTTGAGGGCAACGGTCAGCTGATCCCTGGTCTTGTCGCGAAGCTTCTCTCTCACCCAGGCCCTTTACCCCGTGTCTTGCCGCCGGACCACAACAGGCGACCATGTTGCCATGTTGTCTCCATTGACGCACTAGACCAAGCGGTTGCGTCCCGGCTCTCGCTGCGCCGGATACCTGCTTCCGGGTGCCGGCTGCCCTGCTTCGGACCGAGCCTGCGGCTGCCGCAGCGGCCCTGCCATGCCGCCGCCCGCCTCGGGCCCTGCGTGCTCCCCGCGTCGCGGGGAAGGCGCGACGCGGGGAGCACGGACGCCACGCCAAAGGCGAACAGACCAGGTGGCGCAACCCCAGCCACCGACGGTCCCCGCACCCGCCAACCGGCGCACAGCCACCCACCTGCCCTCCCGGAACCAGTACCGGGCAGGATTCGAGCCTGGGCCCACCGGCTAAGAGCCCGATCCAGCAGGGTGCTGTGAGACGCCAAGCTGCACGGTTAAGCCAGATAGGTGGCTCCCAGGCTAGCTGAGACCTGCTCAGGTTGCTGCCAAATCGGTGTCTGATCGGGCAGCGTGGGATGAGGCGACGCGCGGTGAGGCCGGGTGTGGGTTGAAGGGCGGCTTGGCCGAGTCAGATTCGTCGCGGATTCCCGGCGGGGGCTTCGGGTGGGCGAGCGGCTAGCGGGGCGGGTGGCTAGGCGGGGTTGGTGCGGCGGCTGGTCTGGCTGGCGGATCTCCAGAGAGAGATCGCCTCGAAGGAGAGGATCACGATCACCAAAGCGTCGAGGTGGCCCCACAGCCCAGCCGCAGCCTCAACCTCGGGGGCGATCTTCTCGCCGTACTGGATCAGATACCGGACCCACACAACAGCCACGAGCGCGGTAATCACGTCACGGGGCAGCTGAACCAGATGGTTAGCGGCTTGGCCGCGAGCCCTCAGCGAGTCAGCAACGTTGACAAGGACGATCAGGCCGATCACCGCCAGCACCACCGGGTCGATCGCGTAGTCCCAGAGAACCTGGCTGACTTCCCCGTAAAACAGGCCATAGAGCGCGTTGAACAGAACCGCGACCGCAGCCACACCGCCCAGGGCCGCCAACCCCCTCCGCCACAGCCTCCTCATCCCCGCGGCTTCCCCCAAGTCACGACCCACAGCGTACACACCGAGAAAGACCCCCGCCTCGGGGGGATCAAGGCCCGCTGGCGTGCGTGTTCGGCACAGGCGGGGGCCGCTGCGGGTCGGGCCGTTTTTGGCGCCGGGGTGTGGCGGCGGCGGCCGC
>JAPOVR010000081.1 GCA_026708005.1 Actinomycetes bacterium
CCCGCCCGCACAGAGACACCATACAGAGTTTCGCAGTTGTACCCTAGGGGTGGCCTGGATCGGTTCCGAACGGGCCATCCACCCCAGCGCCTGCGACGACCCGCCCGAGCTGTCCGAGTACCCCGCTTTGGAAGCGACGGTCGAGCCGGTGGCCTTCCGCAGCGCAGACGGCACCAGGCTGGCGGGCTGGCTGGCCGCCGGCCAGCGCGACGAGGCGGTGGTGCTCCTGCACGGCTACCGCTGCGACCGGCGGGAGCTCCTGCCGCACGCCGAAATGCTGTACGAGGCCGGCTTCACCGTTCTGCTGTTCGACTTCCGCAACCGGGGGGAGAGCGGTGGGGAGTTCGTCTCCCTCGGTTATTACGAGCGGGAAGACGCCTTGGCCGCGATCGACTACCTCAAGGGACGACCCGGCTTGGACGGCTCCCAGATCGGTTTGCTGGGGCTCTCCCAGGGCGGGGCCACGGCCATCCTGGCGGCGGCGCAGAGCGACGACGTGCTGGCCGTGGCGGCCGAGGCCTCGTTCCGCAGCGTGGACTCGGCCGTCGCCCAGAGCTTCAGCCATTTCATCGGCCTGCCGGCGTTCCCCTTCGCACCCATCACCGTATGGCTGGCGGAGCGCAGGACGGGCATCGGTACGGACGACCTCGTGCCTGAGCGGACCGTCGCGGAGCTCTCGCCCACGCCGCTGCTGGTGATGCACGGCCTCGACGACGAGACCATCTCCCCGGCCGACAGCGAGGCCATCTTCGCGGCGGCGGGCGAGCCCAAGGAGCTCTGGCTGATCCCGAGAGCGGAGCACGCCGATGGTGCCACCGCCGTCCCGGACGAGTACCGGCGCCGCATCGTCGCCTTCTTCGACGACAATCTCTAGGGCTGGGAGACTCGGTCGCGGTCCGGACGGGCAGCCGCGGCGGCCGTGCCCTTTCGCTTCAGCTGGCGCCGGCTACTGGTCCGTTCGGTACAGGTAGCGGATGTCCCAGAGCCCGTACAGGGTGGGCGTGGTGTTGCCGAAGATGTTCCGGACCGCGCTCAGCCACTCGGGGAGCGTCGTGTAGATGACCGGCACGTTCTCGGCGGCTATCTCCTGGGCGCGGTGGTAGAGCGCGACCCGCTCGTCGCGGTCCAGCTCCTGGGCGGTTCGGATGTAGAGGTCGTCGCTCTCGGCTTCCCATTCCGTCGCGGGCTGCGAATGATTGGGATGCCACAGGTGCAGGGGCCCGCTGCTGTGCCAGAACCCGATGCCGCCGTAGAGGTCCGGATCCCCCGGTGAAGCCGATCACCATCGCCTTCCAGTCGTAGGAGGAGGTCAGCTGGGAGACGAGAACGCCGAACTCGAGCGGTATATAGTTCGCCTGGGCACCGATCTGCGCGAGCCCCTCCTGCAGCTGTAGCATGACCTTTCGCGCACGGTGTTGTTGCTGTTGGTCACCAGCGAGAACTCGATCGAGTTGCCGCGCCGTCTTCGCGGATCCCGTCCCCGTCGCTATCTACCCAGCCGATCTCGTCGAGGATCTCGTTGGCCTGGTCGATGTCGTACGCGTAGCGGCGGACGTCTGGGTTGTGGAAGTCGCCCGCGGCCGGGCTGATGGAGGCCCGCTGCGGATAGCCGAGTCCCTCTTGGATCTCCTGGACGATCGTCTCCTTGTCGACGCTGTGCGCGACGGCCCGGCGGAACTGCGTATTCCAGAACCATTCCAGCTTCTCTGCCGCGAGGTACGGCTCGCCGCTCTCGGGGTCGCTGCCGGGGTTCATGTTGAACGCCAGGAACGTCGCTCCAAGGGCGGGACCGCGCCGGTGGATCGTGAAGTTCCCTTCCTCCTGCAGCGGCTCGAGGATCGCAAACTCCTCGCCGGGCATGCCGTGCACGTCCGTCTCGCCCGCTTGGAACTTGACGCGCTCGGCCTCAATGTCCGGCACGATCTCGTAAATCACCCGGTCCAGATAGGGCAGGCGGTTGCCCGCCTCGTCCCTGAGCCAGTAGCTCGGGTTGCGCTGCAGGACCAGGCGGTTCGCCGCGATCCCAGCGCTCGATGGTGAAGGGCCCCGTGCCGATCGCCGCGGCTGGGTCCGTGTCGATGTCCCATGTCGAGACAAACGTGCCGTCTTCCACGTGCGGCTCCAGGATGTGCTTGGGGTAGGTGGCCGTACCCATGGAGCGGAGGAACGGCGCGAAGGGCACCGACAGAACGAACTGGACCGTGTAGGCATCCAGCGCCGTGACGCTCATCGGCGCTTCCTGCCAGCCGCCGCCCTCCGCGTCCGGGAAGCGGAAGGTGAACGTCGGCCGGCTGCTGGCCGGGATCTCGTCGTTGTAGATGATCCGGTTGAAGGTGAAGTCCACGTCCTGGGCGGTGAAACCCTGGCCGTCGTGCCAGGTGACGTCCCGGCGCAGATAGAAGGTCCAGGTCAGGCCGTCATCCGAGCGCCCCCGTGAGTTGTCCTTTTGGGTCTGGTTGGGCCTTGGTGGGGGGGTGGTTGGTGGCGGGGGGTTGGTGCCCCTGGTGGTGTGGGGCCTGTCGGGTGTTGGGCCAA
>JAPOVR010000069.1 GCA_026708005.1 Actinomycetes bacterium
CGCCCGTGCGGCCGGCAAGCACTCCAGCAGACCCTGACCGTGCTCGTAGCGCCAAGCCAGCCAGACAGCTCCGGACACGGGCGGAGGGCTGCCTCTGGCAGACCAAACAGGCGAGGACGATTTCTGGCTGGCGAGCGTTGGTGGAGATCCGCTCGGGGGCAGACAGCCGGTGCTCACGCTGGCTGGTCAGGAGGGCTGCCGTGGCAAGAGGGCCCCGTTGGTGGCGCTCTGGGCTCCGGTTTGCCCTGCGTCTAGGTCGAATGTGTTGTCTGTTTGTTAAACAGACAACACCGAAAGTGCCTCTCCAGTGCCCAAACTGGGCGCCAACAACCGGCAACACTCTGAAAACACCAGCCGCTGATGCAGCGTAAACCAGCATGTTAAGCCGAAAACCGACAACAGGCGGAAACAGCCCACAACAGCCAGAAAGGCTTCGCTCAGCCTTCCAAGCTGAGGGTCGCTGGTTCGAGCCCCTTCTGCCGCTCCTAGAAAGGCCTTGCAAACGCGGGGGTTGAGGTTCCCCTGTTTCGGTGGGCGGGTTGGAGTTGGTGGTGGGTGTCTGTGGTTGTGTGGTTTCCGTGCTCGGGGGCGAGGGTTGGGTGTTTGCGGCGGTGGTTGCGCCGGGTTTCGGTCGATTCGGGGTTGCCTGCTCGGGCGTCTTCGACGGGGTGCCGGTATCGGCGGTGGGACTTCTCGGTTTTGGGTGGGTGTTCCGGCCGGGCTTTCGCGGATTGCGTTGCCGGGTGCGTCGCCGATGGCGCCCCCATGCTCTGTAGGGGCGCTCTGTGGCGTGCCTGGGGGTGAGCGCGAAGGGGTGTGCTGGCTGCCTTGATCGCCGGATCGGAGTGGAAATCCTCGTCGCCAAAGCTGGCCGTGGAGCGCATTGCGCAGAGTCGGCCAGGTCGAGGCGGCTCGACCTGGCGAGCGTTTCCGCAGAGACGCCGGTGATCTGCTCGGCGAGCCAGGGGCACTCGGCGAGGTCGAGGTACCTCGTCACCTGGCGAGGCGCTCGAGCAGCTCCTTGTCTCGTTCGAGCAGTCGCTTCGCTCGGGAGGTGAAGTTCTTGTCCGTGCGGGCGCGTTCGATCTCGGTCTTGAGCGAGTCGATGATCAGTTGGTTCACGCTTGTCCCTTGGACGCGAGCGACAGCTTCGGCCTCGTCGGCGAGCCCGTCGGGCAGTCGTACGGTTGTCTGTTTTAGCCATGATTTCATGATTTGACGACATCAAGAAACGAGAAGGCGCGCCTTGTCTCGTTCGCTTTGTTGTCTGTTCTGGCGAGAAACGGTGTCATGAACCGTGCCATGGAATGGGCCGGGGGCGCATGGCTCAGCTCCGACCGGGGATGTAGGGCTTGCCTCGGGCTCCACGGCGATCGAGGAGCCCGGGTCGTTGCCCACCTTGTCTGGGCCGCTATCCGACCCGCATGAGACGAGCACGATCAGCGAGAACCCAAGGGGAGGCTCCGCGGGATCACCTTGCCAGGATAGCTCCAGGTCAACGAGGGGCACGTCACCCCAGCCGCTGCTAGACTCGGTGCCTCGTCGAGGAGCGCGCAGAGGCTGGGCGACTGTAGTGCGGAGGACAAGCACGCGGGGGGCGTGGCTTTGCGTGGGATGCGGAAAGCTGCTATGAAACCGTTCCGGATGGCACGACACCGGGTCTCGTTGCCTTCCCTGCCGCCGGTTGCACCAGCGGCTCTGGTGGTCGCCCACGGCTGCAGCGCGGCTCATCGTGGGCCGTTGCTGGCGGTCGACCGGCATGGCAGAGCCCCACGCGAAACCGCGACAACGCCGCGTCCCGCTTCTGGCTAGAGGGCGGGATGGCGACGGCGCCACGCGAGCACGTACGGCCACCGCAGTACCTGGGCGCACGCGTCATGCGCGTCGAGGACCCGAGGTTCCTCCGAGGCGGCGGCCAGTACATCGACGACATCACTCTTGCGGGGATGGCCCACGCGGCCTTCTACCGCAGTCCCCATGCGCATGCGCGAATCACGAGCATCGATATCGAGCGGGCGCGGGCTCATGCGGGCGTTTATGGCGTCTTGACCGGCGAGGATCTCAAGGATCTCGTCGAGCCGCTTGTCTCTGGTGAGGACCATGAGGACATTCGCGTTCTCGAGCAGCGCGTCCTGCCACTCGCGAAGGTCAGGCACGTCGGCGAGGCGGTCGCCGTCGTCGTTGCGGTGTCGCGCTCCGTCGCTGAGGACGCGGTCGATCTGATCGACGTCGACTGGGACCCCCTCGCTGCCGTGGTCGATGCTGAGGACGCGATGCAACCTGACGCGCCGCGTCTCGACGAGACCCAGCCGGACAACAACACCCTTCACCTCGACTACCAGGGCGGCAACGTCGAGCGGGCTCTCGCTCAGTCCGATCGCGTCTTCACGAAGCGGTTCTACTTCGGGCGGCAGTCGGCATCGCCGCTGGAGACGCGGGGTCTGATCGCACGCTACGACCCGTCGACTGAGGTCATGACGATCTGGTCCTCGAACCAGATGCCGCATCTGACCCGATCGATGATCAGCGGCCCTCTGGGTCTGCCCGAGGGGCGGATCCGGGTCATTGCGCCCGATGTCGGCGGCGCCTTCGGGCTGAAGTGCCACATCTTCGTCGAGGACCTGATTATTCCCACCGCCGCCCGGCTCCTTGAGCGGCCGGTGAAGTGGATCGAAGACCGATACGAGAACCTCGCCGCGAGTGGTCACGCGAGAGAGGTGACGTACGAGGTCGATTTTGGTGTCAACAGCGACGGCACGTTCACGGCGATCTCAGGTCGGTTGCTTGGCAATGCGGGCGCGTATCAGAACTACCCGTACACGGCGTTCATCGATGTGGGCATGGGGGGGAATCTCCTGCCTGGTTCGTACGACTTCGAGAACGTCAGGTACGTCTCCGACGCCCCGCTGACGAACAAGCTCCAGACGAGTGCCTATCGCGCGACGGGGATGGTTGTCGGGAACTCGATGCGGGAGATCATGATCGATGAGATCGCCCGCGAGCTCGAGCTCGATCCGATCGAGCTTCGCTTGGAGAACACGATTCCCCCTGACCCGTACGTGAACGCTCTCGGGCAGAGGTACGACGGTGGCAGCTATGCCGAGGCGCTCAAGCAGGCTGCCGAGGCCATCGGGTACGGGGAGTTCCGGCGGGCGCAGGCAGAGGAGCGGGCGAGCGGTCGCTATCGGGGAATCGGGTTCAGCACCTGTGTCGAGCCCGCCGGCTGGGGTACTGAGAGCGCGAGAGCCTGCAAGTGGGGTGGCGGCCACGGGGGCGGGGGCGGCGGCTTCTATGACAGCGCGAGCGTGACCGTGGAGCCTGATGGATCGGTCACTGTGACGACGGGTCTCCACTCACACGGCCAGTCGCACGAGACGACGTTCGCACAGCTCGCCGCCGATGTGCTCGGCGTACGGATGGACAATGTCGTCTACCGGCAGGGTGACACCGCGGGCGCCGTGTATGGAGCTGGCACGTACGCGAGCAGGAGCGCCGTGCTCGGGGGCGGCACGATCATTCGGGCTGGCCGCGACGTCCGGAAGAAGATGATCCGCATTGCGGCGGCGGCCCTGGAAGCGGATGAGGACGACATCGAGATCTACGACAACCGGGCCTACGTCAAGGGCTCGCCCGACCGGGCGATCGAGGTCAGGGAGATCGCTCAGCTTGCCTACTTCGGGCACACGAACCGACCTGCCGACCTCGAAGAGCCGGCGCTCACGTCGACGCGCTCCTACGATCCGCCGGAGAACTACAACAACTCCAGCTACGCAGCCATTGTCGAGGTTGACGTCGAGACCGGTCAGGTCGAGGTCCAGCGCTTCGTCGCGGTGGAGGATTGCGGCGTGATGCTCAACCCCACCGTCGTCGAGGGTCAGGTCGCAGGCGGAGTTGCCCAGGGGATCGGTATGGCCCTCCTCGAGGAGGTCGTTTACGACGACGACGGCCAGCTGCTCACGGGAAGCCTGATGGACTTCCTCTATCCCTCGATGACCGAGTTGCCGGCAATCGAAGCGATCCATATTGAGACACCGTCACCGGTCACGGAGGGTGGGATCCGAGGGCTGGGCGAAGCAGGCCTTGTCACGACCCCCGCCGCCATCGTCAACGCGGTGGCCGATGCGTTGAGCCCCTTCGGGGTCGCGTTCGACCGTCTGCCGCTGAGCCCCGACTACGTCCTTCGCGCGATTCGTGAGGCCCCGAGCGAGTCTCCATGATGATCGCGACGTCGGGCGCACGGGCGTCGAAGGGCAGCACCACGAGGCGAGCAGGGCAGAGCACCTGCGCCGCACCGAGAGGGCGAGAGAACCTATCTTTTTCCACAGGCACGTCGTCGTACTGGGCATGACCCCGATCGGGGCTCGAACGGGTTCCCGCGGCTGCACAGCTAGGGGCCTTCAACGAAACTCGAAATAGGCCCACAAACATCCGGCGATTCTGTTAACTTTCTCGTCCCGTTTGCCTGGGCGATGGGGAGGTGGTAGGAGACCACCTAATGCGTAGTGTCATGCGCTTGACAGCCCCGAGCTATGTCATCTTGTCTCTGAGATAGACGAGATGTGTTGGACTGGCAGACCGGGACACGGTACGCGCACCCTCTTGGAAGCGTGCCTTGTCCGCTACTTCTACGGTCTTCCCAACTACCGTAGAACCCAGTATCTTATCGAGGAGAACCTCACTATTCAAAAGGTAAGCGGTGGATGCTAATCGCTTCAAGCTATGTACCCGATTCACATGGAATCTAAAGCGGCTTGACATACAGTGAACCAGTTATAGAAATTGGGCTACTTGCCCCCTTGCTGGCTCACAAAGTGGTGTCTCGAAGTCTTGGAGGATTGTACGACTTCTAGCCGCAAGGGCGCACCTTATATTTCCAGGAGAAGACTCTTCTCAAGAGACTTACTATGATAGCTGATTAGTTTTTCCATATCCACCAAAAGACTCTTTTCTATTTCTTATAAAGTTTGAGGATAGTAGAGAGAGAGAAATGCTATCTCTATCTTTCTAACTTTGGGAGACGCTAATAGGTTTCACAAAGATTTCACAAAAGCTCTCTTTGAGTAAGAGGCTAAGCAAGAGATAAAAGCAACAGAGATAATAGTTCTCGTTATTATGTTTGCCCCTCTGATCGGAACAGGCATCAGGTCTCTGCTAGATTGATCGCCTTACTTGCGGTGTCCGCCCCCCACACGTTTCTGCATGGCAAGCAAGGCCAGGGCAGGACGGGGCCAGCACCACACTTAGCTTCGTTAGCCAAGTTTCGTTGAAGGCCCCTATTAGGTCTATTAGGTTGAGACAAGTAGAGGAGGAGTAGATCGATGCAAGGAAAGCGAATGCTCGACAAGGGCCGCGTGGCGTTGCTCATCTGCGCTGCCGCGCTCGCGCTCGCGGTCGTCGCCGCGGGCTGCGGCGGTGAGGAGGAGGCGGCTCCGCCACCAGCGGAACCTGCTCCTCCGCCGCCCCCGCCACCGCCAGGCCCCCCACCACCACCTGAGCCTGCCATGACGGCCTGGTCGCTGGAGGAGGCGGCAGCGCCGTATGCCGGCACCACCGTCACGATCCTCTACGAGGGCAACGGTGACACGAGCTCATCGCCGGGGATTGCCGAGGCGATCAAGACCTTCGAGCAGCGAACCGGCATCATCGCCGACGTCCAAGTTCTCGGGCACTTCGAAGTGATCCAGAAGGGCGAGGCATCGATGCTCTCGAGGACAGGCGAGTTCGACATCGTCATGCTGCACAACTGGCAGGCACCGAGCCTTCTCCAGGCCGGGGTGATCGATGACCTCAAGCCGTACCTTGACAACCCCGACCTGCGCGATCCCTCCTGGGACTTTGACCAGACGTTGCAGCCCGAGACGAACAAGGTGAGCGTGCTCGAGAGCGGTGAGGTCATTGCCCTGGCCCCGCTCTACAACTACATCAGCATCTTCTGGTTGCGCAAGGACTGGATTGAGCACCCCGATGAGCGGGCGGCGTTCGAGGCTGAGTATGGCTACCCGCTCGCCGAGCCAACCGACTGGGGGCAGATCGTCGACATTGCGGACTTCTTCACGCGAGAGGCCGGTGAGACGTTGGCCGGCGAAACCCTCAACGATCCGGTCTACGGATTGGTCCTCGAGGGTTCTCCGGGCGCCAGCTTCCTTGACATCTTCGGGCTGGCTGAGACCTTCTGCGGTGGCTTCTACGACGAGAACGGGAACCCGACGGCCAACAGGCCCGAGAACGTCGCAGCGCTGGAGTTCTGGGCCTCGCTGTGGCAGTACGGGCCGCCGAACACGGCCGAGATCACGCTGTTCGACGAGATCACGATTCCGACGCTCGAGCCCTCGATCGCGGCGATGGGCGACTCGTCGACGGACTGGCTGATGCCGCTCGACACGCCCGAGGCGAACCCCAACCTCGCTGGCAAGTTCACGTACTTCTCGTGGCCACCACACCCCGACACGCCTGAGTGCCATGCCCAGGCCGGCGGTGGCCCCGCCTACAACGTGATCAACGCGGCGAGCGACGCCAAGGAGGCGAGCTTCCTGCTCCTGCAGTGGATGTCCACGGAGGAGTTCAACAATCTCTGGACTGCGAACTCGCCGACCGTCACGCTTCCCGTGCACATCGATGCCATCGATCAGGGCCGGGAGGACTTCTCGGTGTACGACCAATGGGTCGACGGCTACGACGCCAACGTCACTGGCCGCGAGACCATCGCCATCATCCCACGCGGTACTGGGATCCTCGAGATCACCGACCTTGTGCAGCGCGAAGCCCAGGCCGTCGGCCTCGGACAGAAGACCGCTCAGGAGGCGCTTGACGACGTACAGGCCTTCATGGAGGACTTGTGCACCACGGACTGTACGATCACAGCCATAGGTGACCAGCCCGGCGGATAACGAGAAACAGGGCACGTGCCCACGTTCTGATAAACATCGCGAGAGGGTCTTGGCCATGTATCGGGTCGAGACCCTCTCGACCTACTCATGAAACGCCAGATGCGGGTTGGCTGATGAGAGACTAGGAGGTGCGGCTGATGTCAACACTGCTCATCAAGGACGCTGACCTCGTCGTGACGATGAACGACGAGCGGGATGAGATCGCCTCATGCGATGTGCTCGTCCGCGACAACGCAATCGCCGAGGTCGGTCCGAATCTCGACGCCGAGGCCGACGAGACGATCGACGCGCGAGGCTGCATCGTGATTCCAGGCCTGATCAACTCGCACAACCACATGTGGGGCACGCTCTATCGCGCCTGGCCCGAGCTGCAGGATGTGCATGGCGATGACTGGTTCGCCGCCTTGGCGCGAATCTGGCACGACCGCCCCGTCACCCCCGAGGCGCTCTATGCCGGCGCTCTGGCAAACATGGGTCAGCACGTGATTATCGGTGGCACGACGAGCGCCGACCACCATTGGGTCTACCGAAACGGCGTGCCGAAGGATTTCGTCGACCGGACGATCGACGCGGCCCGTGCGATCGGCATGCGCTTCCACCCGAGCCGCGGCTGTATGACTCTCGGAGAGAAGGCCGGCGGGAACATGCCCGAGATCCTGATCGAATCCGAGGACGAGGTCCTGGACCACACCCAGGATCTGATCGATCGTTTCCACGATCCCGAGAAGTACTCGATGTGCCGCATCCACCTCTCCCCGACCGGCGTCTACTCGGACTCCGAGGCGATGTTCAAGGAGTTCCGCAAGCTCTGCGATGTCACCCCGGGCACCACGCTCAAGGTTCACCTCTACCACGGGGATGGTGACAAGTCGGCGGTCGAGCGCTACGGCGTCCCGGCCATGCAGGTGCTGGAGCGGTGCGGCTGGGAAGGCCCCGACACGATGTACTACCACTTCGACACCACCGACGACGACGAGCGCCGACGCGCGGCCGAGGCCGGAACCTGGATTTCGATCTGCCTCGCCGTCGACCTGCGCATGGGCTTCCTCGGGCCGGGTCGAGGGGGATTCCCCCGAGTACGCGAGATCCAGGAGATGGGCGGCAACGTCTGCTTCGGAACGACGAACCCGGCAAACAACGAGTCTTCGTGCGTGCTCGACGACATGCGCGTGCTAATGCTCGCTCAGCGGCCGCTCCTGGACGAAGCCGAACGCTGGATCACGGCCCGCGACGTGCTTTGGATGGCCACAAAGGGTGCCGCAATGGGCCTGGGTCGCGACGATCTCGGATCGATCGAGCCCGGCATGTGCGCGGACATGGCCGTCTACGACGTCACCAAGATTGACATGGCCGGCAACCACGATCCGGTCGTCTTCCTGTACGCCCACAACCGCGAGACCAAGGCGACGATCATTAACGGCGAGGTCGCCGCCCGCGACGGGCGGCTGGTCAACGTCGACCAAGACGAGATCGCGCGCAACTGCAACATCGAAGCGAAGAAGCTCGTCGCGTAGCAACGTGAAGGAGCCCGGTTGTCAGGCGTGAGACTCGAGAATCTCGTCAAGCGCTACGGCGACGTGCTCGCCGTCGACGACGTCTCGCTCGAGATCGAGAAGGGCGAGCTGATCGCGCTCCTGGGGCCGTCGGGCTGCGGCAAGACCTCGACGCTGAAGATGATGGCGGGCCTCGAGAAGATCACCGAGGGCAACATCTACATCGAGGGCCGCCGCGTCAACGACCTCAAACCCGAGGATCGCGACGTCGCCATGGTCTTCGAGGACTACTCCCTGTACCACCGCATGAGCGTTGCGCAGAACATCGCCTTCCCGCTGCGCGTTCGCAAGGTTCGCCGCGCCGAGATCCAGAAACGCGTCGGCGACATGCTCGAGTTGCTCGAGCTCGGCGACGTCGCCAACGCGCGCGTCCAGGACCTCTCTGGGGGCCAGCAGCAGCGGGTTGCCATTGCGCGAGCCCTCGTTCGCGAGCCAGCCCTGCTCCTGCTCGACGAGCCGCTCTCGCATCTCGATGCCGACATGAAGGTGCGCCTCAGGACCGAGATCCGCTGGCTGCAGCAGGAGCGCAACGTGACCGCCGTGCTCGTCACTCATGACCAGCTCGAGGCCCTCGCCCTTGCCGATCGGATCGCCGTCATGGACAGTGCACGCATCCATCAGTATGCGAGCGCTAGCGACGTCTACGAGCGCCCTGCAAACATCATCGTCGCGGCGTTCGTCGGCGAGCCGCCGATGAACCTGCTCGACTGCACCCTCGAGGCCGTCGACGCTCGCCTCTACGCCACCGCCGGCAGTGCCAACGGAGGAGTCGCAATCGACGTCGGCTCGTCCGCCTTCGACGAGCTCGCGGCTCACGACGTCGATCTCTCGGGGGCGTTCGTTCTCGGGATCCGTCCCGAGCACATCGCCGTTTCCGACGACGGAGACGTGTCGTCGAGCATCTCCGCCGAGGTGTTCTTCTCGGAATGGCTGGGAATGGAACGCCTATTGATGCTCGCCGAGCCGGGCGGCAAGGAGCACTGGATCACAGCGTTGGTTCGAAGCGAGTTCTCTGTGCGCGAGGGCGATGAGATTCGTATCACAATCGATCCGGACCATGCGGTCATCTTCGATGGAGCCAGTGGTCGCGCCGTAGCCGGCGGTCAGCCCGAGCCGAGCGAACAGCCGGAGCCGGGACGTGCTTGAGGTCGAAGACCTCACAATGCGTTACGGCGAGCTCGTCGCGCTCGAGAGCGTGACGCTCGACGCCCGCCCAGGCGAGATCGTCGCGGTGCTCGGGCCCTCCGGTGCGGGGAAATCGACGTTGCTTCGCTTGATCACTGGTCTCACTCGTCCCTCGAGCGGCTCGATCTCGCTGAGCGGCCGTCCAATCCAGAAGGAGGCTTCGTGGCGCCGCAATATCGCGCTTGTCCATGAGTCCTATGTCCTCTATCCCCACATGTCCGTCACTGAGAACATGGCCTTCCCGCTGAAATCGCGGGAAGCTCCGCGAGAGTACTCGGATCAGGAGATTACAGAGCGCATTTCGGAGGTCGCCAAGGTCCTCGAGATCGACTTGCTCCTTGAGCGGCAGCCTCACGAGCTGTCAGGGGGTCAGAGGCAACGGGTTGCTCTCGGTCGAGCGCTTGTCCGCGAGCCGGCAGTCCTGTTGCTCGACGAGCCGATCTCCCATCTCGACGCCAAGCTTCGTAACTGGCTGCGAGGGGAGCTGCGGCGGCGCCTGTCGGCCGCACCGTGGCCGACGCTCTGGGCGACGCCTGACGGCTTCGAGGCTCTTGCAGTCGCGGATCGAGTCGCGGTGCTCCGCGCGGGGCAGATCCTACAGTTCGATGAGCCGCAGGAGATCTTCGACAGGCCTGTAGGCGTGGGTGTCGCAGAGGTCAGCGGCACCCCACCGATGAACGTGCTCCCGGGCGAGCTCATCGCAGATCCGCTCGGAGTGAAGGTCGCAGGGGCGCCGGAGCCGCTTCCCCTCGTTCGCCCCACTCAGATCGATAGCCTGCCTGCGGGCGAGGTGTCCATCGGCGTCAGGCCGTTCGCGCTCCGGATCGTCCGCCCGGGCGACGCCGGCAGCTCAACACCGGCAAGCGTCCTCGCGTGTGAGTATTCCGGGCGCCATACCGTGATCAGCGTACGGCTCGAGCACGAGACGCTCCGGCTGCTCGAGGCAGGGCAGCACAACATCCCCGTGAATGAGCCCGTTCTCATCGCCTGGGACGGCGCGGAGGTCTCGATCTTCAGCCGAGAAGCGAGCTGCGCGGGCGCGCTCGAGTTCCAGACGACGGTCGGATCGAACGAACATCGCGCGGCCCCGAGCAGCGAGCAACCAGTCCAGACGGGATAGACGTAGGCATGGCGACGCAAGGGATCGCCGCGGCCCTTGCGCCGCGCGGGAGATGGGCCGAGTTCCTCCAGAGGTATTTGCCGTACCTGCTCATCGCCCCTGCGCTGATTCTGCTGATCCTGGTCGGGGTGATTCCGTTCGCCTACGCGATCTACCTGAGCCTCCACAACACGTTCTTCACCGACGTCGAGAGCTTCGCCGGCATCGCCAACTACAAGGATCTCGTGTCGGACCCTCGATTCTGGGGTGCCCTCCGGGTGACGACGATCGTCACCGTCGTCGCGATCCCGATTCAGCTCGTGATGGCTCTGGGGCTCGCTCTCCTTTTCTATCGCGGGGTCTTCGGAGGGCGCGTCCTCTCGCCGCTTCTGCTCTTTCCCTCGGTTCTCGCCCCGATCGTCATGGCGATCATGTGGAAGATCATGCTGGCCGGGAACTGGGGGATCCTCTCCTACTGGGTCGTCGAGCGGTTCTCCCTTGTCACGGGCGGCGTCTTCGGCAGTCCCAGCCCGGCGATCGGGACGGTCATCGCGATCGACATCTTCCAATGGGTCCCGTTCCTGACGCTCGCGTTCTATGCAGGCCTGCAGGCGTTACCCCTGGCGCCATTCAGGGCGGCGGCCGTCGATGGCGCGTCCCGCTGGCAGGTCCTGCGGCTGCTGACGATCCCGATGCTGTACCCGCTGATCGCGGTGCTGTTCCTGCTGCGCTTCATCGACACGTTCAAGATCTTCGACAGCGTCTTCATCCTGACTCGAGGCGGGCCTGGAGACTCGACGACGACGATCAGCTACTACCTGTTCCGAAGCGTCTTCGAGTTCTGGGAGATCGGGCGCGCGGCTGCCGCGGCCGTGATCGTGTTCGTCCTGTTTTTCGTCATGACCTCCATCGTTTACCGCGTCTTCCACAAGCGGCTGAGGCTGATCTGATGCGCGCGCTACCGGAGAGGGCGAGATGATCGAAGACGCACGCCCGCGCAAGATCCTCAGGACGCTGGGGCTGATCGCCATCGTGATCGCCTTCGTGTTCCCGGTCTACTGGCTCCTGTCGTTCAGCTTCAAGCCTGAGCGCCTGTTCTTCGACCTACCGCCCGTCTGGACCTTCGACCCGATCGTTACCGAGTGGGTGAACACGTTCCGCACCCTCAAGCTGTGGGAGACGATCATCAACTCGATCATCGTCGCGGGCGGCAGCACGCTTCTGACGATCCTGGTCGGGACGCCAGCCTCCTACAGTCTCGCTCGCCTCAGGGTCCGCGGCAAGACGGACATCATGCTCTTCATCATTGCGAGTCGCATGGCGCCGGCCGTCGCGCTGATCATCCCCTTCTTCTTGATCTACCAGTTTCTCGACCTGCTCGACAGCCACATCGGCCTGATCTTCGCCTACTCAACGTTCAACATGGCGCTCTACGTCTGGCTCCTGACGGTGATGACGCGCGAGCTGCCTGCGGATCTCGAGGGCGTCGCCGAGGCCGACGGCTATCACCCCTTCCAGGTCTTCTTACGCATCGGGCTGCCGCTGATGCGACCGAGCATCATCGCCGTCGGCGTACTCGCGTTCATCTTCGCCTGGAACGAGTTCCCGTTCGCGCTACTGCTCGGAGGGAGAACCACCGAGACGCTGCCGGTGGTCGCGGCACGCTCGCTCTCAGCTGGCGGCGTGGAGTGGGCGCGCCTCGCCGTCATCTCCACGGTGATGGTCATACCGGTTGCGGTGATGGTGTTCTTCCTGCACAAGCAGATCGTGCGCGGCCTGAGCATGGGGGCCGTGAGGGGCTAGGTGAAGGCCGTCAGAGCCGCAGGTACGCCGCGCAGGCTGTTGGGGCGCGTGGGAGACGGCGGTAGGAGTCGACGTGGCGAGGTGATCGGATGGAGGTGCGGAGGCGGGTGAGAGCGTGTTGCACGCCAGGGGGAAAGCTGGTTCAATGCCGTTCGTGCGGCGACGTGGAGGCAGGGATCGAAGGGTCGTGCAGAGGGTTCATGGCGTGGGGCGGTGCAGAGCAACGTGGCTCGAAGCAGGCAGTCTGACCGGAGGATGAGGAGCGAGCGATGAAGCCCGTACGGTTCAAGTACTTCGCGCCGGAGACCGTCGCTGAAGCCGTCGCCCGACTCGAGGAGTACGGCGACGAGGCGAAGGTGCTCGCCGGCGGGCAGAGCCTCGTGCCGCTGATGAACCTGCGCCTGGCTCGTCCCGGTGTGCTCGTCGATATCTGTCGCATTCCGAGGCTTGACGAGATTCGGAGGAACGGGTCGCTCTCGATTGGGGCGACTGCGCGCCAGCGCGCTGTTCGCCAGTCGGATGAGGTTGCGGCCGCCGCCCCGATCATCACCGAGGTCATGCGGTGGGTGGGCCATCCGGCGACCCAAAGTCAGGGGACGTTCGGAGGCATGGCGGCACATGCAGATCCGGCGGCGGAGATCCCCGCGGTCTTGCTCGCGCTGGACGCGGAGCTGGTCGCAACGGGCAGAGACGGCGAGCGAGCCATTCCGGCAGGGGAGTTCTTTTCCACGTGGTTCACGACGACGCTGGCGCCCACCGAGATCCTCACCGAGGTTCGGATTCCTGCCTCGGCGAGCCAGAGCCGGAGTGCCTTCCTCGAGTTGGCCCGACGGCACGGCGACTTCGCGATGGTTGGCGCTGCAGCGGTGGTGGAGCTCGACGAGGCGGGCACAGCCGAGTCGTCGCGCCTTACCCTGTGCGGCGTGGGAGACACGCCCGTTCGCGCGCACGGCTCGGAGGAGTTCCTCGTCGGCAGGCAACTGGACTCGGCGACGATGCAGGAGGCCGCCCGAATGGCGGCCGCCGACCTGAGCCCACCGTCTGATGTTCACGCCTCGAGCGAGTACCGCCAAGAGGTCGCGGCAGTGCTCGTTCGGCGTGCGCTCGAGCAGATCGCAGCTGACACGTAGGAGGGAATGACAGTGGCAACCGACGCGGAAATGGCCGTTCGCGCTGCCGAGGACTTCCGGATCGTTCGGCTCGTCGTCAACGGCGAAGCGCGATCAGGGCTCGCGGAACCCCGCACCCTGCTTGTCGACTTCATTCGTCATGAGCTCGGCCTCACCGGGACGCACGTCGGCTGCGAGCACGGTGTCTGTGGTGCCTGCACGGTGAGGCTGAACGGCCACCTCATTCGCTCGTGCATCACCTTTGCCGTGCAGGTCGAGGGGCAGGAGATCGAGACCGTCGAGGGTCTCGCTCCGGGAGCGGATCTCCACCCCATTCAGGAGGCCTACCAGGAGGCGCATGCTCTCCAGTGCGGCTTCTGCACTCCGGGCCTTCTGCTCGCGACCCAGAGCCTTCTCGAGGAGAATCCCGCGCCGTCCGATGCCGAGATCCGGGAGTACCTGGCGGGGAACATCTGCCGCTGCACCGGGTACACCAACATCGTCAGAGCGGTCCAGATCGCGGCGGCGAAGCTTTGAGCGACAACCCGCGTCCGGTCGTTGTTGCGGCCGCTCCAGCCGCGGGGTCGAGACGCCTCAGGCCTCGCCGACGCTAGCCAGGAGGGAAGATGGCGACGACCGATCGCACGCGCCCACCGCAGTACCTCGGTGCACGCGTCATGCGCGTCGAGGATCCGAGGTTCCTCCGAGGCGGCGGCCAGTACATCGACGACATTGCGCTGCCCGGCATGCTGCACGCGGCGTTCTGCCGCAGCCCGCACCCGCATGCCCGCATCAAGAGCATCGATGTTGGCGCCACGAGGCAGCTCGCCGGTGTCCGGGGGGTCTTCACCGGCGAGAGCCTGAAGGAGCTGGTCGGACCGCTCGTGACCGGGCTCGACCATGAGCACATCCGGGTGCTCGAGCAGCGGGTGCTGCCGCTCGACAGGGTGCGGCATGTCGGTGAGGCGGTTGCGGTCGTCGTGGCGACATCGCGCTACATTGCCGAGGACGCCTGCGATCTCATCGAGGTCGAGTGGGAGCCGCTCCCCTACGTCATGGACGCCGAAGAGGCGATGAAGCCTGACGCGCCGCTCATCGACGACTCGATCCCCGACAACAACACGCTCCATCTCGACTACGAGGGAGGCAACGTCGAGGAGGGCCTGGCCGGGTCGGATCGCGTGTACACACGGAAGTTCTACTTCGGTCGCCAGTCCGCCTCGCCGCTCGAGACCCGCGGGCTCATCGCCGACTACGACGCGGCGAGCGAGATGCTGACGATCTGGATGTCCAACCAGATGCCGCATCTCACGCGAACCATGATCAGCACGCCGCTCGGTCTGCCGGAGGGGCGCATCCGCATTATCGCCCCCGACGTCGGCGGCGGCTTCGGGCTGAAGGCCCATGTGTTCGTCGAGGACCTGATCGTCCCCGTGCTGTCGAGACAGCTCCTGCGGCCGATCAAGTGGATCGAGGATCGCCACGAGAACCTCGCGGCGAGCGGGCACGCGCGGGAGATCCACTACGAGTGCGACATCGGCGTGAACGAGGATGGGACGTTCACGACCATCTACGGCAGGCTGCTCGGCAATAACGGCGCCTACAACAACTACCCGTACTGCGCGTTCATCGACGTTGGCATGGGAGGCAACCTCCTGCCGGGGATGTACGACTGGCAGCACGCCCGGTATGTCTCCGATGCGCCGCTGACCAACAAGTGCCAGACGAGCGCCTACCGGGCGACGGGGATGGTGGTCGGCAACTCGATGCGCGAGATCATGATCGACGAGATCGCGCGGGATATGGACATCGACCCGGTCGAGATGCGGCTCCAGAACACGATTCCACCCGATCCGTACGTGAACGCCCTGGGCCACAAGTACGACGGCGGCAGCTACGCCGAAGCGCTGAAGAAGGCCGCCGAGGCTCTCGACTACGAAGGCTTCCGCCAGCGCCAGCGCGAGCTGCTCGAGGACGGCCGGTACCTCGGTATCGGCTTCAGCACCTGTGTCGAGCCGGCCGGCTGGGCGACCGAGCATGCCCGCGCCCACCACTGGGGGGAGGGCTTCGGCACCTTCGGCGGCTACTTCGACAGCGCGAGCGTGACCGTCGAGCCAGACGGCTCCGTCACGGTGACGACGGGGCTCCACTCACACGGGCAGTCCCACGAGACGACGTTCGCCCAGGTCGCCGCCGATGCCCTTGGAGTGCGGCTCGAGGACGTGCGGGTGCGCCAAGGCGATACCGCGAGCGCCGTTTACGGCGTCGGCACCTACGCGAGTCGGAGCTCCGTGCTTGGAGCTGGGACGATCATGCGGGCCGGTGCCGATGTCCGAGCGAAGCTCGTTCGCATCGCCGCGCACGAGCTCGAAGCAGACCCGGCGGACATCGAGCTCTACGACGGCCGCGCCCACGTCAGGGGCTCGCCCGACAAGACGATCGACGTCACCCAGCTCGCGCAGCTCGCCTACTTCGGGCACACGAACCGACCCGCGGACCTCGAAGAGCCCGCGTTGACCTCGACCCGGTCGTACGACCCGCCCGAGAGCTACAACAACTCAACCTTCGGTGCGATTGTCGAGGTCGACATCGAGACCGGTATCATCGATCTCCAGCGGTTCGCGGCTGTTGAGGATTGCGGCACCATGCTGAACCCGAACGTCGTGGAGGGTCAGGTCGCCGGCGGCGCCGCGCAGGGAATCGGGATGGCGCTCTACGAGGAGGTCTGCTACGACGAGGAGGGCCAGCTTCAGACCGGCAGCCTCGTGGAGTTCCTCTATCCGTCGATGATGGAAGTTCCCGACATCGAGGCCGAGCACATCGAGACGCCCTCGCCGGTGACGGCGGCCGGCGTCAAGGGGCTCGGCGAGGGAGGCCTGCTGACCACCCCCGCCGCGGTTGTGAATGCAGTGGCCGACGCGCTCGCGCCCCTGGGAGTCGCGCTCGATCGCCTCCCGCTCAACCCCGGCTACGTGCTCAGCCGCATCCGAGCGGCGCGTGAGCAGTAGGTCTGGGATCGGCACCCACGCGCCGAGGGTGCGGAGGGCCCCTACCTAGAGGCCGGCTTCGGCCGTGCGCTCGATTGGGCGCTGGAGCGCGTTGTAGAGCGTGCGTGCTCCGGCCGTGAGGTTGCTGGCCGGCGGCGAGATCAGCTCGAAGCGCGCGTAGAGATCGCTGACGTCCAGGGTGGCGGCGGTGATGGCACCCATCGAGATCCAGGGCTGGACGTAGCGCCTGGGCAGCAGGCCGGCCCCGTAGCCGGCGGCGGCGGCCGCGAGCACGCCGAGGGTGCTGCCGAGCTCGACGGTCACGCTCGGCCAGACACCGGCGTCCTCGAGCGCGCGAATGGCGGTTGCCCGCACGCCCGACCCGGGAGCCTGCCAGAGCACCGTCAGCTCGCCGAGCGCCCAGAGTGGGACGACCGGCTCCTGCTCGCCCGCCCGCACGAGGACGATGTCGTCGACGAGCAGCGGACGGCGTTCGAGGTCGTCGGCGGGCCGTCCTGGCGAGGCGACGGCAACGGCGAGGTCGACGTCACCGGCGATCACCGCGCCAACGGCTGTCGAGGCATCGCAGGGAACGACCCGCAGGTCGACGCCCGGATCGGCTAGGGCCGCCTTCGCCAGCCGCGGAACGACGAACGGCACGGCCGCCTCGGAGAACGCGATCGACGCTGTCATCGGGCCCGCGGTCGGCGCCTCGAGCGCGTGCGCTGCGCGTGCTATCGAGCGGGCCAGGCTGCGCGCGTGCGGCAGCACGGCCTCGCCGGCAGCGGTCAGCTCGAACGTCGAGCCAGACCGCGTGTAGAGCGCGAGCCCGCTGAGGGTCTGCAGGCTCCGCAGCCTGGCGGACACGGCGGGCTGCGAGACGTTCAGCGCGCGGGCCGCGCCCGTGACGCTCCCGTGGTCGAACAGGGCGGCGAACGCGATCAACTGGTCGGGGGAGATAGCCATAAGCAAATCTTATACCCAGAAGAAAGAATAATGCTTGCTTATCCCGGGGCCGCCTCCTAGGCTCGCTGGAGCACGAGAAGTCAGCGCACTGCTCGAGATCCGAGGATCCCCGTGACGGTCGAAGAGATCACGCCACAGCAGCTCGAGTCGGAGATCGTGCGCTCGCTGGACGTCGCGCTGGTGGATGTGCGCCCCGCGGCGGAGGTTCGCTGCTGGAAGATCGACACGAACGGGCTGCCGTTCATCAACGTGCCCGAGGACGCCGTCGCCGCGGACGCCCCCGCGGCGAAGGACGCTGTCGCGACGTTCGCGCGCGACGGCGCGAAGGTGCGCATCATCTGCAACCGGGGGCGTTCGTCCCTCCGTGCGGCTGAGGCGCTGACCGAGCAGGGCCTTGAGTGCGCGAGCGTGAGCGGCGGCATGATCGCCTGGTCCCGCCTGCTAGCGCCTCGTCGTCTCGACATCGGCTCGGGCACGACCGTGATCCAGTTCATGCGGGAGGCGCGTGGCTGCCTCTCGTACCTCGTCGCGGCCGATCGTGATGCGCTCGTCGTCGATCCGGCGCCCGCGGTTGAGCCCTACGTGGCCGCCGCGCGGTCGCTCGGCGCGCGGATCACCCACGTGCTCGACACCCACGTCCACGCCGATCACCTCTCGGGCGCGCGGTCGCTCGCTGAGCGGGAGGGCGCCGAGCTTCACCTCTCCTCGACCTCGCTGGAGCGTGGCATCCAGTACGCGGAGCGGGTGCGGCCCGTCGAGGACGGCGACCGCATCGAGGTGGGTACGGCTGAGATCTGTGTGCTCGCGCTGCCCGGGCACACGAGCGACAACATCGGCGTGCTGCTCGACGGTCGCGCCGTGATCTGCGGCGACTCGCTCGTTTCCGACTCGGTTGCCCGCCCCGATCTCGAGGTCGGAGATGAGCGTGCACCTGAAGCGGCCCGCACCCTGCACGACACGCTCCACAGGCGTATCCTGCCGCTCCGCGACGAGACCATCCTCCTGCCCTGCCACTATCCCGGCGGCCGCCGTGAGGCACCGGTTGCCCCGACGCTCGCCGAGGTCAAGCGCAGCGTCCGCTTCCTCGCGCTCGGCCGCGACGAGTTCGCTGAGCTATCCGTTGCCGACCTGCCACCCCGGCCTGTGAACTACCTCAACATCATCGCCGTCAACCTCGGGGCGGAGAGCGGCCCCGACGTTGGCGGCCTGGAGGTTGGAGCCAACAGCTGTGCAGCACGCTCGCCGGCTGATCGAGGCGTGATCAGCTGACCGTGCCACCGCAGGTCCCCGCACCCGAGCCTCTCTCGGAGGACGTCAACCTGATTGCGCTCGCCGAGATCGGCCCCGACCGGCCCCCGACCTGGGTGAAGGTCGTCGATCAGACCCGCTGTATCGGCTGTCACGCCTGCACGACGGCGTGCAAGTCAGAGAACGAGGTCCCCGTCGGCGTGAACCGCACGTACGTGAAGAGCGTCGAGGTCGGCACGTATCCGCAGGTTCAGCGCACGTTCCAGGTGACCCGGTGCAACCAGTGCGACGATGCGCCGTGCGTGACGGCGTGCCCGACATCGGCGATGTTCGGGCGGCCCGACGGAATCGTCGACTTCGACAAGTCGGCTTGCATCGGCTGCAAGGCGTGCATGGCCGCGTGCCCGTACGACGCGATCTTCATCAACCCTGACGACCACTCGGCCGAGAAGTGCAACTTCTGCGCGCACCGGCTCGACATCGGGCTCGAGCCGGCGTGTGTCGTCGTCTGCCCGACCGACGCCATCCTTGTGGGTGACCTGAACGACCCGACGTCCAGGGTGGCCGACCTCACCCGACGGGAGCCCGTCGCAGTTCGGCGGCCGGAGAAGGGGACGCGCCCGAAGCTCTTCTACCGCGGTGGGCGCCAGGCAACGTTGGATCCGCTCGGCGCCCGCCGGCCGAGCGGTGGTCTCTTCGCCTGGAGTGAGCAGGCGCGCGGCGCCGGGAAGGTGGTCTCCGGCAGTCCGCGGCGTGCGGGCTCGTCGGCGGCCGCCCTTCTCTCCTACGACGTGCCTCACGAGGCGCCGTGGGACTGGCGCGTCAGCCTCTACACGTGGACGAAGGCAATCGCCGCGGGTGCGTACCTGGCGCCGCTCCTCTTGCTCGTCTCCGGTCTGCTCGACTGGTCGAGCTCGCTCTGGCTCTGGGCAGCTCCCGCGGTCGCGCTCGGCCTGCTCGTCGCGACCGGCGTTGTGCTCATCGCTGATCTCGAGCATCCGCAACGCTTCTACTACCTCTTCGTGCGGCCGCAATGGCGCAGCTGGCTCGTCCGGGGCGCGGTGATCATTGCGCTCTTCGGGGGTGTGCTCGTCGCGCACCTAGCGCTCTCCTCCGCGGGTCTTCAGGCACCGCAGAAGTGGCTCGCCCTCGTCGGTGCACCGCTCGCGGCGGCGGCTGCCGCCTACACCGCCTACCTCTTCGCCCAGGCCCGGGCGCGCGACCTCTGGCAGAGCCCGCTCCTTGCCCCCCACATGCTGTTGCAGGCGGTGCTCGTGGGCACCGCAGTCACAGTCCCGCTCGCCGGCTGGCTGGCCGCCGACGCCGTCGGCGCGCTGCAGTGGCTCTTGGTCGGTGCGGTCGCCGGTCACTTGGCGGTCGTGGCGGCCGAGCTCAGCACGGCGCACGGAAGCGCGCATGCCCAGCAGGCGGTGCGGGAGCTTCGCAGCGGGCGATATGCGCCGGTGCTGTGGCTCAGCGTCGCGCTGGCTGTCGTTGCCCTCTTTGCGCCGCTCATCGGCGTTGCCGCGGCCGGGTGCGCGCTCGCGGCGCTCATGGCCTACGAGCACGCGTACGTCCAGGCGGGTCAGGCGGTACCGCTCGCATGAGCACGAACCCGCTCGCGCCGTTCCCTCCCAAGGAGCGCTGGGACGACTGGGTCGAGCTCGATAGCAAAGCCTGGCCGAAGCGCGTCGAGCGGCGGTCGATGCTCGTGCCGACGACGTGCTTCAACTGCGAGTCGGCCTGCGGGCTGCTCGCCTACGTCGACCCTGACACGGGCAAAGTCCGCAAGTTCGAAGGCAACCCCGAGCACCCGGGCTCGCGCGGGCGCAACTGCGCGAAGGGCCCGGCCACGCTCAACCAGATAAACGATCCCGACCGGATCCTCTACCCGCTGAAGCGCGTCGGCCGGCGCGGCGAAGGCCGCTGGGAGCGCGCGAGCTGGGATGAGGCGCTCGACGTCATCGGAGCTCGAATCCGGGCAGCGATCGATGAGGGCCGGCGCGACGAGGTCATGGTGCACATCGGCCGCCCCGGTGAGGACGGGTTCACCGAGCGCGTGCTCGCCGCCTGGGGCATCGACGGCCACAACTCGCACACGAACGTGTGCTCGAGCGCGGCCCGAGCCGGCTACGGGCTGTGGATGGGCTTCGACCGGCCGAGCCCTGATCACGCGAACGCGTCGGTCATCCTCATGATCAGCGCCCACCTCGAGTCCGGGCACTACTTCAACCCACACGCGCAGCGGGTGATGGAGGGCAAGGAGAAGGGCGCGAAACTGATCGTGCTCGACACGCGCCTCTCGAATACGGCCTCCCATGCCGACTACTGGCTCTCGCCGATCCCAGGCTCGGAAACCGCGCTCCTGCTCGCGATCGCGAGCCACCTGATCAAGAGCCGCCGCTACCACCGCGAGTTCGTCCGCCGGTGGTGGAACTGGCAGGAGTACCTGGCGTGCGAGCATCCCGGGGTCGAGCGGTCCTTCGAGCAGTTCGAGCGCATCCTCGGCGAGCTCTACGCGGGCTATACGTTCGAGCTCGCAGAGGCCGAGACGGGGGTGGCGGCAGAGTCGCTGCGCGAGGTGGCCGAGGTTGTCGCGTCCGCGGGGACGCGGCTTGCGACGCACACGTGGCGTGCGGCGGCCGCGGCCAACCTGGGAGGCTGGCAGGTCGCGCGCTGCCTCTTCCTCCTCAACGCGCTGCTCGGCGCGGTGGCGGCCGAGGGGGGCACGTTCCCGAACGCCTGGAACAAGCACGTGGGCCGGCCGATCCACGTTCCGCCCCACCCGGCGCACTGGAACGAGCTGACCTGGCCCGAGGAGTACCCGCTGGCGATCAACGAGCTCTCGTACCTCTTGCCGCACTTCCTCAAGGAGGGGCGGGGGAAGCTCGACGTGTACTTCACGCGGGTGTACAACCCCGTCTGGACGAACCCCGACGGCTTCTCCTGGATCGAGGTTCTGACCGACGAGGAGCTCGTCGGCCTGCACGTCGCGCTGACGCCGACCTGGAATGAGACCGCGTGCTTCGCCGACTACATCCTGCCGATGGGGCACGGGCCCGAGCGCCACGACGTCCACTCCTACGAGCAGTACGACGGCCGGTGGATCGGGTTCCGCCAGCCGGTCCAGCGGGCGGCGCGCGAGCGGCGAGGCCACCGGGTCGCGAGCACGCGCGAGGTCAACCCGGGTGAGGTCTGGGAGGAGAACGAGTTTTGGATTGACCTCTCCTGGCGCATCGACCCCGACGGCGAAGCCGGTATCCGCCGGTACTTCGAGTCGAAGGAGCGGCCGGGCGAGAAGCTGACCGTCGACGAGTACTACGGCTACCTGTTCGAGCACTCGGTCCCCGGACTGCCCGAGCGCGCCGAGCAGGAAGGCCTGACCGCGCTTGAGTTCATGCGCCGCTACGGCGCGTTCGAGCTCGGGCAGAAGGTCGGACCGCTCCACGAGGAGGAGGTGCCGGCCGAGGAGCTCGTCGACACCGCGGAGAGCGAGCTGGGGCGCGTCTACACGCGAGCGCCGCGCCCGGCCTCGCCGAATGTCGTGCCTGTGCCGACGCCGGCCCACGACGGCGACGGGCGCCGGCCGACGGGCGTGCGGGTCGATGGCCGCATCTTGCGCGGGTTTCCAACCCCGAGTGGCCTGCTCGAGTTCTATTCGCGAACGCTCGTGGAGTGGGGCTGGCGGGACGCCGCGGTTCCAGCGTCCGCGTCGAGTCACGTCCATCCCGAGCAGCTCGAGCCTGACCAGCTGGTTCTGCTCTCGACGTTCCGGCTGCCGGTCCAGATCCACACGCGCTCGGCGAACGCGAAGTGGCTGGACGAGATCGCGCACACCAACCCTGCGTGGCTGCATCCGCAGGATGCCGAGCGGCTCGAGGTCGACACCGGTGACCTCGTGAGGATCGAGACCGAGATCGGCCACTTCGTGGTCAAGGCGTGGGTGACTGAGGGCTTACGCCCGGGCGTAGTTGCCTGCAGCCACCACATGGGGCGCTGGCGACCCGAGGGTCAGCCAGGCCAGCGTCAGGCGACCGCGCAGGTGACGTTGGAGAAGGACGACTCGCGCTGGACGCTCCGTCGCCAGCGCGGCGTGGAGCCGTTCGAGTCTGGCGATGCCGACACGTCGCGCCTGTGGTGGCGCGACGTCGGCGTTCACCAGAACCTGACCTTCCCGGTGCACCCGGACCCGATCTCCGGAATGCACTGCTGGCACCAGGCCGTGCGTGTGCGCGCCGCTCTGCCGGGGGATCGGCATGGCGACGTGTCGGTTGATACCGACGAGGCTCACCGCATCTACCGACGCTGGCTTGAGCGAACGCGTCCTGCATCCCAGCATTCGCCTGATGGCACCCGCCGGCCGTACTGGCTGCTACGGCCGCTGAAGCCGGTGCCGAGCGCCTACGAGCTGCCGGTCACCCAGGACCGGTAAGGGCCGGTGGGCCGTCTGGGCGCACCGGTTGGCTTCTCGCGACCGGCGAGGCTCGCGCGCCTGACCCAGCGCTCGGGCCGCGCGACGCTCGGTCGGCTTCCCCTGACCGCGGACGTGATCGCAGGTGTCTCGGTCGCGCTCATCCTCGTCCCGCAGTCCCTCGCCTACGCCCAGGTTGCGGGCATGCCGCCGATCCGCGGACTGTATGCGGCTGCCCTCCCGCCGATCGCGGCGGCCATCTTCGCGTCCTCGCCATACCTCCAGACCGGGCCTGTCGCGATGACCGCGCTGCTGGCATTCGGCGTGCTCTCGGCCCAGGCGACCCCCGGAAGCGATGAGTACATTCAGCTGGGAATCCTGCTCGCGCTCGTCGTTGGCATCGCCCGGTTCGCGCTCGGACTGCTGCGAGGCGGCGTCGTGGCGTACCTCATGTCGCAGCCGCTGCTCATGGGATTCGTCCCAGCCGCGGCGATCCTCATCATCGCGACGCAGCTCCCGACCGCCCTCGGGGTGAGCCCGCCCGGTGGCGGCGTCTTCGAGGAGGCTGCCCGGTCGCTCGCGCACCCGGGAGACTGGGAGATCACGTCGCTCGTGCTGGCGCTCTTGGTGGTGCCGCTGATTCTCCTCGGGCCGCGCCTCTATCGCCTCTTTCCCGGTGTGCTTGTCGCCGTTGCCGCGGCCATCGCGTTCTCGCTGGCATCGGGGTACAGGGGCCCGACCGTGGGCGAGATTCCCGCTGGTCTCCCACCCTTCGGTCTCGATGTGTCCTGGGGCGCGCTGCCGGCGCTCCTGGTCGGAGGCGCAGTCATCGCGCTCGTCGGCTTTGCCGAGCCCTCGTCGATTGCCCGCACGTTCGCGACAGCCGATCGCCAGCGCTGGAACGCCGACCGTGAGCTTGTGAGCCAGGGCTCGGCGAACATCGTTGCGGCGGTCTCAGGCGGTTTCCCGGTGGGCGGCTCGTTCTCGCGCAGCGCGCTCAACCGCCAGGCGGGGGCCCGCACGCGCTGGAGTGGAGCCATCACCGGGGCTGTCGTGCTCGCGTTCCTGCCGTTTGCCGGCTCGCTCGAGTCGCTGCCCCGGGCGGTCCTCGGAGCGATCGTGATCGGTGCTGTGCTGCCGCTGGTTCGGCTGCCGCCGCTCCTGCGCCTGTGGCGCCACTCGAAGCCGCAGTTCGCGGTGGCGTGGGCGACGTTCGGACTGACGCTGGGGCTTGCGCCCGACATCCAGTGGGCGGTCGTGGCCGGGATCGGCCTGGCCATTGCCGTCCACCTCGCCCGCGAGCTCTCGCTCGACATCGAGGTCGAGGATGTCGCGGGCACGCTGCACCTGAGGCCGATCGGCGTCCTCTGGTTCGGCAGCGCGAACGTTCTCGAGAACGCCTTCGTCGACATCCTCGCCAAGCACCGGGACGCCGAGCGGCTCCTCATCCACCTCGGCGGCGTTGGCCGTGTCGATCTCAGCGGCGCCCTCGTGCTGCGGCGGCTGGTGCAGCAGGCCCGCTCGAGCGGGCTCGAGGTCGAGCTCGCGAACGTTCCCCCTCGCGCGCGCCGCTGGGTGGCGTCGCTCATCGAGCCGGCTATAGATCCGTTCGACTCGCCGCGCGGCTGAGGTGCCTCGGCAGGTGCCTGGTGGGTTGGGCCAGAGGGCGAGAGGTCAGAGGCGAGACGTGCCCCGACAGGTGCCTGACCGGCTGGGCCTCAGGGCGCGAGGTGCCGTGCGCCGAGGTCTGAACGCGCGCCGTCCTGCGGTCATCGCTTCCTGCTGGCAGAATGCCCACTGAGTACGCCGCGGGAATCGAGCGAGATGTCGAACGCGCCCACAAGAAGCCCAGAGGACGCTGCAGCACGGGCCGACACGGTCGACGCGGTCATCGTCGGTGCGGGATTCTCGGGGATCTACATGCTCTACCGTCTTAGGGAGGTCGGGCTTTCCGTCAGGGTGATCGAGGCGGCCAGCGGCGTCGGCGGCACCTGGTACTGGAACTGCTACCCGGGATCACGCTGCGACGTGAAGAGCCTGACCTACTCGTACTCGTGGTCTGACGAGCTGCAGCAGGAGTGGCAGTGGACGAGCGAGTACGCGACGCAGCCGGAGATCCTCCGGTACATGAACCACGTCACCGACCGGTTCGACCTGCGCCGGGACATGCAGTTCGACACGCGCGTCACCGCCGCCGCCTTCGACGAGGAGCAGAGCCGGTGGAGGATCGACACCGACCGGGGCGAGCGTCTCTCGGCGAAGTACTGCATCATGGCGACCGGCTGTATCTCGCGCCCGCTGCTCCCGCAATACGAGGGCCTCGACAGCTTCGAGGGCGAGTGGTACCACACCGGGCTGTGGCCGCACGAGGAGGTTGACTTCGCAGGGAAGCGGGTGGCGGTGATCGGCACGGGCTCTTCCGGTATCCAGGCGATTCCGGTCATCGCGCAGCAGGCGGCGCACCTCACGGTCTTCCAGCGCACGCCGAACTTCAGCATTCCCGCGTGGGACGGTCCGCTCGACCCGGCGGAAGAACGCGAGATCAAGGCGAACTACGCAGCCCTCCGGAGCCAGGCGTGTGAAACCTCCACCGGACTTCCCGAGGAGTTCAGAGAGGCGTACGCGCTGGAGGCAACGCCAGAGGAGCGCGCACGCGAGTTCAAGGCCCGCTGGGAGGCCGGAGGCTTCCCCTTCCTGTTCGCCTACAGCGACCTCCTCACCGACCGGCAGGCGAACGAGCTCGCGGCCGAGTTCGTGCGCAACAAGATCCGCGCGCGCGTCAACGATCCTGAAGTCGCAGGGCTCCTCTGCCCTGACGACCACCCCTTCGGCACCAAGCGCCTCTGCGTCGACACGGACTACTACGAGACCTACAACCGTGACAACGTGACCCTCGTGAGCCTCAAGCGCTCCCCGATCGAGGCGATCACGCCGACCGGCGTGCGAACGACCGACGCGGAGTTCGAGCTTGACGCGATCGTGTTCGCGACGGGTTTCGACACGATGACCGGCACGCTGTTCGCCATCGACATTCGCGGTCGGGGTGGCGTCGCGCTGAAGGACAAGTGGCTCGCAGGCCCCCGCGCCTACCTCGGCGTCGGCACCGCGGGCTTCCCCAACCTCTTCACGATCACCGGGCCCGGGAGCCCGTCCGTGATCAGCAACATGATGGTGTCGATCGAGCAGCACGTCGACTGGATGACCGAGTGCATCGAGTACCTCGAGGCGCATGGTCTCGCGTCCATCGAGCCGACCCTCGAGGCAGAGGATGAATGGGTCGAGCACGTCAACGAGGCCGCCGAGGAGACGCTCTTCGTGGAGGCGAGCTCGTGGTATGTCGGGGCGAACGTCCCTGGCAAGCCGCGCGTCTTCGCGCCGTATGTCGGCGGGGCCGCCAAGTACCGGCAGAAGTGCGAGGAAGTGGCGGCGAACGGCTACGAGGGCTTCGCGCTCGTCGCCCAGTCGAGCTAGCCGCTGCGACGAGCCGGATGGAGCCGACGCGGGCGATGCTCAGTTCTGTCACGATGCACGCGTTCGGTCACACGCCGACGATCAGGGCCGCTCCGCAAGCGAGCGGCCGATAGAGGAGGATCGATGACAATCACACGCCATGGCGTCATGGCCAACCTCTCCTTGGCGGTTGCTCGGGGGGACACGGTGTACCTTGCGGGCCAGGTGGCGCGGACGGGCTCGACGGTCGCAGAGCAGACAGCCGATGTCCTCGAGCAGATCGACGAACTGCTCGCCAAGGCCGGCACCGACAAGTCGAAGCTCTTGAGCGCGAATATCTGGCTGACCGACATCTCCACCTTCAACGAGATGAACGACGTCTGGACCAGCTGGGTCGCTCCAGGACAGACCCCGGCGCGGGCAACCGTCGAGGCCAAGCTTGCCGACCCGAAGTTCCTCGTCGAGATCATGGCGACGGCCGCCATCGGCTGACCATCGCGCAGCTTCGTCTGCTCTGCCGCGCCCTGTGTTCGGGGGGCTGCGGCTGCTTGGAGCGCCGGCATTCCGGCGGCCGAGGGGGCGGCTGCGGCTGCGTGGTTGGCTGGATTCAGTGCCGTTTTGACGCTGCAGGATGATGCTGCTCAGGCGGCTTCGATCGGCTGGTGGAAGTAGTAGCAGAGGCCGTCGGGGGCG
>JAPOVR010000104.1 GCA_026708005.1 Actinomycetes bacterium
CGGGACGCCCCGAGCACCGACACACCCGCAACCGGCCCGCGCCCGCCGCGCCGCCGGACCGTCGCGGAGAACCGTCCCATCATCACACCCCATCCCCAGCCCCACCGCGCCCGCCGCGCAGCAGCAAGCCGGCTAAGCCTGACCCCTAGAGCGCCCGCTCGGGCGGAAGCTTCTTCGCCAGCGCGCCGGGCAGCGGATAGGGCCCCGGCTTGAAGGCCGGCTCCGGCACCGGCGCGGGGTGCCTGTCATCCGCGGCCTCGGCCGAGTCATCGGTTGCCTCGGTCTCTCGGTGGAAGACGCTCTCCGCCGCCTCGCCGGCGAGCAGCCGCTCGAACTGGTCGCGGTCGATCGTCTCGTGCTCGATCAGGAGCCCGGAGAGCTCGTGCAGCTCAGCTAGGTGCTTTGCCAGCACCGTGCGGGCGCGATCGCGCGACTCCTCGACGATCCGCCTGATCTCGTCATCGATCTCGCGGGCAATCTCGTCGGAGTAGTCGGGCTCGCTTGCCATCTCGCGGCCGACGAACGGCAGGTCATGGCTGCGGCCGAGGACACGCGGCCCCAGCCGGTCGCTCATGCCAAAGCGCATGATCATCTGCTTCGCAGTGCTGGTGACGCGCTCGAGGTCGTTGGACGCGCCGGTCGTGATCTCCTCGAAGACGAGCTCCTCGGCAGCTCGACCGCCGAGCGTGGCCGCCATCAGGTCTCGAAGGTACGAGCGCGTCTGCAGGAACCGGTCCTCCCGCGGAAGCGAGACAGTGACGCCCAGCGCCTGCCCGCGCGAGATGATTGAGATCTTGTGCACAGGGTCAGTGTGCTCGAGAAAGTGGCCGACCAGCGCATGGCCCATCTCGTGGTACGCCGTGATCTTGCGCTCTTCCTCCGAGAGCAGCCGGGTGGTCTTCTCCGGCCCTGCGACGATGCGCATGATCGACTCCTCGAGCTCTGGCATCTCGACGAAGCGCTTCCCCCGACGGGCTGCGAGCAGCGCGGCTTCGTTGACGAGGTTCGCGAGGTCGGCCCCCGTGAACCCCGGCGTGCCCGCCGCGAGCGTGTCCAGCTCGATTCCCGCGGCGAGCGGCTTGCCCTTGGTGTGGACCGCCAGGATCTTCGCCCGGCCCGCGCGATCCGGCCGGTCGACGACGATCTGACGATCGAAGCGGCCGGGACGCAAGAGCGCTGGATCGAGCACGTCCGACCGGTTGGTCGCAGCGATCACGATCACCGTGTCCTTGGGCTCGAAGCCATCCATCTCCACGAGCAGCTGGTTCAGCGTCTGCTCGCGCTCATCGTGACCCCCACCGAGCCCCGTGCCGCGGTGACGCCCGACGGCATCGATCTCATCGATGAAGACGATTGCAGGCGCTGTCTGCTTGGCCTGATTGAACAGGTCGCGCACACGGCTTGCACCGACCCCGACGAACATCTCGACGAAATCGGAGCCTGAGATCGAGAAGAACGGCACGCCCGCCTCACCGGCGACTGCGCGCGCGAGCAGCGTCTTGCCCGTGCCCGGAGGCCCGTAGAGCAACACACCCTTCGGGATGCGGGCTCCGAGCGAGCGGAACCGCGCGGGCTTCGCGAGGAACTCCTTGATCTCCTCGAGTTCCTCGACCGCCTCGTCGGCGCCCGCCACATCCTTGAACGTCACGCGCGGCGTGTCGGGCGTGTGCCGCTTCGCGCGGCTCTTGCCGATGCCCATCACGCCGCCTGCGCCGCCACCTCGCATCCGGCGGAAGAGGAAGACCCAGATTGCGATGATCAGAAGCAGCGGCAGCAAGAACACGAGCAGCGATCCGAGAACAGAGCCACCCGTGCCTTCCGAGTCGAACGCGACGCCCTTCGCCTCAAGCGAGCGCTGGAGCGCGAACTGCGCCTCCTCGCTCGGATAGTGGAGTTCGCTGGTGACCTCATTGGTGAACAGCACCTCGATCGCGCGATCGCGCGGCTTGAACGTGATGAGCTCGATCGCGGAGGACTCCTGCTCAACGCGCTCGATGAGCCTACTGAACGTCAGCTCTTCCTTCTGCTCATCTCCGCGCAGGTTTCGAGAGCCAAACGCAATCACCGCGACAATCGCGATTACGAACCCCGCGATCAGGATGCGGGAGGTGCGATCACGCTGTGTCATGTCACGTCGCTATCCGAGCGTCGCCATGGACATTGTCCACGTTGGAGCACCACACTCCACACAGTACGCGAGAAGTCCACACGCCTGAAGGGATACCGTCTCTCAGCGATCTCTTAGGTTCGTCTGAGATTCTGCATGACGTGGCGACCAGCTCTTCCCGATTCCGCGTGCTCGTCGTCGACGATGAGGCCGCTGTGCGGCGCGCGCTCGAGCGCGCGCTCGTGCGCGAGGGCTACGACGTCTCGCAGGCTGCCGATGGCCACGAGGCTCTCGAGGCAGTCTCGGCGACAAACCCCGACGCCATCATTCTCGACGTGTTGATGCCCCGGCTTGACGGTCTCGAAGCCTGCCGGAGGCTGCGGGCAGCTGGCAGCAAGACCCCGGTGCTGATGCTGACCGCTCTGGATGCGATCGACGACCGGGTCGAAGGCCTCGACGCCGGCGCCGACGACTACCTCGCCAAGCCGTTCGCGCTGCAGGAGCTGCTTGCCCGTGTTCGCGCGCTGCTGCGCCGCTCCGAGCCGCGCGAGGCCAGCAGAGGGGCAGAGGAGCTTCGGTTCGGCGATCTGAGCCTCGATCCCGGGACGCGGGAGGTGTACCGCTCAGACAGGTCGATCGACCTGACGCGCACCGAGTTCAGCCTGCTCGAGCTGTTCCTGCGGAACCCTCGCCAGGTGCTGATGCGCTCGACGATCTTCGAGCGCGTCTGGGGATACGACTTCGGCCCAACTTCGAACTCGCTCGATGTCTACATCAGCTATCTCCGGCGGAAGACCGAGGCAGGCGGAGAGACTCGCGTGATCCACACCGTTCGCGGGGTCGGCTACTCGCTGCGCCAAGAGCGATGAGCTTAGATCGATGAGCTTCCGTGGACGGCTCGCGCTTGCCTCAGCTCTGGCGGTCGTCATCGCCGTCGCGCTCGCGTCGATCGGCGCGTACTTCATCGTCCGCGACGAGTTGCGCGACGGTATCGATCGGGCGCTGCGTGCGCGCGCCGCGGTCATCACCCGGGCGCCCGAACCCAACAACGGCCCGCGCGCGCTCGGGCGCAGGCAAGGACGGGATGTTCAGCGCGAGCGTGCCATCCGGAGGGCCTTGAGGGAGCTGCCGCCTCCACGCCTCGGCGGAGCGGGAGGCTCCGTCCAGCTCGTCGACTCAACCGGGGCCACGCTCTTGGCCAGCGGCGGTGATCCCTCCCTGCCGGTTGGAGCGAGAACCCTGGCCGTCGCCGGCGGGGGGAGGGATGTCTTCTTCGAGGACGCAACGGTGGAGGGCACGCACGTGCGCGTGCTCACGAAACCTCTCGTCGACGGCATTGCACTCCAGCTCGCGCGCCCGCTCGATGAGGTCGACCGTGTCCTCGCCGATCTCCGGCTCATCCTCCTGCTCGTCCTGCTCGGGAGCGTCGTCTTGGCAGGAGGCCTCGGACTGCTCGTCAGCCGCACGGCCTTGGCGCCCGTGCGCCGGCTAACGCAAACCGCCGAGCACATCGCGGAGACGCAGGATCTCAGCCGGCGCATCGAGTCGACCGGCCGCGACGAGGTGAGCCGCCTCGGCACGACGTTCAACACCATGCTCGGCGCACTCGAGGACTCGCAGCGCGCTCAGCGGCAACTCGTTGTCGATGCCTCCCACGAGCTGCGCACGCCGCTCACCAGCCTCCGGACGAACATCGAGCTGTTGGCGCGGGAAGACACGCTCGACAAGGACGACTACGAGGAGACGCTGAACGACGTGACCATGCAGCTGGAAGAGCTGACGACCCTGGTCGCCGATGTCGTCGAGCTGGCACGAGGCGCCGAGCCTGACGCGACCGCCGAGGTCGTCAACCTCGGAGAGCTTGTCGCGGGCGCCGTGGATCGCGCGAGCCGCCACGCGCCGCAGGTTCGGTTCGTCACCGACCTCGACGACTCCACGGTCGTCGGCATACCTAGACAGCTCGACCGCGCAATCGCCAACCTGCTCGACAACGCAGCGAAGTGGAGCCCCGCCGGCGGGACGGTGGAGGTGAGCACCAGGGACGGCGAGGTCGTCGTGCGCGACCATGGCTGCGGCATCGCACCGGCCGACCTCCCGCATGTGTTCGACCGCTTCTACCGCTCTCCGGAAGCCCGCGGTCTGCCCGGCTCCGGTCTCGGCCTGGCAATCGTGCGCAAGGTCGCAGAGGCTCACAGCGGCACGGCCGTCGCCGAACATGCCGAGGGCGGCGGAGCCCTGCTGCGCTTCCGACTCGCGACCAGCCCGCCCTGAGCCGCCGTCCGCGCCCCTCGGCGCACGAGTCTGTCGAGTTTGCGCCCTCCCTTGCACGGGCGTCCACTGGTGGAGACGCTCTCCGACGCCTCTCTGTACGGGCCTGTCAACCGTGCGCCTTCATGCAGGGGTCTGCCGTGGCGCCCCGCGACATACTCGCACGGTCGGTCTCTTGGCCCGCTTTCGTCCGATCTTCCTAGGTCTTCCTAGGTTCTTCTTAGGTTCTCCTCAGTCTCCTCTCCGCGTCAGGTGCTTCTCTTGAAGGTGTCCAGCCTGTGCTAGAAGAGAAGGGAGAGTCCGTCGACTCAGCTCACACCGACTCGTCGCGATCACCGCCGCGGTCGCGCTCGCAGCCGCAGGCGGCGGGGTAGCGCTCGCAGCATCGACCTCCGAGAGCAACGAGGAGGCCACTCACCCGGCGGCCGAGAGCGGCCAGACCCTGCGCAGCCTGCAGGTCGTCGAGGAAGACACCGGGGGCTCGGACGCAGTCGACGAGGAAGCCAACACGCATTGCCCGAAGGGGCCCAAGCGCGGGCTTGCTGTGGTGTTGGGGTCTGCTGCCGAGTTCCTGCAGATCGAGCAGGCGGAGCTGCGCGAGCGGCTGGCCGAGGGCGCCTCGCTCACCGAGATCGCCGAGGAGACGCCGGGCAAGAGCACCGACGGGCTCAAGGCCGCGCTCCGCGACACGCTCACCGCGAAGCTTGACGCGCTCGAGCTCACCGACGAGCAGCGAGCAGCCAAGCTCGAAGCGATCTACTCGCGTCTCGACCGCCTGATCGCGCGCGACGGGCTGCGCTTCGACCGCAAACGAGGCCACGGGAAACGATGGGGCCTCAAGGGGAATCCCCGCGGGCTCGATCGATCCCGGCGCTGCGCGAATAGCGCCGCTCGACAGCGCAACGCTCTAGCCAGGAAACGCCAGCCCAGCTGATTCGGCCTGGGCAGGCTGTGCTTCGCCAGCCGTCGCGCCGACGGCTGGCGGCTTCTGCGGTCGCGGCGGCTGAGTTCTGCCAGCTACCGCGGCAGCAGCTGGTGGATTCTCACTATCGGTCTGTGCGTCTCGTGGGCGGTTGGGCTACTGTCACGGCGATCGATGGCGAGAGCGCGTGGAGGGGCCGTGCGCGCGGTGCGTTGCGGTGGCCCTTGCGGAGGTGTCGAGCCGCCCAGCTGCCGAGCCGAGCTCACGAGCCGAGCCGCCTGCGAGGGAATGCCGAGCCGCCTGCGAGAGCCGCCTGTACGAGCCGCTCCTCCTGACGTCAGCCTGCTCAACGGACGCCGCGGCCTGCGCAACTGGGTGCCCATGGTGCGGCACGCCCGGCCTGCGAGCCACGAGCCAAGACCGTGCGAGGCCAACGAGGGGAGTGCGAAGCGGCGCTACGACCAGTCGACCTGAGAGAGGGAGGCCAGCGCCAGCACGAGAGACTGGATGCCCCGGCGGCCATGGCCTTGCGCCTGTAGCGCGACGTACAGCTCGTGAGCGAGCGCGAGCCCAGGCAGAGCGAGCTGCATGCGGCGAGCCTCAGAGAGGGCGATTCCCATGTCCTTGATGAAGTGCTCGACGAAGAATCCAGGCGCGTAGTCGCCTGCGAGGATCCGTGGCCCATAGTTGGAGAGCGACCACGAGCCGGCCGCGCCACCGGTGACCGACTCAAGCACAGTCTGCAGGTCGAGACCTGCCCGGTAGCCGTAGAGGAGCGCCTCGCACACACCGATCATGCCGGCGGAGATCAGCACCTGGTTCACCATCTTCGTGTGCTGGCCGGCGCCAGGTCCTCCCTGCCGAACGATCGTCTTTCCGAGCACCTCAAAGATCGGCCATGCCCGCTCGACGGCCTCAGGCTCTCCACCCACCATGATCGAGAGGGTCGCGTTGCGGGCACCGATGTCACCGCCCGATACCGGTGCATCCACCGCCTGCAGCCCCCGCGCGGAGGCTTCCTGGTAGATCTCCAGGGCCAACGCCGGCTCGGTAGTCGTCATGTCGACGATGAGCGAACCGTCATTCGCGCCGACGAGCACCCCATCGTCGCCAAGCACGACGGAGCGAACGTCAGCCGGAAAGCCGACCATGCTGAAAACGAGCTCCGAGGCCGCGGCCACGCCCGCTGGGGAATCAGCCCACCGCGCGCCGCGCTCAAGCAGCGGCTCCGCCTTCTCTCGCGTGCGGCTGAACACGGTGAGCGAGCGCCCCGCATCGAGCAGATGCCCACACATGGAGCTGCCCATCACGCCAGTGCCGATCCAGCCGATCGCCGTACCTGTCGAGCTCGTCATCATCGCCTCCTCGCCTGCGTGGCCTCCTCATCGGACTCCTGTGCCGCTGCTCTCGCGTGCCCTGCGACTCTACTTCCGACCTGAGACGCAGGCGCCGATGCACAGCGGGCACGGCGTGTCGCCACGAATTCAAATGGCACCGACACCCGGCTGCCCTCTACAACCCGGCCGCCAACCACAACGCCTCCGCAGCCCGCAACGCGCCAGCGATCTGATTCTGCCGCCCTCGCAGAGCTCCACGAGAGCGGCCCACGACCTGCCACGCGCTGGAGGCACACGAGCCACGAAATGCTCAGCTTCGACGAAGTCGCGGACCTGCCTGCGCGAGCGGAGGCGCGCAAGCCACCCGACCGGCAACAGCTTCCGGGTCAGATCGGAGACGCTACACGCAGTCTCGGAGTCCCTGAGCCTCGGGCAGGGTCTGGAGACGCCTGAGCGTGTTGTTCTCAATCTGCCTGATGCGCTCTCGCGTCACACCAAAGGCGCGGCCAACCTCTTCGAGCGTCCGTGGCTGATCGCCGGTAAGGCCAAACCGCAGTTCGATGACCTGGCGCTCGCGCTCTGGTAGCGATTCGAGCGCGCGAGCGATGTCGTCGCGTCTCATCGCCACGGAGGATGAGTCGAAGGGCCCCGCCACGCTTTCGTCCTCGACGAAGCTGCCGAGCTCGCTGTCCTCCTCCTCGCCGACGGGCTTCTCGAGCGAGACCGGGAGCTGAGCCATCCGCTGGATCTCGCGTACCTCGCCGGGACTCATTTGAAGCTCGACTGCGATCTCCTCTGGACGTGGATCTCGACCAAACTTCTGGACGAGCTGCCGTTCGATATGGACAACCTTGTTGAGCTTCTCGACCATGTGCACCGGTATTCGAATAGTGCGAGCCTTGTCAGCGATGGCCCGAGTGACCGCTTGGCGGATCCACCAGGTCGCATAGGTCGAGAACTTGTACCCCTTGCGGTAGTCGAACTTCTCGACCGCACGAATCAGCCCGAGCGAGCCCTCCTGGATGAGGTCGAGAAAGGAGAGGCCGCGTCCGAGATAGCCCTTCGCGATCGACACGACCAGCCTGAGGTTCGCCTCGGTCATCTCAGTCTTTGCGACCATGTCGCCGCGCTCGATGCGCTTTGCAAGCGTCACTTCCCGATCGGCGGTCAAAAGCGGAACCTTGCCAATCTCGCGCAGGTAGACGCGAAGCGAGTCAACCGAAGGCTCGACGGTGAGATCGAGCTGCGGAGGCCTCGCCTCGACTGCTGCAGGGGCACCTTGCTGCGGCAGCCCCTTATGCTCCTCACCCTCGACGAGGTCGATGCTCTGATCGATGAGATACGAGCAGAAATCCTCGGTTTGCTCGGGGCTCAGGTCAGCTCCGTCCAGCACGCTCACGATCTCGTCATACGTCAGGAAGCCCTTCTCTTGGCCCTCCCGGACGAGCTTGCGTAACTCATCCACATCTGGCAGCGAGATATCGACCGTAAGCACTAACCTGCCTTTCCGACCGTTCCACTTGCGCCAGCTACGCGCGCGAGCCGTGAGATCGTCGATCTCTGGCCTATGGAGGAAAGGGATTCTACAGGCGTTGCGAAAAAAGTGGTAGCTGCGCCGTATGGCTCCTCAAGCCTCCCAGGCTGTGTACAGCCTCCACCCCTGGCACCAAAGAGGCGTTCTTGCGCGGCGTTCCTGGACAAGAGGCCAACTCGCACCACCGGCATGCCTGCGCACTCGCCCGGTGCCACCGCCCGCCGGGTACTACCGGCCGCCGGGTGCCACTGATCGAACGTCACACAGCGTTGGCGCGCAACCAACGTCGGCGCCCAAGAGCCGCGATCACCGTGGCTCAGTCTTGTGACGCTTTCGAAACACACTGTGCGAAAGCCGTGCGCCTTTCTGGGCTGCCCTCCCCCGGGTGGTGGGTCGGGGGTGGGCTGCCCTTTGTGGCGGCTGGGCAGCCGGCGGGCCGTCAGGCCGATCGGTGCCCGTCGGGCCAATCCGCGTCCGCCCCGCCGCTCTTCCCAACGGCTTCTCCTGGCATGACGCCTTTGCCGAGATAGCAGAGCGGAGCGCCACGCGGCTCGGCCGTCACAACCCATGACGGCCATGCAGTCCGCCGACCACCTACCGCGGCAGCGGCAGCCGGCCACCGAGTCCGCCCGGCCAGGGCCGATCTGCCATCGTGCATCTATGCTCAGACAGCCTCATCGCGGCGCGGCGAAAAACGCCGGGGCTCCCAGGAACGCTGGAGCCGACGCTCAGCGCTGCGGCGGGCGCAGGAGGGTCGGCCGCCGGGTGCTCCATGCCTGAGCTGCCCGAGGTCGAGGCGCTTCGCCGCAGCTGCGACGAGGAACTGCGAGGTGCCGTCATCTCGCGCGCCCACGAGGCTCACGTCGCGACGTTGAAGACGGCCGAGCCTGCCCTCAAGGAGCTCGAGGGCCGCCGCTTCGGCCTGGTCTCACGCCGCGGGAAGCACCTGCTCTTCCACACTGACGATGACGCCCTCGTGCTGCATATCCACCAGATGACCGCCGGGCGGATCGCCGTCTCGGACCCCATGGCGAAACGGCCGAAGACCACCGCGCTTCGACTCGATTTCGAGGACGAGCGCTCGCTGGTCATGACCGAGCGCGGCTCATGCAAGCAGGCTCGTGTCGGCCTCTACCGTCCGGCCGTCATCGAGGCCGAGCTCTCCCACCTCGGTCCGGAGGCCGATACGGTCGACGCCGATCGCCTGGAAGGACTGCTCCGAGCCGAGGGACGCCGGCTGCATGCCCTGCTGCGAGACCAGCGCGTCCTGGCCGGCATCGGCAGAGCGTGGGCCAACGAGATCCTGCATCGCGCCAGGCTCTCGCCATACGCGCTGTCGACCGATCTCCCCCGCACTGACATCGAGCGGCTGGCGCTCACAATTCGCGAGACGCTCGCGGAAGGCCTCGCGCTTCGTGAGGCGGGAGCAGCCGACTCGAAGACCTACCGGATTCACGGCCGGCTCGCAGAGCCGTGTCAGGACTGCGCAGCGCCGATCGCCCGCGTCGACTTCGAGCGGCACACGATCTTCTACTGCCCACCGTGTCAGACCGGAGGGCGTGTCCTCGCCGATCGGCGGCTCTCACGCCTCCTGCGGTAGCCGAACGACCAGCGCCTTGTCCAGTGCGGCCGCTTCGCCGCCCATGGCTGCGATGACAACGAGCGCCGCCGCAGCCCCGAACTCACGTACCTCCCTCCCCGTCAGCACCGGCTCTGCGTTCGGGAGGATCGGCGAGAGCCGCAGTGCCGCCCCGTCGAGCACGATCTCGACCGAGTCGAGGCCGCCGTGGCGCATCGCCGCCCGGGCCAGCGCGGTCAGAGCCCGGGCCGCAGGCCGACGCTCGACGAGGACGATCGCACCTCGACCGGAAACGGCCACCCGCCCAATGCCAAGGGCACTGCGCACATCGCTCACGAGCTCATCGGTGGACACCTCAACGGGCAGTGGCTCATAGCGGCCTTCCTGGATGCGCGCAACGAGTGCGAGCTCGTCGACGATCTCGCCGATCTGCGCCGCTGTCTCGCTGATCCTCCGCGCGTAGGAGGCCTCAGGCTCGGCTCGAATCGATCCGCACAGCGTCTTCGCGAAGCCCGCCAAGGTCGCCAGCGGCGTCCGAGCATCGTTCGCACCGAGTGCGACGAGCCTCACCAGCCGTCCGGCGTCCTCAGCGGGAGAGCGCAATACACCCCACGGTCATCAGGCGCTCCATGGTCATCAGGCGCTTGCTTCCCTGCGCCCGCGAACCCAAGCCCGGAGCGACACGTTGATCCGCCGCTCCTCGCCCCGGACGAGCCGCGCGATGTTGCCCCGATGCAGATAGACGATCGCGAGTGCGGCGCCGATCGTAAATCCGAGCACCGGCCATGACACGCCCATCGCGACCGCGAAGAGAGGCATAGAGGTACCGCCTGCCAGCGAGGCAATCGACGCATACCGGGTGGCCAGAAACACGATGACCCAGAGCCCGCAGGCCGCGAGACTCGCGACTGAAGCGACGGCAAGCCCGACTCCTCCGGTGACCGCGACGACCTTACCGCCCTTCGCGAAACCGAGGAACAGCGGCCGCCAATGGCCAATGAGGACGGCAGTTCCGGCGAGAACGCCGATGAGCTCCCCACCGAGGTACCGGCCAAGCAGACCGGCCGCGACTCCCTTCAGGATGTCGAGCAGCGCGACGGCAAGCCCGTACTTGAAGCCGAGCGCGCGCCAGACATTCGTTGCACCGACGTTGCCGCTCCCGAGCGTGCGGATGTCGACTCGCTTGAGCGCCAGCGGCAGCCAATAACCCCACGGCAGGCTTCCAAGCAAGTATCCGGCGGCGATCAAGAAGCCCTCTCGCATGACCTCCTGCCTCCCGCCGACTCAGCTCCGAGCCGGCAGCTACGTGTCGAGCGGTATGGCGTACTGCTCAACCCAGCCGTCGATCACCGACCAGTCGAGGTTGTTGAAGAACGCGTCGATGTACGCGCTGCGGTCGGTCCCGTAGTCGAGGAAGTACGCGTGCTCGCAGACGTCGAGCGCAACGAGCGGGGTGGCGTTCCAGATCGGGAACGTGTTCTGTGCGTCACCGATGACGTTGAGGAGGCGCTCCTCATCCCAGTCGTAGGCGGTCCAGGCCCAGCCGCGGCCGGCCATTCCGGTTGCCTTGAGATCGACAGCCCAGTCCTGGACGCTGCCTAAATCGCGCTCGAGCAAGTGTTGAATGCTCCCGCTGGGGCTCCCGCCGCCACCGCCGAGGTGCGCGAAGTACACCTCGTGATTCTTCACACCGCCGATGGCGAAGGACAGCTCGACCTTCAGGCCCCGCACATCGGAGTAGATCTGGTTCGCGGAGCTCAGATCCACCTCGGCGAGCTTCTTCAGAATTTCGTTGCGCTTGTTGACGTACCCCTCGTAGAGCTTGTAGTGAGCCTCGACCGACGCACGCGAGATGCCGTCCATCTCAAGCACCTCGGGGCGAAGCTCCCGTGGCGCGATCTCCTCGCGGTTGAATGCGAGCGTAGTCAATCCAACTCAACTCCTTTCTCAGCAGAGCGCACGCGGCGAGAGCTTACCGGCCAGCCGGAGGATCACAAGAGTCGAGCTCACAGACGGCTGGGAGGAGAAGCTCGCGAAGCGACCCAGACGGTGCCAACGGAAATTCGAGAGCGCTTGTGTTTCGCTCCGCAAGCAGGTATGCGTACGGGCCGTGGCACGGCCCGTCTTCTTAACACATGGACCCGGAAACGAGCGGGCGGCAGCCTCTGGCGGTGAGCTGTCAGACAGCGAGCTGATCTGGCAGGTTGCCGAGGGGGACGTTGCTGCGCTCGAGCAGCTGTATCGGCGTTTCTCCCCACCGGTTCTCGGGCTGGCCCTGCAGCTTCTGAGTAGCCCGGACCAGGTGGAGGATGCGGCGCGGGAGACCTTCGCGTCGTTCTGGCAAGCGGCCAAGACCTACCAACCTGAACGCGGAGCCGGGTCCGGGTGGCTGTACACGATCGCCCGCAACTCGATCGCCGAGCGTGCTCGTACGCAAGCCGAGCCCACTGCGGACAGGTCCCCAGAGAGCCCCTCTGACAACCCAGGTGCGGCGGAGGATGCCGAGGGTCACTGGATCGCATGGAGCGTCCACACGGCCCTGCAGCAGCTTCCCGAGTACGAGCGCAGAGTAGTTGAGCTCACCTACTGGGAAGGCCTCTCCCAGCCTGAGGCGGCGAGGGAGCTCGAGGTCCCTCCCGAAACGGTAGAGACCTGGGCACGCACTGCCTTGCCGCGTCTCTCCGAACATCTCGAGGAGGCGCGCCTGTCACCTGTGAGCGAGACGCCCGATCTTCAGGAACAGGGTGGGGATGCCTTGCCGGAGCGCGAGAGTCTGAAGGCGGCGCGCATCGACAGGCTGCTTCGCTCCCTTGAACGACCGCCGGAAGCCTCAGCGGCCCTCTGGGCGCTGGTGGCGCGTGACGCTCGCCGGGGTCAACCGCAGTCGAGCAGGGCTCGACGGTACTGGACGTTCGCGCTCGTGGTCTTGCTCGTGGTCGCACTCGTGGCTGCTGCCTTCGCAATCGGCTTCTTCGTGCGCCAGAACGGGGGAGCATCATCGTCCCGGCCGATCACAGACCGGGTGATCCTCGCTGCGACCGGCGACGCTCCAGCCCAAGCATCGCTGGAGCTCGCGGTCCTGCAGATCGACGATGCCAGAAACTGGCCGTTGCTTGCGGACGTCTTCGGGCTTCCCCCGCTCGAGCAGGACGAGTACTACGAGCTCTGGCTGACACAGGAGAATGAGATCGCCGCAAACTGTGGGCAGTTCCTCGTCGACATGGAGGGCAACGCAAAGGGGGTTCGCCTCAGCGCGCCGTACCGCTTGCTCGAGTTCGACGACTGGGCTGTGGTGCGCCGCGGGGCAGATGACCAACGCTCGCCGATTCTCTTGACCGGCCCGGTTGCAGCACCAGTCTAGGGGCTGCGGAGACGAACAGACTTCGGCCTCGGCGAAGCGCCCCAGCCGGGTCGCACGGCCTGCGAGCTTCTCACCGCTGCTTCTTGCTCCTCCTCGCTGCTGTCGTGGCAGCATCTGTTGGCTTGCAGAACCGCCTCGTTTTCAGCTCATCCGCAGCTGCACCGAAGCCAAAGCAAGACGGCAGCAGCTGATCGCCTGCGGAGCCACCGTCGACTGTGGAGCCTTGTCGTGGCATGTGGGGCATTGTCGCGGGCTATGGGGCGTCGTGGCATGTGGGCAAGATCGACGGAGGCCGCTGGCGGCCTGCTCAGGCCACCCTCGCGTGCGACAGTGCAACGCGGCTTCGGCCAGCCGCTAGGACGGGCTGCACACCATCCGGTCGTCAGCCGCCTTGACGTGACGCCCACCACCCGGCGTCCGAAGGGCCGCCAAGACGGGCCCCGGATAGGCGACCGAGCCAGAACGGCCGCCCCCTCGCCGGCATAAGAACAGCCCACCCACCACCCGGGGGGAGGTAGCGCAGACAAACACACAGCTCCCGCGCAACAGCTCACAAAAGCGTCACGACCCTGCGCCAACTCTGCAACGCCACGTCAGGCCTGCGACGCGGCCGCGACACTGCAAAGCAGCACCGAAGCGGCCGGGAAACTGCGCCAACCCTGCGCAGTCATGCTCAGGCTGCCGCAAAGCCGCGTCGAACCCGCGCAGCAGCGCTGGATGCCAGGCCCGGCAGCCAGCCGCGTCCTTCCGCACGCGCGACCGCGACTATGCCGAGCCAGCGCTGGATGCCAGGCCCGCCGCCAGCCGCCCGTCACCGCAACACCAGCCCTCGCCCGCCGAGCTCCAGCAAGACGACGGCCGTTGGCTGTAGACCACAGGCGCCTGTCCCGATGCGCGTTCCTCGCCTGCGCCTGCAGCGAACCAACCGGCCAGCGCCGGCCTCCGCCTCATCACACTGCCGTTGACCCCATCACGCAGCCCAGCCTCCCGTCGTCGCGCCGCCCCATCCCAGCCCTCGGTGGAAGCCACCGCGGGCCCGCAACCCCACGGCGAGACCAAGGCCATCCCGCAACCACCCACAACCTCACTAGGCGCATCAACCCCTCTAGCGCATCAACGCGTCAACTAGGCTTGGACGATGGTCGAGCGCGGCGCCGTCGAACTGTTCGAGCATGGCTTCGTTCGCCTCGACGAGGCGATGGCGAGCGACCTCTCCGTCGTCAACGCCGCGCGGGTCAGCTTTGCCAAGCGCAAGGAGGAGATGGACGACTCGGACGCCTTCCTCGTCCGGTTCCTCATGCGGGAGCGCCATGGAACGCCCTTCGAGCACAACGCGTTCCGCTTCCACATCCGCTGTCCGATCTTCGTCGCGCGCGAGTGGTTCAGGCACCGCATCGGGTCGTTCAACGAGGAGTCGGCCCGCTACCACCAACTCGAACCAGCCTTCTACGTGCCGAGCCCCGAAGACGTGCGCACACAGGTCGGCATGCCGGGTGCCTATACGTTCGAGACAGTTGGCAGCGAGGCCGCCGAGCGGGTACGCGAGACGTTCGCCGCGCACTACGAGGAGACCTACGCACGCTACGAGCAGCTCCTCGAGTGCGGGCTTGCCAAGGAACTGGCGCGCTCGGTCCTGCCAATGGGAATCTTCACGCAGTTCTACTGGACGGTGAACGTCCGGGCGCTCATGAACTTCCTGTCGCTGCGCGCCCACGAGACCGCTCAGCTCGAGATCCGCCGCTACGCCGAGGCGCTCGAGACCTTCTTCGCCAAGCAGATGCCGATCACCTACAAGGCGTTCGTCGCCAACGAGCGCACCGCGCCCTGATACCGAGGAAGGACGCCCACCACAGGCGAGCCACCCGCGCGTCGGGCAGCTCCGCAAGCCACCCGCAACCACGAGCTGCTGCGCCTGCCCCAGCGCGGATGAGACGGCGAGCCGCCTTGACGTGACGCCCACCACCCGGCGTCCGAAGGGCCGCCAAGACGGGCCCCGGATAGGCGACCGAGCCAGAACGGCCGCCCCCTCGCCGGCATAAGAACAGCCCACCCACCACCCGGGGGGAGGTAGCGCAGACAAACACACAGCTCCCGCGCAACAGCTCACAAAAGCGTCACGACCCTGCGCCAACTCTGCAACGCCACGTCAGGCCTGCGACGCGGCCGCGACACTGCAAAGCAGCACCGAAGCGGCCGGGAAACTGCGCCAACCCTGCGCAGTCATGCTCAGGCTGCCGCAAAGCCGCGTCGAACCCGCGCAGCAGCGCTGGATGCCAGGCCCGGCAGCCAGCCGCCCGTCACCGCAACACCAGCCCTCGCCCGCCGAGCCTCTCATGAGGCGACCTCTCCAAACAGCTCCTCGAGGGACAACCGCAAGCCACGCCCTGGCCCGTTTCCGACGCTGTCGCTCCATGCGGTCGCGCCTCCAAGGACAACCGCAAACCACGCCCTGGCCCGGCCGGTCGCCCGGCCGTGCAACTTTCGGGAGCGGTGGAATAGCCTGGCCCCGTCTGGTCGCGACGGCAGCCCACGAGCCGGTGCGCCGTGACCGACGCTACAGGACCGCGAGCTCGTCCGACAGGGTCTCGAGGCTCGCGAGATTGTGCCCGCTCGTAAAGAGGTCGATGTGAGGCAGCGCGGCCCGCATGCCCCGGGCCAGCGGCTCGTACGCCGGATCCTCCTTCAACGGGTTGAGCCAGATCACGCGATAGGCCAGCCGTGACAGCCTCGCCATCTGCGCCTCGAGCAGCTCGGGAGCGCCGATCTCGAGCCCGTCTGAGCAGATCACGACCACGGCGCCGCGCGCGAGGCCCTTGTGGCCATACTCATCGAGGAACGTCTTGAGCGACTCGCCGATGCGGGTCCCGCCGTCCCAGTCGAAGACCTCGTCCGTCGCCGCCTCGAGGGCCTCGTCCGGATCGGTCATCTTCAGCGACCGCGTGAGCCTCGTGAGCCGGGTGCCGAAGCAGAACGCCTCCCACCGCGGGTCGGCCCGAAGGGCTGCATGCGCGAACACGAGCAGCGCCCGTGAGAACGACGCCATCGAGCCGGAGACGTCGAGGATGAGCACCAGGCGCCGGCGGCGGCGGCGGCGGCGCTGCCAGTGCCGCTCGACCGGCTCGCCACCCGTGCGGAACGAGCGGCGGATCGTGCGGCGCAGATGCGGAGCCCCCTTCTTGTACTGCTCACGCCGTCTCGTTCGGCGCCGGGGTACCGCGATCTGAATGCGCATCATCAGCAACGCGAGCTGCGCGAGCTCCTCGTCCGTGCACCGCGAGAAGCTCTTCTCCTTGAGGATCTCGATCGCGCTCGCGAGCACGAGCTCCGGCTCGGCCGCCTCGTCCTCCTCATCCCCCTCCTCGTCGGCGGCAGCGTTCGGATTAGACTCCTCGACCGGCGGCTGCAGCATGGGCGGTGCCGGCTGCTCCTCGGAGTCTTGGAGCTCTCCGAAGTACCGGACGAACACGTCGTTGTAGGTCGGGATGTCCTCGTTGCGGCCGATCAGCGTCGCGAGCCCCGCCCAGTAGAGATCGTCGGGCGCAAGCAGGTCGGCCGCTCGGCAGAACTCGACGACGCGGCCGGGCCCGACCGCTAGTCCTTCGTGGCGCAGCGCGCGGCCGAAACCCACGAGACGGCCCTCGGCACCGTCTTGGCCGCCGGTCGGCGACGTCACGTCGCCCCGGCGATCTGGCTGGCTCACGGGATCAGCTCGGGGAGCTTGTCCCCTGCCCGACGGATGTCATCGTGGTTCTTCAACACCCAGCCGAGCGTCTCGCGCGCCGAGTCGTCGTTGAGGCCATCCTCGCCGAGAATCGTGAGGGCTCGTGCCCAGTCGATTGCCTCAGCAGCACCCGGCCGCTTGATCAGGTCGAGCTCGCGAAGCCGGCTCACCGCCGTCGCAACGGCCAGCGCAAGCCGGTCGCTTGCGTGAGGCACGCGAATCTTGATGATCTGCGCCTCGCGCTCGACATCCGGGAAGTCGATCCAGTGGTAGAGACAGCGGCGCTTCAGCGCATCGTGGAGCTCACGCGTGCGGTTCGATGTGATCACCACCGCCGGTGGCGTCTCGGCGGCGATCGTGCCGAGCTCGGGAATGGTCACCGTGAACTCGGCGAGCACCTCCAGCAGGAACGCCTCGAACTCGTCGTCGGCGCGGTCGAGCTCGTCCACGAGCAGCACCGCCCGGTCGCCGGCTCGAATCGCCTGCAGCAGCGGTCGCCCCAGCAGGAACTGCGAGCTGTACAGCTCCGCGACGCGCTGCTCTTGGTCGACTGCGCCGTCCTGGATGGCGCGGGCGTGCAGCAGCTGCCGGGCATAGTCCCACTCGTAGAGCGCCTGCGATGCGTCGATGCCCTCGTAGCACTGCAGCCTTATCGTCTCAGCTCCAAGCACGCCGGTCAGCGTCTTGGCAACCTCTGTCTTGCCGACGCCGGCCTCGCCTTCGAGCAGGAGCGGCCGGCCCATGCGCAGCGAGAGAAAGATCGCCGTCGCGAGGCCGCGGTCGGGCAGATACGACGCGTCGCGCAGCGCCTGCTCGACAGCGTCGACGCTCGCGAGCTTGCTGTGGACGTCAGCGTGAGTCACCTCGCCATCCTAGAGGCCCTCGCGGCCGCACGGTATGGAAACCGCCTCGGCTGGTGCGCAATGACCTCCACGACCGTGCAGCGCAAGCCACAGCGGCGGGCCGCAGTCAGGACCCGCGGTTGGCCGCCATCGGTGCGGTATGCTCGCCGGTGTACGAGGAGCACGAGGGGACGGATGAGAGACGTTCTCGACACGCTTGAGCGGTGGATCGGCGAGGGCCGTGAGATCGTCGCCGCCACCGTGATCAGGACCGAGCGATCGGCGCCGCGCGACCCGGGGGCCGTCTTGGCCGTGTCTGAGACGGGCGCCGTCGCCGGCTCCGTCACCGGCGGCTGCGTCGAGCCCGCGGTGTACGAGGAAGCCCAGGAGGTGCTGGCCGGTGGGCCGCCGCGGCTGGTCAGCTACGGCATCGCCGACGAAGAGGCGTTCGACGTCGGCCTCCCCTGCGGCGGGACGGTGCACATCTTCGTCGACCGGCTTGAATCGTCGGTCGTCCAGCAGCTCTCCGAGGCCGTTCGGGTAGAGTCGCCGATCGCGCTGACCTTCCCGATCGTCGGACCGCGGATCGGCGGCGGAACGTTGATTACGCCCGACACCCCAAACGGCGAGGCCGCGGACGCGGCGAAACAGCTGCTCGCCCGCGGCGAGACCGCCGTGGTCGAGCTCGGCGGGTCAGAGATCTTCGTGTCGTCCTTCGCGCCGCGCCCACGGATGTACGTGTTCGGCGCCATCGACTTCGCCTCGACGGTCGCCTCGATCGGGAAGTTCCTCGGCTACCACGTGACCGTCTGCGACGCGCGTGCGAAGTTCGTCACCCCGGAGCGCTTTCCAGGCATCGACGAGCTCGTGGCGCAGTGGCCCGACGAGTTCCTGGCCGACGCGCCGATCGACGAGCGCACGGCCATCTGCGTCCTCACGCACGACGACAGGTTCGATGTGCCGATCCTGAAGGTGGCCGTACAGACCGAGGCGGGCTACATCGGGGCGATGGGATCCCGCCGAACGACCGAGAAGCGCTTGGAGCGGCTGAAGGACGAAGGGCTCTCGGAGAAGGCAATCGAGCGAATCCACGCGCCCATCGGCTTGAAGATCGGAGCGCGCTCACCCGAGGAGGTCGCAGTGACAATCGCCGCGCAGATCATTCAGGTCTTCCGAAGCGGCTCGCCGCGGACGTCACCGTCCACGCAGGCGGCTTCCACGCAGGCGGCTGGCTGATGAAGCTCGAGAACTCCTTCCAGGTAAGCGCCCCGCGCAAGGCCGCGTGGGAGTTGCTGCTGGACGTGCCCCGCGTCATTCCCTGCATGCCCGGTGCGGAGCTCACGGAAACCGTGGACAACGCGAACTGGAAGGCGACGATGTCGGTGAAGCTCGGGCCGATCTCGCTCGCCTTCGCAACGGACGTCGCTCGCCAAGAGGTGGATGAGGCCGACTCGCGCGTCGTTCTCGCCGCGAAGGCGAAGGAGATGCGGGGCCGAGGCGGCGCTCAGGCGACAATCGAGTCGCGCCTGAGCGAGAGCGACGGTAGGACGCAGATCGACATCGTCACCGATCTCGCGATGTCCGGAGCGGTCGCCCAGTACGGGCGCGGCATCGTGCAGGACGTCTCCGCGCAGCTCGTCAAGCAGTTTGCCGAGTGCCTCGAGCTGCAGCTCGCCGGCACGGCGGAGGATGCCGAAGCCGCCGTCGAGCAGGCCGCCAAGCCCGTCTTTGGCGGCGCGCTCGGCGCGGCTGCGATCTTCCGATCGATCCTTCGGGCCCTTGCTCGCCTGCTTGGGCGAGGCCCGCAGAGTTAGACCCTGCAGACCTGAAAGGGAGGTACACGTGAGACGCATCGGGATGACGGTCAACGGCTCCCCGCGAACCGCCGATGTCGAGCCGCGAGAGCTGCTCGTGTACGTCCTCCGGGAGCACCTGGGCCTGACCGGCACGAACGTCGGATGCGACACCTCGTCGTGCGGCGCGTGCACCGTGCTCTTGAACGGCGAGTCGGTCAAGTCGTGCACCGTGCTCGGCGTCCAAGCCGACGGGCAAGAGATCACGACAATCGAAGGGCTGGCTAGAAACGGCGAGCTCCACCCGGTGCAGCAGGCCTTCCACGAGCACCATGGGCTCCAGTGTGGCTACTGCACGCCCGGGTTCGTGCTCGCCGCCGTGAGCCTGCTGAATGAGAACCCCTCACCGAGCGAAGCCGAGATCCGCGAGGGCTTGGAGGGCAATCTCTGCCGATGCACCGGCTACCACAACATCGTGAAGGCCGTGCAGGCCGCCGCCAGCTCCTAGGAGGACAGCATGGCCACCGCCGAAGAAACCGTTACGTACGTCGGGCAGGGAGTCGCCCGCAAGGAAGACGCCGCGCTCGTCACGGGGGGCGCGAAGTACATCGACGACCTGAGCGTCCCCGGCATGCTCTGGATGGCGGTCGTGCGCAGCCCGCTCGCCCACGCGCGCGTCGTCAGCATCGACCTCGATCGGGCCCGGGAGGCCGAGGGTGTCGTCGCCGCCTTCTCCGGCGATGACTTGGCGCAGGAGTGGGCCGGTGGCCTGCCGTGCGCCTGGCCTGTGACCGAGGACACGAAGGTTCCCGACCACTACCCGCTCACCACCGACAAGGCGCGCCACGTCGGGGACGGCATCGCGGTCGTGATCGCCGAGACCCGCGCGCTCGCCAAGGATGCAGCTGAGCTCGTTGATGTCGAGCTCGAGGCGCTCCCCGCGGTCACCGATGTCGAAGCCGCCGCAGGCGACGGAGCGCCGATCCTCCATGAGAGCTTCGGCACGAACGAGTCGTATACGTGGGTGCTGGAGGCCGGTGAGGTCGGCAGGCTCTTCGCGGAAGCCGACGTCACCGTCAGTGAGCGATACCGACAGCAGCGGCTGATCCCGAGCGCGATCGAGCCGCGCGGCGTCATGGCCGCACCGTCGCCGACAGGCGACTTCACGGTCTGGTCGGCGACGCAGGTTCCCCACGTTCTGCGGACGGCGCTGACGCTCGTGACCGGGATCCCCGAAGCCCGGCTGCGGATCGTGGCACCCGAGGTGGGCGGCGGGTTCGGCTCGAAGCTGGACATCTACGCCGAGGAGGCTCTCTGCCTCGCGCTCGCGAGGCGTCTGGGCCGACCGGTCAAGTGGGTTGCCGAGCGCTCCGAGGGCTACCTCGCCACCATCCACGGCCGCGACGTCGTGCAGGAGATCGAGCTTGCTGCGACCTCCGAGGGCCGGATCACCGCGGTGCGCACCCGCCTGCTGGCCGCGATGGGCGCCTACCTGCAGCTCGTAACGCCCGGCATCCCCATCCTGGGCGCCTGGCTCTACGGAGGCTGCTACGACATCCAGGGCTACTCGTTTACGTGCACCGGCGTCTTCACGAACACGACGCCGATCGACGCCTACCGAGGCGCCGGCAGGCCGGAGGCGACCTATGCGATCGAGCATGCCGTCGACGCGCTGGCGCGCAGGCTCGACAAGGACCCTGTCGAGATCCGGCGGCTCAACTTCATCAAGGAGTTCCCGGCCACGATCGCGTCGGGCCTCGAGATCGACTCGGGCGACTTCGAAGGGGCGCTCGACCGCGGGCTCGAGCTGCTCGACTACGACCAGGCGAGGCGCGAGCAAGAGGAGCGACGCGCGGCGAGCGACTCGAAGCAGCTGGGCATCGGCTTCTCGACGTACGTCGAGATGTGCGGGCTCGCACCGTCCCGCATCCTCGGTGCCGTCCGCTACGTGGCAGGGGGCTGGGAGGCAACTACGATCCGATGCCTGCCGACCGGCACGGTGCAGGCGATCATCGGCACCTCGCCGCATGGACAGGGCCACGTGACGACGTTCAGCCAGATCGTCGCCGATCAGCTCGGCGTGCCGATCGAGAGCGTCGAGGTCATCCACGGTGACACGGTTGTCGCGCCGCTTGGCATGGACACCTACGGCAGCCGCAGCCTCGCGGTCGGCGGGGTCGCGCTGTGGAACGCGACCGAGAAGATCATCGCGAAGGCCCAAGCGATCGTCGCGCACCAGCTGGAGGTCGCTGCGGAGGACCTCGAGTACGCGAACGGCACGTTTACCGTGCGGGGCACCGACAGGTCGATGACGGTCACCGACGCCGCCTTCGGCGCCTGGACGGCGCACAACCTCCCCGACGGAATGGAGCCGGGGCTCGAGGAGACCGCGGTCTACGACCCGCCGAACTTCAGCTGGCCGGGCGGCTGCCATATCGCGGTCGTCGAGGTCGACACAGACACGGGTGACACGAGGCTCGTCCGCTACATCGCCGTCGACGATGTCGGCAACGTCATCAACCCGACGATCGTCGACGGCCAGGTGCACGGCGGCATCGCGCAGGGCGCCGCGCAGGCGCTTTTCGAGGAGGCTGTCTACGACGACGACGGCAACCTCGCCAACGGGTCGATGACCGGGTACCTGCTGCCGAGCGCAGCCGAACTTCCATCCTTCGAGCTCGACCGTGTCGTCGCCCCGAGCCCCACGAACCCGTTGGGCGTGAAGGGCGTTGGCGAGACGGGCACGATTGCCTCGACCGCCGCCGTCATGAATGCGGTGGTTGACGCGCTGGCCCCGCTAGGCGTCAGCGACATCGACATGCCAGCATCGCCCGAGCGAGTCTGGGCCGCCATTGAGGAGGTGCGAGCATGATTCCCTCGCAGTTCGACTACGAGCTTGCCGGCACGGCCGATGAAGCGGTCGGCCTGCTGAGCCAACACGACGACGCGAAGCTGCTCGCCGGCGGCCACTCGCTCTTGCCGCTCATGAGGCTGCGGTTCGCGAGCCCGGCCCTCCTCGTCGACATCGGCCGCCTGTCGGAGCTGTCGTACATCAAGGAGGCGGACGGATCGATTGCGATCGGGGCGCTCACGCGCCACCACGACCTCGCCGGTAGCGACGTCCTGCGCGAGCGGTGCGCCGTCATCGCCGAGACCGCCGAGGGTATCGGCGACCCGCAGGTGCGCCATCGCGGCACGATCGGCGGCTCTGTCACCCACTCCGACCCGGCGTCGGATCTGCCCACCGTGCTGCTCGCGCTCGAGGCGGAGATGGTGGCCAGGGGCCCCAGCGGCGAGCGAGCGATCGCGGCAGCCGACTTCTTCACCGGCTTCCTGGAGTCTGCGCTCAGGGACAACGAGATCCTGACGGAGATCCGCGTTCCTGCGATCGGCAGCGCCGGCGCGTACGTGAAGTTCAACCGGCGAGCGCAGGACTGGGCCACGGTCGGCGTCGCAGCCGTCAGGCTGAACGGGGCAACGAACGTCGCGCTCACCAACATGGGCGCAACGCCGCTGCGCGCCGCCGGGGTCGAGGAGGCTCTTGCCGCGGGAGCGGACACGGCGGCGGCCTCGGCGCAAGCTGCGAACGGGACCAGCCCGCCGAGCGACACGAACGGCAGCGCCGAGTACCGCGCCCACCTCGCCTCGATCCTCACGAAGCGTGCACTTGAGGCGTTGGATGGGTAACTGAGCGCTGGTCGGGATGGTACGCGGCCGGCGGCGGCGCCAAGCGCGTCCATCCGTCTGACGCTCGCTCGCTGACGCACCCCGGGCGGGCTGCTCGCTCGTGGATTCAGGCGCTGCCTGGGCACGGGCATGGCGTAGCTCTCGAGGTGGCACCATGATCCGCACCGGCATTGCGGCGCGGATTGCCGGAGGCGAGCTCGAGTACGTAGGAGTGATGCCCGGCTGCGGAGGCGGCTCCACAGGCCTCTCCGGCATTCCGGGCGGGGCGCCATGCGTGCGGTGGGCCAAGCTGCCGAGCCAGGCCGGCCCGCGCCGCCGGCCGGGCCGCCCCAAAGAGCAGCCCACTCCCCACCACCCGGGGGAGGGTAGCCCAGAAAGGCGCACGAATTGCGCATGAAGTGTCATGAAAGCGCGCCAATCCGCCGTGGTTGCGCCGTCTGACCGGGGCGCCGTCGCGGTTGCGCCGCCTGGCGTGGACACGACGTGGATGGTGGACGCGCTGCCGTACGCAGCCGGCGTGAGACGCAGACGCCTGGGGCACCCCTTGCGATGGCTCCGGCCAGGAAGGCCCTGCTTGAAGGAGCGCGGAGGCTAGCCGGCCATCCAGCCGCCGTCGACCAGCACGCTCTCGCCGACCATAAAGCTCCCAGCCTCTGGGGCAATAAGCACGGCGAGCGGCGCAGTCTGCTCAACCTCGCCGATGGCGCGGGCCGGCGTCGAGTCAAGCATGGACTGCATGTAGGCATCATCCGCAAGCAGGTGCCCGTTCATCGGCTTGCGGATGTTGCCGGGCGCGATGGCATTCACGCGGATGCCGTGCTCGATGAGCTCGACCGCGAGCACCCGGGTCAGCTGCTCAGCCGCCCCCTTCGTCGCGCAGTAGGCGGAGGCGTTCGGGAAGCCCCTGAGGCCCGTGATCGACGAGATGAAGATCACGGAGCCCCCAGGTTGCAGATGCGGCAAGGCCGCCCCTGTGAGCGCAAAAGGCGCGCGCACGTTGACGGCCCACTGCCGGTCGAAGCTCTCGATCGGGGTGTCGGCACACAGCAGGGCCTCGAAGATGCCCGCGTTGTGGACGAGGACGTCGATCTTGCCGAAGGCGTGAACGGCAGCGTCAACGATTTGCGCCGGCGCGGAGTCGGCCGTGAGCTCAGCAACGACGGTGGCGCACGAAAGCACCGTTCGAGCGGATCGCATCGGCCGCCTCCGCAAGACGGCCCTCATCGCGGCCGTGAAGCAAAACATCCGCGCCGGCCTCCGCCATCGCCGCAGCGATGCCTCGGCCGATGCCTGAGCTCGCCCCGGTCACGAGCGCCGTCTTGCCGTCGAGCCTGCTCATCTGCTCTGTCAAGCCCATGTGCGTGCTCTTTCTCGTCGTCGGCCCGGAGATCGCCTCTCGCGCAGGCCTCAGCCCAAGCATCCTCAGCCGTGCGGCGTGTGGCGTGTGGCGTGTGGCGTGTGGCGTGTGGCGAGAGAATAGAGGTATGCGAGTGAACCGAATTGACGGCGCGCGGCTCTGGTCGGACCTCGAGGCGCTCGCGGGCATCATCGACTTCGGCTCGACGCCTTTTACGAGGAGAGCGTTCGGGCCTGCCTACGCCGAGGCCCGGCACTGGCTGGTGGGTCGCATGGAGGAGGCCGGGCTTGTGGTTCGCCGCGACGCGGTCGGCACCGTGATCGGCTCGACCCCCCGGACAAGAAGCCTTCCGCCAATCGTGCTCGGATCGCACATCGACACGGTTGAGGGCGGCGGGCGATTCGACGGCGCGCTTGGCGTGCTCGCAGCGCTGGAGGTTGCCCGCACCCTGGCCGACTCGGGCGAGACCCTCAACCACCCGCTCGAGATCGTCGACTTCACAGCGGAGGAGCCGAACCCATACGGCTCGTCCTGCATTGGCAGCCGTGCGTGGGCCGGCACGCTCAACCAGCAGCTGCTCGAGCGAACAGACGTCGACGGCGAGACGCTGGCCGACGCACTGCCCCTCGCGGGCGGCGATCCACGCCGCATCGACGAGGCACGCCGGGCGCCGGGGTCGGTCGCGGCCTACCTCGAGCTGCACATCGAGCAGGGTCCGGTGCTTGAGCGTGAAGGCGCCTCGGTGGGAATCGTGACGGGAATCGTATCGATCAGACGTGTCTCCGTGATCCTGAGCGGCCGCGCCTCCCATGCCGGCACGACGCCGATGGATGTGCGCCAAGACGCGCTGCCGGCGGCGGCCGAGCTCGTGCTCGCTGTCGAGCGCACGGCCCGTGCCTCGGGCGGGGAGCTTGTCGCCACGGTGGGCAAGGCACACATCGAGCCGAACGCGCCGAACGTCATTCCCGGGCGCGCCGAGCTGTCTCTCGAGGTCAGATCCCTCTCGCACAGGCTCTGCGACGCGGCGCTCGACGAGGTTGGCCAGACGGCTCGAGCCGCTGCAAAGGCACGAGGCCTCAACGTGGACATCCGCGAGCGTTCCCGGCTCGACACCGTGGCAGCCGACGAGCGCATCGTTCAGGCCTTGGAGCGCGGGTGCACCTCGATCGGCGTCCGTGCGATGCAACTCCCGAGCTGGGGCGGCCACGACACTTCGCTGATCTCGCTGATCGCGCCGGTCGGCATGATCTTTGCGCCGTCTCGCGGCGGCCTCAGCCACCACCCAGACGAGTGGACCTCGCCCGATCAGTGCGCTGAAGCGGCCGACGCCCTGCTCGCCGGGCTCCGCGAGCTCGACCGGTCGTTCGCCGCCGACCGCGGGTGACCACAACCCCAGCGCGGCCGTTACAGGTGCGGCCGGGAGGCTAGAGCGAGCCCGCAGCCGGAGGACTGTCAGGCCGGCCGGGCTGTCTTGGGGAGGCAGGCCGCTTGCCCAAACTCCAGGGAACCTCAGGCGGGCCGAGAGGGAGGCCCGGGAGGACGTTATCGAGCGGCCCTCGGCTGCCCAGCCGCTGCGCCTCCTGGTCGAGACGCTGGGGCTGCCCCGCCGCCGCAGCGCAAAGAGGCAGCCCACCCCCAACCGGGGGAGGGTACCTCGTGGGGCTGCAGTGGACTGTCACAGAAGCGTCACGAAACGGCTCCAACTGTGCGCGCCAGCTCTCCAAGCTGCGCTGCCTGGACAGAACGGCGATCCGAACTTGGCGTCGTGAGAAGCTCATGGCCGTGCGGTCCAGCAAGGCTCACGGCACCGGTTAGCCGGGCGCTGCGGCAGCCGGCGCGCGCCTGGCGCCGCTTCACTCGGCGTGGCAGCATCAGCCCGAGCCGGACGTCCCAGAACGACGGAGGGGCAGCGCGCTGCCCCTCCCCGTCTCGTCGATTAGCCAGATGCGCCTACATCATCCCGGGCATGCCCCCGCCGCCGGGCATGGGTGGGGCTGGGGGTGTTTCTTCGGGTGCCTCGGCGACGACG
>JAPOVR010000066.1 GCA_026708005.1 Actinomycetes bacterium
GAGAGGCAACCCCGTGCTGCCCTTTGGCGAGAACCGCTACAGCCGAAGGAGCACCTAGCTCCAACCCGTGGGCGGGTCACCTAGCTGCACCCCGCGGCCGAGGCACCGAGCGGCCGCGGATCCTGGAGCACCTGGTGGGCGCGCCCGGCTCGGAGAACCTCGTCAGCCCGGAAAGCGCGCATCCCGAGGCGCCTAGCGGCTGCGCATCCAGTTCCCGATCGACGAGAACGCGCGGGGGAAGGCGCTCTTGAGGCAAAGCAGGCCGAGGATCGTCACGGGCAACACGACCATGGCGTGGACGGTCAGCACGTAGGGCGTGGCGAGCTCGTCAGAGACGCCGAGCTCCTTGGCGCTCACGAGCGTGAGGTAGTCGAAGCTGCCCAGCCCAGCGGCGGTTGCGGGCACGCCGAGGGCGAGGTTGCCGACTCCTTCCAGCAGGAAGTAGCCGCCTACGCCGAGCTCGACGCCGAAGCTCTTACCGAGGAGGACGTAGAGCCCGAAGTTGGCGAGCCAGATCGCGACCGATGTCCATAGCACCCGGGAGAGGTGCTTGCGCTGTCGGAAGGCTCCCAGGCCGAGCACGAAGTTCGCCATGGCACGTCCGATCCGCTGCCGCCAGCGAGGAGGAAGCCGCCCGGTGAGGCGCCACACGAACGTCTCGGTGTCCTCGGGGCGGCGGGCGGCGAGCCCAACGAGCACCATTCCGAGCGCGGTGCCTGCCGACAGGCCCACACCGGCCAGCAGGAGAACGCCTGACTCGCCGATCATGAGTGCACCCATCAGGATCCACACCGACAGAACGAGGCCGTCGAGGAGACGCTCCGCGAACAGCGTCCCAACTGCCACGAACGCGGGAACCTTGAACTGCTGGCTGGTGGCGGCAATGCGTAGGAGGTCACCTCCGCGCGCAGGAAGGACGTTGTTCGCGCCCGCCCCGACGCAGAAGATCGCGAACAGGCGGGGCGTCGAGGTCTGATACCGAGCGGCCGCGAAGAGGTAGCGCCAGCGAAGCGCGATAAACGCCGAGTTCACGACGACGAAACCGACCGATCCGGCGATTGACCAACCTGGCAGCTTGCGGATTTCGCGCCAGGCATCGCCGATTGCTGCTTGCCGAAGGAAGAGCCAGAGGAATGCGCCGGTCGCGACCGAACCGATCGCGAACCTTAGTGCCGTCTGGCGCCAGGTAGCCTTGGAGACTGCTCGCTCGGCCTCGGGCGGGGCGCCCTTTTCTGTCACGGACGGAACGTCCATCGTGTTCTCACAAAAACGCGAGCCTACATTCTCCACCGTCTGTGAGGTCGTTATGGGCCTGGCCGTCTACGGCCTGTACCTGTGCGTTCGCCAAGCCGTCGTGAACGAGCGGGGCAAGCGGCAGGCGATCCGGAATGCGGAGCGCGTCGCCCAGCTCGAGGACCGCACGGGCATCCATGTCGAGCCTCATCTGCAGAGGCTCGTGCTCCCGTACCCGCGCCTGCTGCATGCGCTGAATGCTGCCTATGCGGTGCTGAACGTGGGTCTCACAGTGGGGTGGCTGATCTCGTTGTTCCGGCGTCGCCATCCCGCCTATCACCGGCTGAGGCGGGCGACGTCGCTCGCGACGCTGGGAGCGCTGCCCGCGTTCCTGTTCTTCCCGTGCGCGCCGCCGCGCAAGCTCGACTACATCGTCGACACGATCGCGGACGTGAGCGGCGTCGACCTCGAATCGAGTCCGATCGGGAAGCTCTACGATCCGATTGCCGCCATGCCGAGCATTCATGTGGCCTATGCGGTCGTCACGGGATACGGCCTTGCCCAGACGAGCCCGCGCCGCCGGGTGAGGGCGCTCGGGAGGGTGTACGCGCTCTTGGTCTCGTTCATCGTGTTCGTCACCGGGAATCACTACATCCTCGACGCGATCGTCGGTGGCGTCCTGGGTGGGGCCGCCCTGAAGATCGCGCGCTGGCTGTCGCGGGAGGAGGCGCGGCGGTAGGAGGCGCGGCATCCAGGCGCGGCATCCTCTGCAAGCAGGGCGCGCTCAGGGTGCTGTCCCATCCGGCCGAGAATCGATGCGTTGCCTGTTCCCTACCAGCTCGGGCTCGAACGGCTGGATTGCTCGCGCGTCGGCTTCGATTGCCGCGACGTGAGTTGGCAGGGTGTGCGCGAAGACGTCGTGTCCTGTGACCGGCTTGTTGGGCGCCACGGCTCGACCGGCGGCCGTAGCGAAACGCTCTGAGAGGTTGGTGAGCTTGGTGAGGTCGATCCCGCTCTCCAGCTCGTAGAGCAGCTCGAGCGCTGTGGCCACCTCCTCGAGCGGCGCGTTCCCCGCCCGGTCGCCTAGGCCGTTGACGGCAACGTCGGCGAAGCTCGCACCGGCCATGACCCCGGTGCACGTGTTGGCGACGACCATCCCGAAGTCGTTGTGGCAGTGCACGCCGATGGGTGTCTCGCCCACCGATCGCGCCCGTTCGACGAGGCTCGCGATCAGCTCGGGGGTGGCGGCGCCCACCGAGTCGGCGACGTAGAGTCGGTCCGCCCCGGCCTCGGCCGCGACCTCCCACATGCGCAACAGGAAGTCGTGATCTGCCCGCGTGCCATCGCTCGGCGTGAACGCAACCGTTGCCTCGCCGCTCGCCGCGAGCCGGATCGCGCTGTCGACACGGCGTAGCACCGTCTCACGGGTGACGCCGAGGAGCGCGTGCAGCCTGTCGGAGGCTCGATAGACGACGTTGACGACTGCGGCCTCGCTCTCCAAGCAGGCACTGATCTCGGCCTCCCAGTCGGGGACGAAAGCGAGTGCCACCACCTCGGCCGCAGCGTGCGTGAGCGCCGAGCAGATCGCCTTCGTCGCGTTCATGTCGCGCTCGAAGCGTCCCGGATAGCCGACCTGGATCTGGCGGACGCCGGCCGCTTCAAGCGCCAGGGCGAGATCGACCTTCTGCGCGCTCGAGAAGGAGACCCCCGGGCTCTGTTCGCCCTCGCGGAGGGTGACATCGCACAGGAGGAGTTCTGACGGGGAGCGCCGTGGTGTCCTCAGGTTCGGGAGGGCGTTAAGTGGGCTCGCGGGCTGGGGGAGGTGAGACATGCGTCGGCCGGTAGGAACCAGCGGGTCAGGGGCGGCCCGCGATCGTGCCCTCGGCGGCACTCTCGATTCGAGCGACCTGGTCTCGTGGGGCGACGTGCCAGAACTGCCGAGCCGACTCGAGCCAGTGCCGAAGCAGCCGAGCGCCGAGCGTCGAGTCGGTGAGCTGCACGTGGCGCTTTAGGAGGTCGTGCAGCGTCTCCGACTCGTTCTGCCTCAAGCGGCTGGCTGTCACGAGCTGATGGTTGAGGCGCTGGTTGATCCGTCGATCGGGGTCGTAGACGAAGACCTGGCCTCCCGTCATCCCGGCTCCGAGGTTGAATCCCCAGGGGCCGAGAATCACGACTGTCCCGCCCGTCATGTACTCGCATGGGTGGTCGCCAGTTCCCTCGACGACGGTGATCGCGCCCGAGTTGCGCACGCAGAAGCGCTCGCCTGCCGCGCCGGCGCAGTAGAGCTCGCCGCCCGTCGCTCCGTAGAGGACGGTGTTGCCAAGCAGCACCGGCGAGCCGGCATCGTCGCTCGGCGGGCGGATCACGATGCGCCCACCGCCCATGGCCTTGCCGACGTAGTCGTTTGCCTCACCGGTGAGCTGGAGCTCGATGCCGTCGGTCAGGAACGCGCCAAAGCTCTGGCCGGCGACGCCCTCAAACCGCGCTGTGACCGATCCGGGCGGCGTCGACTGGTCGTAGCGGCGACCGATGATGCCGCCGAGGCGGGCACCAACCGCGCGGTCGATGTTGCCGATCGGGTACGCGAGCTCGAGTGCACTGGATCCGTGCAGCGCCGGCGCGGCATCCGCGGCCAGCTGTCTGCCGAGCTCGGACCCTGCGGGCTCGATGTGAGGATCTTCGACGAAGGACAGAGCGTCGTCGTCTGCCGTGCGGCCGTCGGCGAGGAGTGGGTCGAGGTCGAGCACGTCCGCACGAGGGTTGTGTGTCACGCGCTGGCGGAGCAGATCGACTCGTCCGATCGCCTCCTCGAAGGTCCGCAGGCCGAGCGACGCCAAGAGCAGGCGCGTCTCCTGGGCGACGAGCACGAGGTACTGCATGACCATCTCGGGTGTCCCGGCGTATTTCTCGCGCAGCTCGGGTCTCTGCGTCGCGATGCCGACGGGACAGGTGTCGACATGGCACGAGCGAACCATCATGCACCCCTCTGCCAAGAGGAGGGCGGTTCCGAAGCTCACCTCGTCGGCGCCCAGCAAGGCGGCGATGAGCACGTCGCGGCCCGTCTTGAAGCCGCCGTCAACCCGCAGCCGCACGCGCCCCCGTAGCCGGTTGGCGACGAGCGCCTGCTGCGTCTCGGCGAGACCGAGCTCCCAGGGAGCCCCCGCGTTCTTGATCGATGTGAGCGGGCTGGCCCCCGTCCCGCCGTCGGCGCCGGCGATATGGACGACGTCTGTGAGCGCCTTCGCCACGCCTGCTGCGACCACGCCGACACCCGACTCGGCTACGAGCTTCACCGAGACCGCGGCGTCCGGGTTCACCTGCTTGAGATCGAAGATGAGCTGGGCGAGGTCCTCGATCGAGTAGATGTCGTGGTGAGGCGGCGGCGAGATCAGCGCGACACCCGGCACCGTGTGACGGAGCTGCGCGATCTCGACCGAGACCTTGTGCCCGGGCAGCTGGCCGCCCTCACCGGGTTTCGAGCCCTGCGCGATCTTGATCTGCAGCTCCTGCGCGTACACCGCGTACTCCGGTGTGACGCCGAAGCGCCCGGAGGCGACCTGCTTGATCGGTGAGTTTCGCGCATCTCGGTAGCGGTCGGGGGCTTCGCCCCCCTCGCCGGTGTTGGCCTTGGCTCCGAGGCGGTTGAGCGCCACCGCGATCGTCTCGTGCGCCTCCGCCGACAGCGCGCCGTGCGACATCGCCCCGCCCGAGAACCGCTTGACGATTGTCTCGACCGGCTCGACCGCCTCGAGCGGAAGGGGCGCTCGGGTTGGGACGAGCTCCAGCAGGTCGCGGGGCTCCATCGGCTCACGGTCGTTGACGAGAGCGGCGAACTGCTCGTACTGTTCCCACGCCTGCGGCTCGATGGTGAATCCATCACCTTCGGCAACCGCCTTCTGGAGGGCGTGCGCTGCGAGCAACTCGTGCAGCGAGTCGACGACCTCACCCGAGGTCTCATGGGGCTCCCCGCTCTTGCGCCACTTGTAGTAGCCGGGATTCTCGAGCCGGGGCTTCTCGGCTTCCACCGCGCGCATGCGGTCGCGGAGCTCGCGCTCGAGCTCCTCGAAGCCGATGCCGCCGATCGGGCATGGCGTGCCGGTAAAGGCCAGCTTGACGACCCCCTCGGCGAGGCCGATCGTGTCGAAGATCTGCGCGCCCTGGTAGCTCGCGACATCGGAGATGCCCATCTTCGACATCACCTTTAGGACGCCGTCCTCGATGGTCTGCTTGAAGCGCAGCTGCGCTTCTTCGGGCGACGGTCGATCGCCACCGATCTTGTCCTGCGCGGCCAGCTGGGCGAGCGTTGCGAGCGCCAGCCTCGGGCAGATCGCCTCGGCTCCGTAGCCCAGCAGACAGGCGAAGTGGTGGACCTCACGGGCCTCGTTCGTGTCGACGAGCAGCGTCGCCTTCGTCCGCAGCTCCGTCCGGAGCAGGCGCTGGTGTGCCGACCCGAGCGAGAGGAGCATGGGGATCGGCGCTTGATCGGGTCGCGTATCGCTGATGAGCAGCATGCCGGCGCCTGCCCGGACTGCGTCCTCGGCTTCGTAGGCGACCCGGTGGCAGGCCTCCTCCAGCGACTCGCTCGGTGCCATCGTCGCGTCGATCGGGACGAACGAGAGCTGCTCGAGCGCGTCGGGAAACAGGAAGAAGCTCTCGAGCTCGATCCCGCCCGCGACCTCGGGGCCGTCAGCGAAGAGCGGTGCACGGCTGCCCAGCACCACCCGCTTGGACATGACGAACAGCTCGCGCAGGTGGTCGATCGGCGGGTTCGTGACCTGGGCGAACCGCTGCTTGAAGTAGTGGTAGAGGGGGCGTGCGCGTCCGGCGAGCGGGGTCAGCGCCGTGTCATCGCCCATCGAGTACGTCGGGTCATGACCTGTCTGTCCGATCGGACGGAGGAACATCGTCAGCTCTTCGCGCGTGTAGCCGAACCTGATCTGCTCCTGCAGCAGGTCCTCCTCGGGGACGGGCGCCGGCTCACCGTTCGAGCCGCGGACGAGCCCCTCCCCGACCCACACCGAGTAGGGCTGGCGCGATGCGAGGCGCTTCTTGATGGCCTCGTCGAGCTCGATGCCCCTCACCGGATCGACGGAGATCATCTGCCCGGGGCCGAGCTTGCCTCGACGGACGCGTCCGTGGCCGGAGAAGACAACCGAGCCGGCCTCGGAGGTGCAGGCGACGTGCCCGTCATCGGTCACTGCGAACCGGAGCGGCCGCAGGCCGTTCCGATCGAGCGACGCGCCGACGATCCGCCCGTCGGTGAAGACGACACCGGCCGGTCCGTCCCACGGCTCGACGAGACCCGCGTGGTAGCGGTAGAAGCTGCGCACATCGGGGTCCATCTCCTCGTTGTGCTCCCACGCCGGCGGGATCAACATCGAGACGCCGTGCCGTACATCACGGCCTCCGTGCATGAGGAACTCGAGCGCGTTATCGAGCATCGAGGAGTCCGATCCCCTGACGTCGAGGACGGGGTGGTAGAGCTCGTCGTCGGCCGACCCGAAGTTTCCCTCTCTGGCGCGCATCCAGTTCACGTTTCCCTGGATGGCGTTGATCTCCCCGTTGTGGCCGAGCGTGCGGAACGGCTGTGCCCGCTCCCACGACGGTGCCGTGTTCGTCGAGAACCGCTGGTGGAAGACCCCCAGCGGCACCTCGATGTCCGACCGGCCCAGGTCGAGGTAGAAGTGCGCAAGCTCATCGGCTGCCGTCAGCGCCTTGTACGTGACGACGTTGAACGACATGGAGGCGATGTAGGCGCCGCGCTCGCGCTCCATTCGGCGTCGGGCCCGGTACGCGGCCCACTCCGCTCGCTCCTCGTAGAGGTTCTCGCCTCGCGTAAACGCAAGCTGCTCGATTCTCGGCAGGCTCTCCGCTGCCTCCGCCCCGAGCGCGTCGATGTCGATGGGAACCTCTCGCCAGCCCTGTGGCTCCAGGCCCTCGGTCCGGCATGCGCTCTCGAGCCGCTCTCGAGCCCCCTCCTCGCGGAGAAAGACCATCGCGAGGCCCGCGTCGTCTCGTGGCCGGAGCGTCTCTGGGATGGGGAACAGGAGGCCTGCGCCGTCACCGGTCTTGCGGTCGGCTGCGGTAGCGCCGCGGTGCCGCACACGGCACAGCCCTTGCAGGAGGAGCTCCATGATCTCCCGCGACGGCTTGCCGTCAGCGCGCGCGACGAAGCCGATGCCGCAGGCGTCGCGCTCGGCCGTCGTGTCGTGGAGGGTCGTGCGGGTCATGGTTTGGTCATAGTCAGAGCGGTGTTCTCCGCCGAGCGACCTGCTGCACGGGACTCTCAGCGGCGTGCCGGTCGACGGGCCGGCCGGCTACGAGGCAGGACGTCCGCGCCTGCTGGCAGGGAGCGCTCGGCGAGACCGAGTGCGAGAGCCTGGGAGGCGAGCCATTCCAACGGCCCAGCTTACGGAGCTGCGTGCGGCCAAGTCAAGCGCAGGCGGGAGCGTCGAGATCGGCCGTGATGCTCCGGTCACGTGCCGCTTGACGCGGCGGCTCCGGTTCGCAACACTTCAGGGAGACGATGAGAGGCTCCCGAGACTCACGACCTGGATCAATCGGTGCCCGACGTGGTCTCATCGTCGTTACCGAGCTCGTCCTCCCCCGGTAGGGGGAGCCGATTGCACACGCGCCGGCTGGCGCGCTCGTACAGGCGGACGACGGGAACAGTGCGTCTGTTTGCGAGCCGATGGCCGAAAGGACGACGACGTGAGAGGATGGTAGGGCGATGAAGATGTTGGGCTCGGACGCCGTGCTGCGATCGCTGGAGGCGGAAGGCGTTGACGTCGTCTTCGGCCTGCCGGGTGGCGCGATCCTGCCGACGTACGACGCGTTCGCGCGCGGAACGACGGTTCGCCACGTGCTTGCCCGCCATGAGCAGGGCGCAGGCCACATGGCACAGGGGTACGCTCGGGCGTCCGGTCGCGTCGGCGTGGCGATCGCGACGTCCGGTCCCGGTGCGACGAACCTCGTCACACCGATCGCCGATGCCTGGATGGACTCGACACCCCTCGTCTGCATCACCGGCCAGGTCAGAACCACCCTGATCGGCACAGACGCGTTCCAGGAGTGCGACATCACCGGGGTGACGATCCCGATCGTCAAGCACTCGTGGCTCGTCCAGCACGTCGCGGAGATCCCAAACGTGATCAAGGCGGCTTTCCACATCGCGCGCACCGGTCGGAGCGGGCCGGTCCTGATCGACATTCCTCGCGACGTGCAGGAGGCCGAGCTCGACTTCACCTACCCGGCGGACGTCGACCTCCCGGGCTGGCGTCCTCCCAAGCGCGGCCATGCGAAGCAGATCAAGGAGGCGGCGAGGCGCATCGCCCGGGCCGAGCAGCCGGTGCTCTACGTCGGCGGCGGCACGCTGAACGCCGACGCCTGCGACGAGCTGCGCGAGCTGGCCGAGGTCGGAGGCCTGCCGGTGGTCACCACGCTGATGGGCAAGGGCGCGTTCCCCGAGACGCACGCGCTGCACTTCGGCTGGCCGGGTATGCACGGCCCGAAGTGGTCGAACTGGGCCATGAACAAGGCCGACCTGCTCGTTGCCTGCGGCGCTCGCTTCGACGACCGTGTCACGGGCAAGTTGGCGGCCTTCGCCCCTGGCGCCGAGGTGATCCACCTCGACATCGACGCGGCCGAAATCGGCAAGCTCCGCCACGCGGACGTCCCCGTCGTCGGGCCGCTCAAGGATGTCTTGCGAGACCTCGCGGTCGAGCTGGTCCGGCTCCACGCCGAGGGCGAGGGACGGCGCCCCGACGCATGGATCCAGCAGATCCGCGACTGGCGAGCCGAGTTCCCGCTGAAGTACGCACCGGGCAGGGAGACGCTAAAGCCCCAGCGCGTGATGGAGCTCCTTCAGGACATGACTGCGGGCCGAGATGTCGTCTTCACGACCGGTGTCGGCCAGCACCAGATGTGGGCGATGCAGTACCTGCTCTGCGAGCGGCCGGGCAGCTTCATCACGTCGGGCGGTCTTGGGACGATGGGCTACGGGATTCCGGCAGCGGTTGGCGCCAAGGCGGCCCGGCCCGAGGCGACCGTGATCTGCGTCGACGGCGACGGCTGCTTCCAAATGACCTGCCAGGAGCTTGCGACAGCTGCGCTCGAGCAGCTCCCGATCGTCGTTGTGCTCATCAACAACGGCTACCTGGGCATGGTGCAGCAGTGGCAGAACCTCTTCTTCGATGACCGCCTCTCGCACGTCCATCTCACCCACCAGGTGCCGGACTACGCGATGCTCGCCGAGGCCTACGGCTGCGCAGGGTTTACGGTCAGCGCTGAGGATGAAGTCGAGGGCGCGCTCCAAGCGGCGCTCGACTCGAACCGAACCTCGGTGATCGACTTTCGCGTCGATCCGCAGGAGCAGTGCTTCCCGATGATCCCGGCGGGCGCCGCCGCGCTCGACCTGATCGAGTTCGAGGAGGGTGAGGACGCCAAAGTGGCCCGTCCCCTCTAAGTCGATGCGGCACACGGTCTCAGTCATGGTCGAGAACAAGCCGGGCGCGCTGGCGCGGATCGCGAGCATGTTTGCCCGGCGGGGGTTCAACATCGAGAGCCTGGCGGTTGGGCCAACCGAGCGTCCTGACGTCTCGCACATCACGCTGCGTGTCGACTGCTCCGACCGGTCGCTCGAGCAGATCCAGAAGCAGATGCACAAGCTCGTCAACGTACTGCGGGTCCAGGAGCTTCCACCGGACGAGGCGCTCGAGCGGGAGCTCCTGCTCGTCAAGGTTGCCGCGCCGCCCGGCAAGCGGGCCGAGCTGATCTCGGTCGCGGAGGTCTTCAACGCCCGGGTTGCTGACCTCGGCGCCGACGCGCTGATCTTCGAGGTGGTTGGAACGCCCGAGGAGCTGGCCTCCTTCGAAGAGCTGGTCCGTCCGCACGGCATCAAGGAGCTCGTTCGAACGGGCCGTGTTGGCCTGGCTCGAGCCTCCGCCCGGCCTGCGCCGCGCCGGCTCGCCGTCCTCCGCTGAGATCGAGCGCGCGGATGGCGGGCCCGCAGACAGTGCTCCCATGCGTGCGCTGAGAGCTCCAGCGAGCCTCGGCTCTCGCTCTTGCCGGTGTGGGGTGGGAGCCGCCTCGCGCCCGCGCTGCCTGTAGGCTGCGCGCGCGAGCGAAACGAGCGAAAGGACAACGCTTCATGGCGAAGATCATCACCTCCGGTGACGTTGGCCTGCTCTCAGGCAAGGTTGCGGTCATCGGTTTCGGAAGCCAGGGGCATGCCCATGCCCTCAACCTGCACGACTCCGGTGTGGACGTCACTGTCGGTCTGCGCGAGGGCAGTCCCTCGTGGGCGGAGGCGGAGGAGGCGGGCTTGAGCGTGCAGACGATCCCCGACGCCGTGCGGGGCGCACAGCTCGTCTCGCTGCTGCTCCCCGATCAGCATCAGCCGCAGGTCTACGGCGAGTGGATCGCGCCGAACCTCGAGCCGGGTGCCGTCCTGCTCTTCGCGCACGGATTCAACGTGCACTACGACCGCATCAAGCCCCCGGCAAGCCATGACGTCGTCATGGTGGCGCCGAAAGGGCCGGGTCACATCGTGCGGCGGATCTTCACGGAGGGGAAAGGCACTCCGGCCCTGATCGCGGTCGCCCAGGATGCGAGTGGGAACGCCCGCGATGTGGCGCTCGCATACGCCGCCGGGCTGAGGGCCCACAAGGCCGGCGTGCTTGAGACGACGTTTGCCGAGGAGACCGAGACCGACCTCTTCGGCGAGCAGTCGGTGCTCTGCGGCGGTGTCTCCGAGCTTGTCAAGGCGGGCTTCGACACGCTCGTCGACGCCGGGTACCAGCCGGAGATTGCCTACTTCGAGGTGCTGCACGAGCTGAAGCTCATCGTCGACCTTATCTACGAGGGCGGCCTGTCGTACATGCGCTACTCGATCTCTGATACGGCTGAGTACGGCGACTACTCGCGCGGTCCCGTCGTCATCGACGAGCGGGTGCGCAGGAATATGAAGAGGGTGCTGGAGAACATCCAGAACGGCCAGTTCGCCAAGGAGTGGATTGCCGAGATGGAGGAAGGCGAGTCGAACCTGAAGCGCCAGCGCGCGACCGAGAGCGACCTGCGCCTCGAGCAGGTCGGCAAGGAGCTCCGCGCGCTGATGCAGAAGGTGTAAACCGCCGGCGGAATCCTGTGGCTTCCGTTGATGTCTCGGTCGGCCTGCTTGGGTATGGGACTGTCGGCTCCGCCGTCGACCGCCTGCTGACCGAGAACGCCGACGACATCGAGCGCGCGACCGGTCACCGGCTGCGCGTGGTCAAGGCGCTCGTGCGCGATCCGCTCAAGGATCGGGGCTTTCAGCCAGACGGGGAGATCCTCACCCGCTCGTTCGAGGAGGTTCGCGACGACCCGGACATCGCCGTTGTTGCCGAGGTGATGGGGGGCGTCCAGCCGACCGCCGACTACGTCCTCGAGCTTCTCCGGGCCGGCAAGCACGTCGTTTCCGCCAACAAGCAGCTGGTTGCGCAGCGAGCGTCCGACCTGTTCGCGGCCGCATCGAGCGCTGGGGTGCAGCTGCGGTTCGAGGCATCGGTCTGCGCGGCGATTCCCGTGATCAAGGTGCTTCGGGAGTCGCTCGTCGTCTCGAACGTGCACCGCGTGCTCGGCATCGTCAACGGCACGACCAACTACATCCTCACCGAGATGGAGAACGGCTCCTCCTATGCCGACGCCCTCGCAGAGGCGCAGCGCCTTGGCTATGCGGAGTCCGACCCCACCGAAGACGTGGATGGCGCCGATGCAGCCGCGAAGATGGCGATCCTCGCAAGCATCGCCTTCGGCTCCCGCGTCACGCTTCCGGATGTGCCCTTCGAGGGCATCACCGAGATCGAGACCAGCCACCTGCGCGCGGCGCAGGAGATGGGGCTGGCCGTGCGGCTGATCGGTTCTGCGACGCTAGTCGACGGCGCCCTGGACGTGCGCGTTGGGCCGTCGCTCGTTGACCGCCACCATCCGCTGGCGGCGATCGAAGGAGCGTTCAACGCGGTCATGCTCCAAGGCGACGGTATCCGAGAGATCACGCTCGAAGGACCTGGCGCAGGCGGGAGCGAGACAGCCTCGTCCGTCGTCGCCGACATGGTCTCGGTGATCGGGACGACCGGTACGGGGTTCCTCCAGAACGATCCCTGCTGGCGCAGGCTGAGGCGCCTGCCGCGCGGAGAGCTGCGCACACCGGCCTACATGCGGGTCGAGGTCGATGACCGAGCCGGTGTCCTCGCCCGCGTGGCGGAGTGCCTGGCGGCGCACGAGATCTCGGTTGCGCGCCTGATCCAGCATCAGCTCCCTGATGGCGCGGTCCTGCACGTGGTGACGCACGAGGCGCCAACGGGCAAGCTCGAGTCTGCGATCGCTGAGATCGCTGCGATGGAAGAGGCGCGCGCAACCCCGTCGGCCCTCCCGGTCATCTCTGACCGAGGGGTGGCCGGGCTTGGCCGGTCCTGACGCGACCCAGCGTCGGCTCACCGCGCCGCGATGATGTGGAGGCCAGCGGTCGCTCCGGCTGGGTGCTCCTGGCTGCTGCGGCCGCGGTTGGCGGCCGGTGGGGGCGATGCGCCGAGCAGGCAGGGACAGACGAGCCGCGGCGGTCGGAGCACGGGCCCCGCGGGTCTGAGGACTGATCGGCTCGTTCTGGCCAGGCGCAGCCGCCGGTCTCGCGATATTGTCGCGACGTGCCGCCGGCCCTGGCTGACCGTTACCGAGATCGACTGCCGATCGGTCACTCGACGCCGGTTGTGAGCCTGGGAGAGGGCTCGACCCCGCTGATTCGGGCCAACCGGATCTCAGAGCGCCTCGGCCTCGATGTGTACCTGAAGCTCGAGAGCATGAACCCGACCGCGAGCTTCAAGGACCGGGGCATGACCATCGCGGTCTCGAAGGCATTGGAGGAGCGAGTGCAGGTTGTGATCTGCGCCTCGACGGGGAACACCGCCGCCTCGGCAGCCACCTACGCCGCTCGCGCAGGTCTGGCGACCGTGATCCTTCAGCCGGCGGGGGCCGTCGCTCTTGGCAAGCTCGCGCAGGCCAGGGCTGTCGGGGCGCAGGTGATGGAGGTGCGCGGCAACTTCGACCAGGCGCTGGCCGCCGCGCGCGAGCTGGCGGCGCGCGGGACGCACGCGCTCGTCAACTCGCTCAACCCGTATCGGCTTGAAGGGCAGAAGACCGCTGCCTTCGAGATCGTCGAGGAGCTGGGTGCGCCACCCGACGTGCTGGCGCTGCCCTACGGCGGCGGCGGCAACACGCGAGCCTACGGGATCGGGTTCGACGAGTGGGGCGCTGGCACGCCGCTCATCCTCGCCGGCGAGGCGCAGGATCGAGGCGGCACGGTTGCCAGCGCGATCCGCATCACGGAGCCAGTGCACCGGAAGTACGCACAGCGTGCGATCGAAGGGTCAGGAGGGGCTACGGTGACGCTCACGGACGACGCGATCCTCGCCGCCTGGCGTGAGCTCGCCGAGCGCGAGGGCGTTTTCTGCGAGCCTTCCTCCGCCGCCAGCCTCGCCGTGCTCAGCCAAAGCGACATCCTGAAGGGGTCGGTTGCCGTCTGCATCGTGACCGGGCACGGCCTCAAGGATCCGCGGACGGTCGAGCGCTCGACCCTGCCGCCGATTCAGGTCGATCCGGAGCCCGACGCGATCGCCGAGGCAGCGATCGGCACCTGAGGCGGGGCACACGATGAGCGGCAGCCTTCTCATCCGCGCGCCCGCGTCCACCGCGAACCTGGGCTCCGGCTTTGACTGCGTCGGTGTTGCGCTCGACCTCTGGAACGAGCTTGAGGTGTCAGGTGGCGATGGCATCGAGGTGCACGGTGAAGGCGCGGACGAGCTGCAGGCGGGCGAAGGGCACCTCGGCGTGCGCGCGTTCAGGCTGCTCGCCGCAGGCCAGGCGAGGCGCCTCGTGTTTCGAAATGGCATCCCCCTCGCGCGCGGCCTGGGTTCGAGCGCGGCAACCATCGCTCTAGGCCTTGCGGCCGGCGCGGTGGCGGGCGGTGGCGAGGTCGAGCCGGGCCGGCTGCTCGAGCTCGGGCTGCCGCTCGAGGGGCACCCGGATAACCTCGCCCCGGCCGTGTACGGCGGCGTGTGCCTCAGCTGGCGCGACGAGTCGGATCGAGCCCGTGCGGCTCGGATTGCCGACAACGTCCCTCTCAGTGCGATCGCGGTTATCCCCGCGGAGACCGTGTCGACGCGCGCAGCTCGCGATGCCTTGCCAGAGCAGGTGAGACATGCCGATGCATCGCACACGGTTGGGCGCGCGGCGCTCCTCGGTGCAGGACTCGCGAGCGGGTCGGCCGATCTGCTCGTGCAGGCGTTCGACGACCGGCTCCACGAGCCATATCGAGGACCACTTTCCCCTGTCTACGGGCCGATCCGTGCAGAGCTTCCCACCGGAGCGGCCGGAGTCACAATTTCCGGGTCGGGCCCGACGGCAGTCGTCTGGGCGTGGGTGTCAGAGGCGGCGCGGTGTGCAGAGGAGCTCGACCGGCGCTTCCCCGACGCCCGGGTGCTCGCGCTGCCTGTCGCCTCGGGTGGTGTTGAGACGACGTCTCGATGAGGTACCAGCTCATCGACTGTCGCTTCGATCTCGCCGACCCGTCTCGGGGACGCGCGCTGTATTTCGCCAAGCACCTTCCCGACGCGAGCTTCCTCGACCTCGAGGACGATCTCTCAGACCTGTCGCGCGCACCCTCGGCGGGACGGCACCCGCTCCCAGCCGCTGAGGACTTTGCGCGGTCTGCTTCAGCCGCTGGGATTGATCAGGACGGCGGCGTGCTGGCCTATGACGACGGGTCGCTCGCGGGCGCGGCCCGGCTGTGGTGGCTCCTGCGGCACTTCGGGCACGAGCACGTCGCTGTGCTCGTCGGCGGCATGAGCGCGTGGCTCGGCGACCGCGCCTGCGGTGTCGAGGACATCCGTGCTGGGACGTTCGTGCCCGGTCAGCCCAAGGCTGCGACGATCGACGCGGGGGAGATCCAGAGCCGGCTGGGCAGCGACGACCTGGTTGTGCTCGATGCGCGGGCGTCTGAGCGCTACCGCGGCGAGGTCGAGCCGATCGATCCCGTCGCAGGTCACATTCCGGGCGCGCTGAACGTCCCGTTCGCGGACGTCTTCGCGGCCGGTCTGCCGGAGAGGGCAGTCGAGGCGGATGAGGTGGCCGTCTACTGCGGCTCCGGTGTGAGCGCCTGTGTCGTCCTGCTGGCGCTGGCGCAGGCGGGTCGGCCCGACGCCCGGCTCTATGCCGGCTCGTGGAGCGAGTGGTGTCGTTTGGGGCTCCCCGTTGCCCGCGCCTGACCGCGCGGCGTGCCGTCCAGGTCGAGCGGTCGCTGCGCTCGGCCATGACCATGCGTCCAGCCGAGGACGCGTAGACTCGGACTGATGGGCACGAACCCGTACGAGCGCCCCAGCGATCCTGCGAAGCGCAACAGCGCGGTGATGACCGACGGGTTCGAGCGGGCCGCCGCACGAGCCATGCTGAAGGCGGTGGGGTTCACCGATGACGATCTCGCCCGCCCGATCGTCGGTATCGCGACGGAGTGGATCGAGACGATGCCCTGCAACTTCAACCAACGCGAGCTTGCGCAGTGGGTGAAGAAGGGGATTCGCGAGGCCGGCGGCACGCCGATGGAGTTCAACACCGTGTCGGTGTCGGATGGCGTTACGATGGGCGTTGAGGGCATGCGGGGCTCGTTGGTCTCCCGCGAGGTCATCGCCGACTCGATCGAGCTCGTCGCCCGCGGTCACCACTTCGACGGGATCGTCATCATCGTGGGCTGCGACAAGACCATTCCCGCCGGCGCGATGGCGCTTGCCCGGCTCGACATTCCCGGCCTCGTGTTCTACAACGGCTCGATTGCGCCCGGGCGGTTCGAGGGGCGCGACGTCACGATCCAGGATGTGTTCGAGGGCGTCGGCGCCCATGCGGTCGGCGCGATGTCCGCGAGCAAGCTCCACGAGCTCGAGAGCGTGGCGTGCCCGGGCGCCGGGGCGTGCGGTGGCCAGTTCACGGCCAACACGATGGCGACCGCGCTCGACTTCCTTGGGATCAGCCCCAGCCGGCTCAGCGGGATTCCGGCGGTGCTCGGCGAGAAGACCGCCGCTGCCGAGCGGGCTGGCGCGCTCGCGATGGAGCTCGTTCGCAGCAACGTCCGCCCGTCGGAGATCATCACTCGCAAGTCGATCGAGAACGCCATTGCCGCGATTGCCGCGACAGCGGGGTCGACGAACGGCGTGCTGCACCTGCTGGCGATTGCCCGAGAGCTCGGGATCGACCTGACGATCGACGATTTCGACGTGATCGCGGAGCGCACGCCGGTCGTCGCCAGCCTCAAGCCGGGCGGCGAGTTCGTCGCCACCGATATGTACGAGGCCGGCGGTGTCGGGCTCGTTGCGCGCGAGCTCCTGAAGCGCGACCTCATCCATGCTGATACGAGGAGCGTTGACGGCCGCACGCTTGGCGAGATTGCGGCAATGGTCGAGGAGCGCCCCGGCCAGAGGGTCGTTGTTCCGATCGACGCCCCGGTCAAGGAGCGCGGGGGGATCGCGATCCTGCGCGGCAACCTCGCTCCCGAGGGCTGTGTCGTGAAGCTTGCCGGACATGACCGACTGTTCCATCGCGGGCCTGCGCGGGTGTTCGAGTCGGAGGAGGAGTGCTTCGCGGCCGTGAAGGATCGGGCGATCCACGCGGGCGACGTCGTCGTCATCCGCAACGAGGGTCCGGCGGGCGGACCCGGCATGCGCGAGATGCTGCACGTGACCGCAGCGATCGTCGGCGAGGGTCTGAGCGAGTCGGTTGCGCTCATGACTGACGGGCGCTTCTCGGGGGCAACACACGGCTTCATGGCCGGCCATGTCGCTCCGGAGGCAGCGCGCGGCGGGCTTATCGCCGCCCTGCGGGAAGGCGACACCGTTGTCTTCGACATCGAGAATCGCGAGCTGCGCGCCGAGCTCTCAGATGACGAGATCGCGGCCAGGCTCGCCGACTGGGCGCCCCGGCCGCCGCGCTACACGCAGGGGGTCTTTGCGAAGTACGCGGCGCTGGTCTCCTCGGCCTCCGAAGGCGCCATCACCTTGCCTGCCGACAACGGGCGCTGATCGAGGACTCCGGCGCAAGGCGTGAGGGCGCTGGTACGGCCGCTGCTCGTCGGGTTGCCCTGAGGACACGCCTGCAGCCGCTCAGGCGGTCACAGGCGGCCCAGGGAACCGCTGGCATTGAGGCCTGGTCTCGTCCCGTGGGTTGGTGTGGGGGCGTGTCGGGCGGGGTTGGGGTGTTTGGCGGTGGTTGTGCCAGGGTTGCTGGTTGGGTTGCCCGGTTTTGGCTGTTCCGGCCGGGTTTTCGCGGGTTGGGTTGTCGGGTGCGTCGCCGGCGGTGCGGGTGCTCCTGTGGCGGGGTGTTCTGTGGCGGGCCTGGGGGTGGGCGCGGACGGGGTGTGCTGGCCGTCTTGGTCGGTGTGCTCGGGTCAGGTCTGCTGCCTGTGTGCGCCCGCGGTGCCGGGTCGCCGGTCGGGGGATGCGAGGACGGGCTCGGCGGGTTGTCGGCGCGGGCGCTCCAGCCGGGGCGGAGACGGCTGTCGGCGTCGGCGGCAATCGTGACGCGGCCGGTGCCCTGCCGGCTGCTGTGCTGACGGCCTGGCCGGCCGGGACGCAAGCCGCGCCCGACCGGGCCCCGATGCGAGCGCGCTGTTCGGCTTGTCTGGCCGGGCGCGTGCGTTCCTTGCGTAGGCCGAGACGGGCCCGGCCTTGCCGATCAGACACGCGGCACGCTTCCCGCCGACCCTGACACCCGGGCTGGGCTTCAGCTCTTCGAGCACCCGCGGCGAGCCGTCGGTCTGCTCGCCCTCCCCGACGATCCCACGGACCCGCTCCACCAGCACAGCCGGCCGGCGAGCGCCCGCCTCTTCCCCATCCGCAGAAGCCCAAACGCGTCACCCCCAGCGTCCGCCACAAACAGGAGACAGGCCAGCGCTGGCCCCCCGACCGGCCGGCACACGCCCACCGCCGACCGGCCCCCCACACCAACAAAGCCACAGCCCATCCCACGACTCCCCACGCCCGGCCCCGACCCCGCCCAACCAGCGCAACCCACGACACCCATCCCAGCCCAGCCAGAACCCGAGCGGCCCCTAACCAACACCGGCCCCACAGCATCAGTGAAGAGCCGTCCCTCCGCCAGTGCCCTCAACACACCACCACGATCCCCGCGCGGCCCGCACCCCGCACCGGGAACTAGCTGGCCCGCAGAGACAGGTCAACTGGAGATGCCTCCGACACCAGCTCCATACACCAAGGCTCAGTGCTTCCAACCTCCACAGCAACAGGTGCTGCTTCGCTCCGGCAGTGGGTAAGAATTGCCGGATTCATGGGTAAACGCTCTGAGCCCCTACCAGCAGACCCGCATGGATTCAGGCGTTCCGCGTTTCGCTCGACCCTTCTAGTAGACGACGAGCCGGTCCCGGTGGACCGCCTCGAGCCCGCGCCGCCTCGTCGCGATCTCCGCTGAGCTCGTCCCCGCGAGCCCCTTCGCGAACACCTTGCCGTCGGGCCCGACAAGCTCGATACCGGCGCCTGCCTCGAAGGCGCCTTCGCAGGAGACGATCCCGACCGCCAAGAGGCTGGACCCGCCCGTGACGACGGCGTTGCGCGCCCCGGCGTCAACGGTTAGGCGGCCCGAGACCGGCTTGCCGAAGCGCAGCCAGAGCTTGAACGCGGATACCTGGCGCTCCTCTCCTTGAAACCGCGTGCCGCGCGGCTCGCCGGCCACGATCGGCACGAGAACGTCGTTCTCCGTACCCGCGGCGATGACGGTGGGTATCCCAGCCGCTGCAGCCATTTCCGCGGCCAAGACCTTGCTCTGCATGCCGCCGCTTCCCAGCGCGGTCTTCCCGGCCAGCTCGGCCTGAGCAGCCGAGCCTCCGTCTGTGATCAGCTCGGCTCCCGGGGAGCCTGGCGCTCGCGTGTAGAGGCCCTCGACCTCGGTCAGCAGGATCAGGAGCCGGGCGTCGAGGAGCGTTGCCGCGTGCGCCGCCAGGCTGTCGTTGTCGCCGAACGTGATCTCGTCGGTGGCCGTGGCGTCGTTCTCGTTGATGATCGGCACTGCACGACCGAGGTCGAGGATCGCTTGGAGCGCGTTGCGGGCGTTCACGTAGGTGGCGCGGTCAGCGATGTCTGCGGCGGTGAGGAGCACCTGCCCCGCCCGGAGCCCGACCTTCGCCAGCGCTGCGTCCCATGCACCCTGGAGCCGAGCCTGGCCAAGTGCAGACGCTGCCTGCAGCTTGGGAACGCTGCGAGGTCTGTGTGAAACGCCGAGGCGCGAGAGCCCAAGTGCGATCGCTCCGGACGAGACCACGCACACTGGGGTGTGCGCGTCGACGAGCTCCGCAATCTCCTTCGCCCGTGCGGCGAGCAGCGACCGTCGAGCGCGGCCGTGCGCGCTCACGACGAGGCTCGTGCCGAGCTTGACGACGATTGGTCTACTCACGCACCTGTCCTCGAGCAGGTGGCCTGGCTTCCGGGCGCGGCCTGTGCCGGTCAGGGACGGGCGTGGGGTTCGCCACAGTGCGCGGCGTCGATCTGCACATGCTCATCGAGTCTGCGTCGCGTCGCCGATGATGCGGTACTGGCGCAGCCAGAGGTCGCGGTAGGTGACCGGCCCGCGAGGGCCCGGCGACCAGTCGACGTTGATGCCGGTCTCCGGCGCCCCGGTCAGCGCAAAGCCGTCGGTGAAGCGCGTCGTCGCGTGCCAGAAGGCCGCGGTACCGCGGTATGCGTTGAGGAATGCCTCGGCTGCGGCCTCGTCCTCCGCGACGATCCCAGCCGCAAGCCCCGAGGTCTCATGGTTGGCGATGGCAGCTGCCTCGCCGAGGTCGTCCACGAGGTCGACTGTCATCGTCGCGACCCGCTCGGCGTCGTTTGCCCACTCGTGTCCGAGCCGCTCGTCGAGCGCTGCGAGCCGCGACCGATCGAGCGTCCGCGCGCGCTCGGTTGCTCGCGCCTCGATTCCCAGCCGTGCCGTCACACCCAGAACGCACGGAAGCAGATGGCGAGCCTCGTGGTCGATCAGCAGCAGGTTGAGCCGGTTGCAGACGCCGAGACGGTCGAGGCTCTGCTCGACGATGTGCTGCACCTTTTCCTCGGCCGCGCTGCCATGGAGGTAGAGGACGCCGCCTCCCTCCGCGTGCGCGAGGGCGCGGACACCATGCTCGGCCGCGCGCTTGGCGAGGGCGGCCGTGGTCTCGCCGCTGCCGCGCAGGATGACCAGCGGGATCTCGTGGGGCAGCGAGACGAGCACGCGGGCGCCTTCGCGATCCGGGGATCGGACGAGGCCAACAGCGCCCGGGGGCAGGCCTGTGGCCTCCAGCGATGGGCGCAGGACGTCGTCGACGAGAACGGTGACCGTGCGCAGGGCGGCACCCCCCGTGCGCATCACTCCGGCGTTCAGGCTCTTCAGGAGCTGGGCGGCGATATCGAGCGCCACGTTGGGGCGCGCCTCGAAGTTCGCTCCGACGACACCGATCGGGATGCGCAGTTCGCTAACCGCGAGCCCGTTCGGCAGCGTCCACGCTGCGCCCTCGCGCGGGAGCGGCTCGAGATCAGCCATGGCGGTGAGCTGCTCGGCGAGCGCGTTCAGCCGAGGCCCATCAAGTCGCAGGCGGTCGATGGTTCCAGGATCGAGGACTCCCTCTTCCTCTGACAGGTCGAGCTCGTTCGCGGCGAGGATTGCATCGCCTCTCTCGGCTACGGCTGTCGCGGCCTCGCGCAGGGCATGGCTGACTGCTACGTCGTTCAGGTGAGGCACGGCCGCGCGGGCGAGTCGTGCCTCTGCGGCTACGAGTTCTCTGAGGCTCATGGTTCGTTTATACTTGGTTCTGAGAGCGGGCACGCCCGCTCTACATCAAGAGAGGCTGAGGGGACCGGCCCGTTGAAGCCTCGGCAACCTACCCGTAACTGGTGTGGTGCCAAGCCCGGTCCGGGCCAATGTGTTCGGGAGGATGTCGAGCGAGAGAGGGAGACCCGATGCCCGCCGCCACACTGAGATGCCGCGCCTGTGACACCGATCACGGTCTGACGGATGCCGCGATCTGCTCGAAGTGCTTTGGGCCGCTTGATCCGTTCTACGACATGGATGCGGCCCGCACGAGCTTCACGGCTGAGCGCATCGCGGCCGGGCCGCTCTCGCTCTGGCGCTACGCAGAGCTGCTGCCCGTGCGCGCTCCAGACGAGCAGCGTCTTGCCCCGGGCTTCACGCCGTTGGTTCCCGCGCCGAGGCTTGCCGTCGCGCTCGGTGTCGGCTCTCTCCACCTCAAGCTCGACACCGCGAACCCGACGCACTCGTTCAAGGACCGCGTCGTCGCGGTTGCGGCTGCAAAGGCGCAAGAGCTTGGGCTCGAGACCCTCTCCTGCTCGTCAACGGGGAATCTCGCTAACGCCGTCGCCGCTCGTGCGGCCGCCGAGGGTATGGAGGCGGCGGTGTTCTGTCCCGCGGATCTTGAGCCCGAGAAGCTGGTTGCGACGGCCGTGTACGGGGCAACGATCTACGCGGTCAACGGGACGTACGACGACTGCAGCCGGCTCAGCATCGAGCTCTCGTTCGAGCTCCCCTGGGCGTTCGTGAACGTGGGACTTCGGGCCTACTACGCCGAGGGTTCCAAGACGCTGGCGTTCGAGATCGCCGAGCAGCGCGGCTGGTCTGTTCCCGACGTCGTCGTTGCGCCGATCGCCTCGGGGGCGATGTTCTCGAAGGTCGGTCAGGGTTTCGGCGAGCTTCGCGAGCTCGGCCTCGTGGAGGGTGACGTTCCTCGGCTCATCGGTGCGCAGGCCGAGGGCTGCAATCCGGTCGCCGAAGCATTTCGAGAGGATCGACGCGTTGTGCCTATGCGGCCATGCTCGATCGCGCGCTCGCTCGCGATCGGGAATCCGGCCGACGGTGACTTCGCCGTGGCCTGTGCCAAGGACACCGGCGGCGCGATCCATACCGTCGCCGAGGAGGACGTCGGCATCAACATGGCGCTGCTGGCCGAGACAACCGGCGTCTTCGGTGAGACCGCAGCAGGTGTCACGCTCGGCGGGCTGCGCGAGGCGATCCGTCGGGGCCAGGTCGGGGAGTCGGACGACGTCGTGCTGCTCGTGACCGGTGACGGGCTCAAGACGCCCGACCCGATCGAGGAGCGCTTCAGGCCCGACGAGATCGAGGCCGACGCCGACGCGCTGCTCGATCGTCTCGACGCCCCGTGAAGCTCAAGGCCCGCCCGGTCAGGAAGGCACGCTCGGGAAGCAGCTGCGGGGTGCGCCGCTAGGGCATCGCGCTCGGAGGAAGGAGGCGCAGACCGCTGAGCGCTGCCTCGTTGCGCCCGCCGGCCTCGATATGGAACCACCCACCCCCCACCGGGGGGGTACCCTGCCGAGGCGCACGTGACTGAGCCGAGAGTGTGTCAGCTTAACGCGGGCCCGGCAGGGCGGAGTACGGGGTCGGTAGGCCCGGCTGCGGGCTTCGTCTGTACTCGGCAGTGCAGGTGGGCCCGATGGGCTTCGCACGCCCGCGGCGGGGCAGAGCGGCAGGGCCGATGCGCCTGACCTTGCGCCTTGTCCCCGCTCGAGCGCCGAGCCGCGGACGCTCCTCGTCAGCCATCGCTGCGTGAGCAGCCGTGGCGATCGCGAGCGTCGCGGGCAGGCCCGGCTTGCCTCTGCCCCGACGAACGGAGGAAGAACGCCTGTGAGCGCCGGCACCAAGACGGGCGATCATCCCGTCGACATCGCCCAGGCGCTCGGCCCCCGGTTGGCTGCGGGTGCCGCCGAGCGGGATCGCGACCGCGTCTTCCCGTACGAGCAGATCACCGAGCTGAAGGAGAGCGGCCTGTGCGGGCTCTGGGTGCCCCCCGAAGCCGGCGGCCTAGGCGGCGATGCGCGCGACCTCGTGCGCGTGCTCGTCGCGCTCGCAGAGGGCGATCCATCGGTGGCGCAGATGTACCTGATCCACATGTACGGGGTGGCTCTCATCAAGGGCGTGCGCTGTCCCGAGGAGCTGAGGGAGCGCTACTACCGGCGGCTGGTCGATGAGGGGCTGTTCATTACGAACGCGTTCTCAGAGACGAGCGGCAAGACCGTCTTCGACTACGGCGTGACGTTCGAGCCGACCGACTCGGGCACGTGGCGAATCTCAGGCCGCAAGTCATACTGCACAGGGTCTCTCGGCGGGGACGTGTTCTACGTGCTCGGTGTCTGTCCGGGCGATCCGGAGCCGGTCTTTCGGGTGGCGCTCGTCGAGCGCGGCACGGCCGGTCTCACGGTGCACGACGACTGGACCGGCATGGGGCAGCGCACGACGGCGTCGGGAACGGTTGCGTTCGACGACGTCCGGGTACCGGCCGAGCTGTGCTTCGACATCGAGCACTTCAACACGCCGGAGAGCCTCTTCGGAAGCCTCGGTCAATGCATGTTCAGCGCAATCTTCACCGGCATCGCTCGCGCCGCGCTCTCAGACGCCTGCGCGTACGTTCGCACGCGGAGCCGCCCGTGGCCCCACGCCGGGGTCGAGCGGGCCTCGGATGACCCCTACGTGCTGCACGCCATCGGGCGTATGCAGACGCTTGTGTCGGCGGCCGAGACGATGGTTGAGCGCGCCGTCGATGTGCGGCTCGAGGCGATCTCCGACCTCAGCCCCCAGACGCGCGACTGGGCCTCGGTCGCGGCGTCGGAGGCGAAGATCGTATGCGGACAGACCGCACTCGATGTCTCAGAGCTGCTGTTCCAGGTCTGCGGCGCCGGTGCCGTGCTCGCGGAGTTCGGCCTCGACCGTCACTGGCGGAACGCCCGCACTCTCACGCTGCATGACCCCGCGACCTACAAGCTCCGGCTTATCGGCGATCACGCGCTCAACGGCACACCGCCGCCGATCTCCGTCTACACGTAGCGCTTTCCAGCAGTTCGGCTGTGGAGCCGGGCGCGCTCGCTGCTCGGGCTAGCTGCCGGTTCGCGGGCGGATCGACAGCGCGATCGGCACGGTGAGCACGAGGATGGCTGCGAGCGCTGCCCACGACGTCCTGTACGCGCCGGTTGCGTCGATGAGCAGCCCGAAGATCGGAGGCATGACGAACGTCGATCCCTGGATGACGCTGATAGCGACCCCCAGGGTTGCTGCTCCGTAGCGTCTGGGTGCGAGATCGGCGATCTGGACGAGGAACATCCCGGGCGCGCCGACTGCCGCAAGCCCCAGTGCCGCGACGAAGGGGAACGCGAGCCAGGCGGCGCTGGCTGGCACCATGCTCATGCCGACGCTCCCGGCCGCGGCGATGCCGAGCATGACCGCGAGCACTCCCCGCCTGCTCCCCCCGAAGAAGACGTCGGAGATGGAGCCCCACATCAGCCGGCCCGCAATCCCGCACGCCTGCGCGACGATGAGCGCGGCGGCGGCGAGACCCGTGCCCGTGCCGAGCTCCTCCACGAGGAAGAGCTGGATGTAGGCGATCGTGACGTACTGGCAGCCGGCGAGGACGCTCCCGACCAGGATGGCACGGCGGATGCGGCTCTCGCCCAACACCGAAACCACCGCTTCCCGGACGCTCGGGCGGGGCCGGCTTCTCGCGGCACCTGGCCCGTAGTCGCGGTAGATCGCGGAGCCCACGAGGGCGGTCGCGATCGCGAGCCCGCCGGCCACGAGCAGCGCGGGGCGCCAGCCGAGCTCGAGGGCGAGGAACGGCAGGCTCGCCGCGGTCATGACCCCTCCAACCGGGACTGCCGTCTGCCGAACGCCCATCGCGATGCCCTTGCTGCCCGAGCGAAACCACTCCGCGATGGCGTTGATGCTCGCGAGTATTGCGACGGTCTGCGTGATACCGCACAGGACGAGGAAGAGCAGGACCAAGGGAGCCGGTCCGGCGGTTGCGGCAGCGATCGCGAACAGGCCGGCGCCGCAGGTGCCCACGAGGATCGTGCGACGCTCGTTGTGGCGGTTCACTGGGCCGATCGCGAAGACTCCTGCGATCGCTCGGCCGAGGTTGATTCCCGTTCCGTAGATGCCCGCCGACGCGTTGGAGAGCTGCAGACCCTCCTTGAGGAAGGGAACGAGAGACGGAACTCCCTGCTCGAGGAAGGACAGGCCCACCTGGGAGGCTGTGGCACCGGCGAGCGCCGCCCAGCGCCCGTGCGGCTTCGTGAGCTCCGACCGACTCGGTTCCCGCTCCAGCGTGGGTGGGCTCATTCGGCGCGCAAACGGCGCCTGGCCGCTTGCCAGACGGGCCTGAGGATCATCGTGGCGCGCCTCGCTCGCTGCTCAGCTACCGACCGAATTCCTCGTGGTGCTGCAGCCACCACCTTGCGATGTCGATACGGCGAGCGAACCACACATCGCCTTGGTCGAGGGCGTACTCGATGAACTCCCGCAGACCGGAGGTCCTGGCAGCCTGGCCGGCCCACCGTGGGTGTAAACCGATCGACATCATCTTGGGTCGGCCCGCGGCGCCTTCCCGCCGGTATTCGTCGAGCGCACGTCGGCAGTAGTCGAAGAAGTCGGTCGGGCTGCCGTAGCCCTGCGGGAGCACGTAGCGGCCATCGTTATAGGTGAACGTGTACGGCACGATCAGGTGCCGCCTTCCGTTCACCTCGACGAAGTACGGCAGGTCGTCGTTATAGGCGTCGGAGTCGTAGACGAAGCCACCTTCTGCGACGAGGAGCTCTCGGGTGTTCACGCTGGGCCCGTACCGGCAGTACCAGCCAAGCGGACGCTCGCCGCAGGTCTGCTCGATCGACGTGATCGCGTGAGCGATCATCTCTCGCTCCTGCTCGCGCGTGTACAGCCACTGCTCGCTCCAGCGCCAGCCGTGCGAGCAGGGCTCATGTCGTGACTCCGAGATCCAGCGGCCGACCTCCGGGTTGCGCTCGAGGGCGACCGCACAGGCGAAGAACGTCGTCTTGAGGTCGTACTCGTCGAAGAGGCTCATGAGCCGCCACACGCCGGCGCGGCTTCCGTACTCGTACACGGACTCGGCGGCGAGGTCGCGATGCTCCGCCGGC
>JAPOVR010000002.1 GCA_026708005.1 Actinomycetes bacterium
TCACAAGCTAATGACCTGCCCCCTTGAAGCTGGTCCACCCTCGATGTGAGGGTGTCGCTCCCTGTCCCACCCCAGAGCGTGCCCGCCTGCCGCTCAGGCGTTTCGCCAAACGTTCCGCCAAACCCTCCTAGGGATCGACGAGAGCCTGGTGGCTGGTGACGCGTCAGAGAGGAAGGAGACTACGGATGGCGGGCTCCTCGAGCTGGTGAGCGAGTTCGACGTGACGTCAGCCGGCGAGGTGGCTCCGCGCGAGCGTCCGGCGCACGAGTGGTACGAGGTTCTGAGCGGGAATGGCGTCATCGCCAGCTACGACGAAGAGAGCGCGGTGGGGCCAGGAGGCTTCATGCCCCCCCTGACGAACCTCATTCTCAGCCTCAGTGGCGGCAGCGAGACGATCCGCTGTCTCTGTATCGCGATCGGGAGCCTGGGGCTCCCGAGATCCACTCCATTAACCCCGAGGGAGGCACTAGTCGGTGCGGCTGCCTCGGAGGGCGCTGAGCCTGCCGCCTGCTACCCGAGCACGTCTCGATAGCGCGCCAGGGTGTCTCGTAGCGCATTGCGTTTCAGAGCCACATCGACGCCCACGAAGAACAGCCTGACTCCTAAGCTGCGGTAGCGGCTGGCCTCATCGGTGCTGGCCACGGGCATTGCAGTGAGTTTCCCCGCAGTAGAGGCCTTCGAGAGAACCCGATCGATTCTTGGAGCCAGCTGCTTTAGCCGCTCTGCGCCGAACAGTCCAAGGCTGATTGACCAGTCGCTCGGACCCACCGCGACGATGTCGATCCCCTCAACCTCGAGAATCGAGTCGAGCTGCTCGTACGCACGATCGCTCTCGAACATGATCAGCAGGGACAGCGCGTCGTTTGCCGCACGGAGTGTTTGCTCCGGGTCAAGGCCGAGATCGAAGCCGATCCCGGGGCCGGTGGTCGAGATTCCGCGCTGGCCCAGCGGCGGGTACCTGCCGAGCCGGACGAGCTCAGCGGCCTGCTGCGAGTCCTGCACGTCGGGCAGTACAAGGACCTGAAAGCCGCCGTCCAACAGGATCTGGACATGCGTTCTCGAGAGCTCGGGGATTCGCACCAGCGGAACCATGCCGAGGTGGGCAATCGAGCGGCCCAGCCGGATGGCCTCTGCCGCGGGCTGCGCGCTGTGCTCAAGGTCGAGCCACACGACGTGGTAGCTCGACTGCGCGATGAGCTCGATATCGGTCAGCGTCGCATCACGACAGATCACCCCGTACAAGGCATCGTGCACCTGCAGAAGCTCGCCGAGCCGATTGATCACGACACCCGGCGTGACCAACGCGGTATGGACCAGCGAGGAAGAAGCTCCTGCAACGGTTCGCAGACTAACGGACGGCTGGAGCCGAGATCCTCAGGCCGGTTGCGGCGCGCGTCTACCCACCTGTACCGGCTGGCTTGTTGGGTCGGATACTCCGCCCATCGCGACCCAGCGATGCACAACCTCGTCCGATTCGCACGGGCCTCTCTGCAGATCGCTGCGGGTCGCGACACGCCGCGCGCGAGCGTGTCCAGGCTTTTGGCGTGTCCGGCCTCCTCGCGTCGCCTGCCCGAGCGACTGGAGCGAGGTCTATCCCTTGACGACGCCGATCGGGGTCAGCTGGGCCACGCGCCGTGCGAGGCCTGCACGCTCGGTCACCGCCACGACGCGGTCGACATCCTTGTAGGCAAGCGGAGCTTCCTCGGCGAGGCCTCGGTTCGAGGCACAGCGCACGACGATTCCGCGTGCCTCGAGCTCGCGCCGAAGCTCGGCTCCCTGGATGCGCTTCCGCGCTCCGGTCCGGCTCAGGGCGCGCCCGGCTCCGTGGCAGGCTGAGCCGAACGATTGCTCGATCGAGCCAGGCTCGCCGGCGAGGACGTAGCTCGACGTCCCCATGCTCCCCGGAACGAACACGGGCTGGCCGACCTCGGCAAAGGCCCTGGGGATGTCGGAGGAGCCGGCTGGAAACGCGCGGGTTGCACCCTTGCGGTGGACGCACAGCGAACGCCCGCCGTGGTCCTCGATCTTCGCGACGTTGTGGGCGACGTCGTAGATCTGTCGAACCTCTGCGGCGATGTCCTGTCCCATCACCCGGGCTATCGCGTGCCGCACCGCGTCGGCGATCGTGTGGCGGTTGGCCCAGGCGAAGTTGGCAGCTGCCGCCATCGCGCCGAGATATGCCTTCCCTTCGGGAGATGACTGTGGGGCGCAGGCAAGCTGTCGGTCGGGCAGCATGATGCCGTGGCGGGCGAGGGCGCCATCCATGCGCTTGACGTAGTCCGTGCACACCTGGTGGCCGAGCCCGCGCGAGCCCGAGTGGATCAGGACCGTGACCTGATCGGGGTGCAGTCCGTAGACGTTCGCTGCCTGACCATCGAGGATGCCCGTGACCCGTTGGACCTCGACGAAGTGGTTGCCTGAGCCCAGCGTGCCGAGCTGGTCTGCGCCGCGCGCCCGCGCGCGCTCGGAGACGGCGTCTGGGTTGGCGCCGGCGAGGCGGCCGTGCGACTCGGTGTGCTTCAGGTCTTCGTCCGTGCCGATCCCGTGCGCGCCCACGAGCACGCGGGGGCCCTCTCGCAAGACCTGGTCGAGACGCGATCCGCGAAGTCGCAGCGAGCTGTGCTTGCCCGTCCCCGCCGGCACCGAGCGTGAGATCTCGTGAACGAGCGCCTCACGCCGCGGACCGAGCTCCGCCTCCGAGAACGGGCAGGCGAGCAGCCGCACGCCGCAGTTGATATCGTAGCCAACCCCTCCCGGAGAGATGACGCCGTCGGGAGCCTCCATCGCTGCGACGCCCCCGACCGGGAAGCCATACCCTTGATGGACATCCGGCATCGCGAGCGCCGCGCCGACGATGCCGGGGAGGGTGGCGACGTTCGTGAGCTGCTCGAGCGAGAGATCGTCTGCGATCGCATCGACGAGTTCCGCATCGGCGAAGACTCGGGCTGGCACGCGCATGTCGTCCCGCGACCCCGTCGGGATCTCCCACAGCTCAGGAGTTATCTGCACGAGCTCAGACATCAAGCACGACTCTGGCGTGCCAGCGCCGGTCGTCTCGGCCGAAGACGAGATTGTGGTACGTCACAGCCTTGACCAGGTGACGCGGCTCGCATCGGTACCCATCGAGTGTGGCTGAGACTTCACCGGTTCGCACGGCGATCTCCACAACCCGTTGGGCGACATAGCCTTCTGTCTCGGCAAGGAACACAAGCTCCTCGAGCCAGGCTGCGAGCAGCGCCGGGCGGTCGTGAGCGGAGGCGATGATGTCGCGGTGCTCGGGTGCACCCGTCGGCTTGCGGGCGAGGAGCTCCGCAAGGGCGTCGAGCGCAGCTTCGAAAACGTCGGTCTCGGCTGAGCCGCCGATCTCGAGCTCGAGCTCGCCGGTGTGTTCCAGCCATCGGTAGCTCACCGCGTCTCTGCCAGCGGCCGGCTGTGCTCCGGCCAGGCTTCCACGGGGGCCTGCGGCCTCGCACAGGCCTGCAGCCGGGCAGGCCGGTGATGCTCAGCGGTCATTGGTACCCTCGCCCTCGCTCTCGTCGTCGGCGTTGCTCGCTGCAGGTCAAGCCGCCCGCCGCGTGATCTGTCATTCCTCGATCTTCGCATGGCTCGCTTCAGCCTGGACCATCTGTGGGTAAGGGAGCTGCGGGTGGCTGAGCCGAGGCTCCGCCTGGGAGGCTGTAGCTAAATTCGTTGATCGCCTTTGGGTCGGTTGGGGTTGGTTTCGCCAACATCACCGCGAGCCTGCCGGAGCGGGGTCGGGCGTATGCGCCCTTCGGGGACCGCGAAGGTGATGGTTCGAGTTGGGGTTCGCTAGCCGGTCAGGGATCCGGAACCCGCGTGGTTGAGCGGTTTATGGGGCCCGCTGCGTCATCGTACTGTGACGGTTTCCGACAGCGGGGAGCAGCCTGCCTTGTTGCACGCTCTCACTTTGTAGGTGGTGGCTTGGAAAGCAAACATCGACGAGTTCGGTGAGCGGTCGTGGTAGCTCGTCGCCGGTGCGCTCACCTCTGCATCCAGGTCTTGCTCCTGGTAGACGTGGTAGTAGGTCGCTCCTTCCACCTCGTCCCAGAGGACTTTCGCATCATCGGTGTCGCCAGAGACGTCGATCTTCTGGCCGCGGATGCTCGGGGCGGGTGGGGTGTCGACGGGGCCGGCGGCCTCGGTCAGGCCCGCCCCCTGCCCGGGCTCAGAGCACCCGGTTTCGCTGCACGCGCGCAGCTCGTAGGAGTACACGGTGTCCGGTTGGAGACCGGCGTCGAGGTGCCTGCCGCCGGCGGGGAACTCCACGGTGACCGTGCCGGCGCCTGCCGGGTCATCTGGGGAGCTGCGGCGCAGCTCGAAATGCTGGATGTCGTGGGGGACACCGACCCGGGCATCCCAAGCAAAAACATCGGAGCACCCTTCGCTGTTGCAGGCCGAAACCGAATACGAGGCCTCGTGGCTTTCTCCAGCCGACGGCGGCTCCCACTCAACCGTCAACGACTCGTCGGTTCTCTCCGTGACGCGCACATGCCGGGGGGCGCCCGGGACCGGCTTGACCTGATCCCGATGCGCGTAGCTGGTTTCGGTCACGTTCCCGGCCAGCCGGTACACGCACCCATACCACTCGTGGGACTGGACTTCCTGGTAGACGTTGTAGTGGGTAGGTCGTGCCCCTGGTGAGGGAACCCAGCTGACCCGTAACGCCGCCCCCTCCAAGGAAGCGCTCACCGCCGGCGGGGAGGGGCTGCCAAAGACCGGCTCGGACGAGTCGCATACCACACCCTCCGGCAGAGAGGGCCGCTGAGGCAGGCAGCGTTCTGGCTGTCGACCTCGGAGCAGCCGGAATCGTCGCAGGCGACCACCCAGTAGTAGTTCCCTTCCCGGGCCGGGCTGGTGTGGGTGTAGCTTGTCCCCACGACGTTCCCAGCCAACTCCTCGCAAAAGCCGGGGGAGCCATCGGGATACAGCTCACAATTGTCGGCGAAGAACTCGTCGTAGAAGACCCTGTAGTGGGTCGCGCCGGCCGAGGCGTCCCAGGTGACAACCGTCGCCAAGCCCTCAAAGTGGTAGCTCTGGTTGCCGGGCGCGGAAACATCCTGACCCGGCAAGCTGCCGCAAGCCAAGACCGCAGCCGCAACCGGCGCCACAGCCGCCAGCCTCCAAAACCAGCCTGAAACTCGAAACAACGACGACGCCAGGGGTCAGCTCGACATGCTACTCAAGCTTTCGCTGGTCACTTCACGTAATACAGTCAAACCGCGACACCACCCAGAAGCCGATGCGCACTGTGACTTGACTCCTGGGCGGCTGCGGGCCGGCAGTAGGCTTGTTGGCGGTGGGGCGGTGACTGGGGCCCCGACACGCTCGGGGCTGGCTGAGGGTTTCCTTCGTTGGTGTGGTGGGGCGGTAGGCTGTTCGCGTTCTTGGCGCAGCCCTGGTCTATGGCGGCTCTCGGTTCTCGGGGTGGGCGCGCGCACCTTGGCAGGCCCGGAGACGCCTGAGGTGGTTATTGCCCAGTGGTGATCACGGGTTTGCTCGCCGCGATCTTCAGTGTCGGGTTCCTTGTCCTCGGCCGGAGGTGGCTTCTGTGAACCCGGTCTACTGGATAACTGGATACTCGGGGCGTCTTCGTGGTCGCCATCGCAGTCGGCGCGGTCGGCGGCTGCCACACCGGCCCGGGCGGTGTCGACACCTCGTCGGCGGCTGACCACCGTAAGGCGGCCGAGAGGGCGGAGGAGCGCCGCAGGGGCCACCAACGACGGGCTGGAGGATCTTGTGCGTTTGCGGCTGGACGACCAGGTGACCTGCCCCCGGCACAAACACCAGGGGCAGGTCAGACGACGCTCATCGGCTGATCACGAAGGCCATGCTCTCAGGCGGGAGCGTGCAAGACAAGCGTGGTCAAGGAGCGCAGCCACGCAAGCGGCCGGGCCCGCGGCGGTGGATGGGCTGGCGGACTACGCCGCTGTCGTGATCCGGCCGATGATGCGGGGGTGATCGTCGACGATCGGCGTGTCGTGGAGCTCAAACTCGCCGAGGCCGGCCAGCGCGGCGAGCCGTTCCAAGCCGCTGCTCGAGAACTGCCAGTAGACGTACTCGTCGCCCGCATAGACCCCGTCGCGTGAGGGGATGAGCACGATGCCGTTGTCAGCCCCGTCGTCGTTGCGGACGCCGTAGGTCTCCACCAGAATCGTCCCGCCGGAGCTCAGGCGCCGCCTCAGTCGCTGGAGCAGGCCGATCGGATTCTCGACGCGGTGCAGGATGCCGAAGCAGAAGATGAAATCGAACTGCTCTTCGAGTCGGTCGAGCTCGAAGGCATCCATGCGCCGGTACTGCACCTGCGAGCCCAACAGCTCGCGAATCGCCTCGAATCCCTCGGCGCCGCGCAGCTCGACCCCCCAGCGGCCGCGAACCCACTCAATGTACTGCTCGTTGTCAACGGCGAGCACCCGTCCCGCCCCGCGCGCCTCTGAGAGGAACGCGTAGAAGCCGTCGAACGTGCCGACGTCAAGCGCGCTCAAACCCTCGAACGACTCGGGAATCGAGGCGAGCCGGTAGCCGTGATCCCTGGCTTTCCCGGGTGTGTAGAGCGCGTGCTCGGTGTTCAGCGAGAAGGTGTGAAACCAGAGCGGTACCTCGCGTAGTACGCGCTGTGCATCAGCAAGTGAGGCAGCGATCGGAACCTGATCGGCTACTTCGAGCTCGCTTGGCCAGGCGTCATTAAGAGTGCTGGAAGGGAACTCTTCGCGAAGCAACGTTCAGCTGAGGTGGGGGCTGTCTAGGGGCAGGAGATCGCCAAGCATAGGCCGATCTGGCGGGCTGGTCAAGTGCCGCTTGCACAGGAACGACCGAGAATCGACCCAGACCCCGGCCAATTGCAGGCTATCTTGCAGCTGCCGAGCCCTCGATCAGCGCTGCAGTTACATGCTCCTCCGCACGTTGTCTTGTGCGGGCCTGAGTAGAGAGGCGGCTCCGGCGGCGGGCCCTGAGGAGGCCAAACGGTCGTGCCAAGCGGTTCTTTCCGTGCGCCGCTGCGGGTTGGGCCAATGGCTGTCCTCCTTTGGGCGTTGGGGCGACGCCAAGCTGCCGTTCCAGGTCAGCCAGATCGACCTGCGCTCCCTTGGGCGCGGGGCGGCGTGCACGACGGAGTAGAGTTGGCACGGTTTCGTGGCGCTTCTGTAGCAGATCGTGCGCAAGCTGTGCGCACCTGTCCAGCCCTGGCGCAGCCGGCGGCCTGCTCCTCGGAGGGCGCCTAACGGTCTCTCGGTCTATTGTTGGGCTGTCGCGGCTCGGGCGACCTCGTTCGATCCTGGTGCCGCGAGGAGGTTCTGGGCCTGTTCGACCCACGGATTGTGAATGTGTATGCACACGCACGGCTATCAAACTGCCATTGATGCACCACCGGACGCGGTCTGGGCCGCGCTCTCCGACTTTGGCGGCAGACGCTGGAAGCCAAAGGTCGTTGGCGCGCGCCCGGCCTCAGACCAGACGAGGGGTGTGGGCGCTGCGCAGCTCATCGACCACCTCATCCTCAAGCAGTTCACGGTTCGCGCGGCAGCGTGGGAGGAGGATGAGCGGCTCACCTATACATTCGAGGGCCTCCCGCCGCAGATCGCGGCGATGGCGAATACGTGGTCGGTGTCGCCGGCCGAGACCGGCTCGCACGTCGTCGTGCATCAAGAGCTCGAGCTTGACCTGGGCCCGGCGATCGAGCACGCGGCGTTCTTTGTGCACACAGCAGCCGCCGAGGAGTTGGTCGAATCGATCGGCGGGCTGAAGTGCCATGTCGAGACCGGCGACGACGTGACGTCGGACTTCCTGCAGGTTGCCGCGACCGAGCTTCGCGAGCGCTACACCTCCACAGTCAAGCCGGCCTGAGCGCAGCCGCTTGCAATGGCGGGCCGGGCGGCGCATCCTCTGTTTCGCAGGGATGTCGCAGGGATGAAAGCAGCGAGCGACCAGAACCCGGGCGAGACGCGTAGACAGCGCGAGGCGCGTGTGCGCGAGGAGATATACAAGGCGTGGATCGATCGTGACGCTATCTATGCAGCCGCGCGACGTAAGCACGACGCTGCAGCGGCGGTCCGTGACGAGCGCAACGCTCTGGCAGCGCGTCTGGAAATGGAGGATCTCGAGGCGAGCGCACGCCGTTTCTCCAAGCTCGTTGCGCGCGAGCAGATCTGGGGCGCGTGGGCGCCGTTCGTTGCGCTCTTCCCCTGGCTGACCCGTCGTCGCTGACCCGTGGCGCCAGGTGATCTCGTACGCCCCGGCATGAGCGGGTACGGCGCCGCGGAGCGGGAATTTCCGCATCCTCCTCGACGTTCTTAGAAGTGAATGCTCCGCTAGACTTGAAAGGAGGCCGCGCTGAGCATGGTGCTCGACACTGGCGTGGCACTCCTCTTAGGAGAGCTCGAAGAGAAAGAGTCTCTCACCCGGGCCGAGCCCGAGATGCGCGCCGCCGAGAATGACCTCTCGGAGGACGATCCCGAGGAGCTCGTGAACGAGCTCCAGGCGCGCGGCCTCGAGCCGGTGGAGAGTGGCCAGGAGGAACTCGACGCGGCACTGCGCGCGAGCCCGAACCCCCACGACTCACTCCAGCTCTTCCTGAGAGAGATCGGACGCTATAGCCTGCTGACCGCCGCCGATGAGGTGGTACTCGCCAAGCGCATCGAGCGAGGGGATGAGGCTGCCAAGAAGCGGATGGTGAACGCCAATCTCCGCCTTGTCGTGTCGGTCGCGAAGAACTACCGGGGAAACGGCGTGCCGTTCCTCGACCTGATCCAGGAGGGAGCAATCGGCCTCAATCGGGCCGTCGAGAAGTTCGACTGGCGCCGCGGGTACAAGTTCTCCACGTACGCGACCTGGTGGATCCGCCAGACCGTCCAGCGGGCGGTGGCGAATCAGGGCAAGACGATCCGGATCCCGGCCCACGTCGGTGAGCGCCTTCAGCAGCTCGGCCGCAGCGCGAGCGGTCTGGAGCTTCAGCTGGGTCGGCTTCCGACTCCTGAGGAGCTCTCCAACGAGACGGGTATCGAGTTGCAGTACGTCGAGGAAGCGCTCAACGCGGCCGAGGCGTGTGTGTCACTCAACCGCCTCGTCGGAGCCAACGACGAGGGAGAGCTCGGCGAGCTGTTCGCCGACAGCACCGCGCCCGACCCGGTCTTGGAGACCGACGCTGTCGTGCGGCAGGAGGCGATTCGGCGAGCAGTTGCCGAGCTTCCCGACCGCATGCGCGAGGTTGTTGCGCTCCGGTTCGGACTCGTCGGGCGACCGCAGTCGCTGGAGTCGGTCGCACACGAGCTGGGAATCTCCCGTGAGCGCGTGCGCCAGCTCGAGACCGAGGGGCTCTCGCTGCTCGAGCGACAGCTCGACCACCTCGAGCACTCCGAGACCAGCGCGCATAGCGCGCTCGCCCGCTCGGCCTAACACTCGCTCCTGCTCGGCCTAACACTCGCTCCGCGCCTGCTACTCGAGCAGTCGGCGCTTTGCCTGCTGAAACTCCTCGTCGGTCAACACGCCCGACTCGCACAGTCGGCCCAGCCGCTCGAGCTGGCGAACGAGCTCCTCGCGTCCCTGGGCACCGAGCGGGGAGAGATGCTCGTCCGCAGGCGATCTCGCTGGACGCGGCGGGACATCCGGGTGCTCGACATCCGGGTGTTCAGGCCATGGTGGCTCGCCAGACCGAAACACCTGCAGGAACCACTCCAGGCCAAGACCGGCCGGCATGTCCTGACGCCTGGGCTGTTCGTCCTCGCTTCGCCGCCGGCGGTGCCAGAGCTTGATCGCGCGTCGCGTGGCGCCGCCGATGAACATGTGGCCCGCGACCCACGCGAAGCAGATCCAGAAGATCCAGTCGGTCGTGCTATCCACGGCCTGAAGCGCGACGAACGCCAGCGCGAGCCCATCAATGACCATGGTTGGCAGCCCGCCCAGCATCTGGATCGCCACCCACGCGAAGGCAAGCCAGAACACGGCGTCGGTGTCACCGTCGGCCGCCTTGACCGCGATCGCCGTCAGCGAGAGCCCGCTGAGCGTGAAGTGCAGCGGGAACAAGGCCAGGTACAGCGCGATGCGTCCGATGGCCTGGCGCACCAGGAGCCACAACAGCGTTCGTGCGACGGATGGCGTCCTCTTCGCTCTTGTGAACCGGGGCATGGTGTCGTCGGCGAACGGGCTTCCAGGTATCCGGTCGCCGCGCAACGCCGCCGCAGGAGGCTAGACGATCGGCTTCGCGAGCTCGCTGATCAGGGCACGTCCATCCTCATCAGCCGTCTGACGGTGAGGAGCGCGAACAGGCTGAAGACCACAGCCGCGATCACCACCGCAGCGGTTGTCCCGATCACCTCGTCGGTGAACCGCGAACCGTCGATTGCCTGCACGATGCCGAGCGTGTACTGGCGGACGCTCAGATACTTCATGCCCTCGACGAATGAGGAGAAGAGCCCTTCCCACACGAACACGTAGAGGAGGCCGATAGCGAGCGGACGCGAGCTGAAGAGGCCGAGCCACACGAACAGCGATGCGTAGACGAGCGCTCCCACGGCCAGCGCGACCCCGACTGCGGCTGCTGCTCGAGCCGATCCTCCGAGCCCGGCGCCCGTGAACGCGATCAGCACGGAGGCGGCCCCACTCGCTGCGATCACGGGCACGATGAGCGTCGCGGAGGCGCCGAGCTTGGCGGCCACGATGCGCCAGCGCGCGACCGGAGCGAGCGTGAGGTTGCTGAGCGTCTTGTCCTCGAGCTCATTGCCCAGCGCGGTTGTGGCGACCGCGAGCGCGACGATCGGCAAAATGGCAGAGGCCAGCATCGCGTTGATCAGGACGTCGTCGAGATCGGAGGCGCTCGGCTTGGCCGAGGTGAGCAGCCAGACGAGCGCCGGTATCATGGGCACGAGCGCCAGCCCGGCAATGGTGAGCACGCGCCCCTTGCCTGTGAGCTGCCGCAGCGACAGAACGTAGACCGCGAGCGTCGACCTCGAGGCTCGATCGACCACCTAGGCCACCAGGTACTCGAAGACGGATTCGAGCGTGTCGTCGAGCGGCTCGACACGTGTGAGGCGCACAGAGCGATCCTTGGCCACACGCGCCATCGATGTCTGCAGCGCACCCATGTTGCTCGAGAGCACAACGACAGCCCCGTCCGGATCGACCTGAACCGAGTCGACGGCATCGAGCCCGACCAGCGCGGCCGCGAGCGCACGGGGCGCGTCGCAGATCACGCGGACGTGGTAGGGGCGATCGTCGAGCGCTGCCCTGATCGCGTGGTAGTCGCCCTCGGCGGCGAGCTTGCCGTTGACGATCAGCAGCACCCTCGTCGCGAGCATCTCGATCTCCTCGAGGATGTGTGAGGAGACGACGATGGTGCGGCCGGCATCGGCGAGGCTGCGCAAGAGCGACTGGAACTGGAGGCGCTGCCGCGGGTCGGCGCCGTTCAGCGGCTCGTCGAGAATCAAGAGGTCGGGGTCGTGCACGAGCATGGCGGCCAGACGGATGCGTTGCTTCATCCCGCGGGAGTACGAGCGAATCCGGCGGTCGGCGGCGTCGAGGAGGTCGACAAGCTCGATGGCCACGACGGCCGCCTGGTGCGGGCTCTCGACATCGCGTAGCTGCGCCGCCATCCGGACGAACTGTCGCCCGGTCATGAACTCATAGCCCGTCTCATGCTCGGACATCACGCCGATGCGGCGATACAGCTCAGGGGTCGTGCGCGGGTTCTGGCCGAAGACCGTCACCTGCCCTTCCGAGGCCGCGGCGAGGCCGGACATCATTCGCAGGATCGTCGTCTTGCCGGCCCCGTTGGGGCCAAGCAGGCCCGTGATTCCCGGCTGGATCTCGAAGGAGACGTCGCTGACAGCGACGACGTTCCCATACCACTTCGAGACGGACGAGAGAGCGATGACAGCGGACGATTTCACTATCCGGTGAACCTCCGGTACCGCTCGCGGATGATCAGCCCGGCCACGGCCACCAGCCCGACGTACCAGACGACCGGCACGACGTCTGGGAGCCTCTGCGCGAAGCCGGTGGTGCCCGCCAGGCCGCCGGAGGCCGGCGCGCGGTTGTTGAAGACAAGATCGTTGATGTAGAGAGGCACGTCGCTGATCGAGAGCAGCACGATCCAGCGCGCGACGTCCGGATCAACGGCCTGTGCCACACCGCCGATGACCGCGGTGCTGATCAGGAAGAGGCCGACGAGAAACACCGCTGCCAATGCCCGTCGGGTCGTGAACGACGCAACGAGGAAGGCAAGCGTTGCCGCATAGAGGGCCAGTGCGAGCCCCGCTGCTAGGAACCGTGGAATGTCGAGCCAGTTCTCGGCGAGGTAGGAGCCGGGGTCGGGGTCGCCAAGCGTGAGCCCTGCAAGCAGCACGAGCTGCGGAAGCCAGGCGGCGGCCACCATGATCGTCGCGAGCGCCGCCCAGCGCGCCCCGGCGTAGTCACCCGGGGTGAGCGGACGCACGAGGTAGAGGTGGATCACGCCGTCGCGCCGGTCAGAGCACAGAAGCTCAGGCCCGACGATGGCTGCAAAGATGAGCAGGATGATGGCAGCGATCGCGTAGTAGTCGGCATGCGACGGCAGGTCGAGCTCGTCGAAGTCGGGAGCGATGCGGTTGGCGGCGCCCGCGATGAGGGCGAAGATGATGGCCGGAATGAGCATCGCTGTGATGAAGAGCCACGGCGGGACCTTGGCGCGACCGCCGCGCCCGAGGCCCATTGCCGCGCGGAGACCATCCTTGTAGATGGCGAGCCGAGCGCGCTTGCGCCCTGCGCGGGGGCCCTCATAGCGTCGATAGCCGAGGTCAAAGACCTGGCCATGGGCCGCACTGCTCACGGCCCATCACCCTCGCTGGGGATGTCGAACAGGTCGGCGAGCGCACGTCGCCGCGGTGCCAGGCGGCGCAGCGGTGCACCCGACTCAGCCAGCGCATCCCGAATGAGGTCGTACGCGTCGTCATGGACGTCTTCGACGACGACGACGGTCCCGTCGCTTGCTACGCTCAGATCGCGGCTCTCGAGCGCCGCCATGAACTCGTCGCGATGTCCATCGACCTCGACGTAGAGGGTCTCGGACTCCTGGGTGAACGTCGACACCTCGCCGGTCTGCGAGACGCGGCCATGGTCGAGCATGATGATGCGATCGCAGGTCCGCTCGATGTCGCCCATGAGGTGTGACGAGAAGACGAGGCTGATGCCGAACTCGGTGTGGGTGCGCCGGACGAGGTCGAGCATCTCCTCGCGGCCGGTTGGGTCAAGACCTGCCGTCGGCTCGTCGAGCAGCGCGAGGACGGGGTCGTGGACGAGCGCCTGCGCGAGCTTGACCCGTTGCTTCATCCCGGTCGAGTACTCTCCCATCGCACGGTAGCGCTCCTCGAAGAGACCCACGTGACGGAGAAGGTCGGACGCGCGCGTGCGCGCGTGGTGAGGCGGGATGCCGCTGGCCTCGGCCATGTGCTTGAGGAACTCGGTCGCGGACACGCGGGACGGCAGGCAGTCGTGCTCGGGCATGTAGCCGACGCGCTCGCGCACGTCAACGCCGTCGGTTGCGGCCAAGCCGAGCACGAGCGCTTCGCCAGCCGTCGGTGCGAGCAGCCCGAGGAAGATCTTGATCGCCGTGCTCTTTCCGGCGCCGTTATGACCAACGAGCCCGGTGACGCTCTGGGAGACCGTGAAGTCGACTTGTTCGAGTGCTATGACGTTGCCGAAGCGCTTTGTTAGCTCTCGGGCCTCGAGCAGGATCACAGTCGGATGGTAGCCGCCGCTCCCCGCGTCCCCCCGTTGAGCTCGAGCTCGGTTGTGCGGGGCGTATGATCGCAGGGCTCGAACCGACAGCCCGCGGCCTCGTTGATCGACTGGGCATTGACCAGGAAGGGTGGCACCGCATTGGCTCACGCTCTCACGCTCCGAAACGTCGAGGCGCTCGCTCGGCCCGTTCGTACCCGTGTGTGCAGCAGCCGTCGTGAGCGGCGCGAGAGCAACGATCGGCTGCAGATCCGCACGCGACGTCAGCGGAGCCGCGGTTCCCGCTCGCCTGGAATGCCGTTCGGGGGCTGACGGAGCATGTCGGTACGGAGGCGCCCGTGGCGGTAACGGAGAGAACGGTTCGCGCCTGGGCCAACCGGATCGCGGTCAACGTGAAGACGGCCGGCAGCGGGCCGCCCGTTGTCTTCCTGCACGCTGCGGGAGGGCTCGTGTGGGACGCGTTTCTCGACCTCCTCGCCGAGGAGTACACGGTCTACGCGCCGGAGCACCCGGGCACGACGGCTGGTGATCCGGATGCGATCAAGCCTATCGACGACCTCTGGGACCTCGTCCTCTTCTACTACGAGGTCTTCGATCAGCTCGGGCTTGACCGGCCGGCCGTGGTCGGCGGCTCCTTCGGCGGTATGGTCGGCGCTGAGCTCGCTGCGACCGAGCCGAACCGCGTCTCCAAGCTCGTCCTGATTGCTCCGCTCGGGCTCTGGCGCGACGACGCTCCCATTCCAAACTGGATGATCATGACGCCGGAGGAGCTCTCGCAGCTGATCTTCCACGACCCGGACGGCGCCGTCGCGACGCAGCTCTTGATGCCATCCGAGGACGAAGACGAGCGCATCGAGGCGTGGCTCTCGCTCACCTGGTCGTACGCCTGCACCGGCAAGTTCGTCTGGCCCATTCCCGACAAAGGGCTCTGGAAGCGAATCCACCGCATCACGGCGCCGACGCTCCTGGTCTGGGGCAAGTCTGACCGGCTCGTGCCGCCCCTCTACGCCGAGGAGTTCACCCGCCGCATCGAGGGCTCGGTGGTGGAGATCGTCGAGCGGACAGGGCACTTGCCGCACCTCGAAGCGATCGGCACGGTCGGCCCGCTTGTGCGGAATTTCCTACGTGCCTGACGCCCTCGCAGCCCGCGCGCCGTCGCCGAGCAGATCTGGTGCCGTTTCGGATCCGACGTGGCTTCGTGACGCTCTTGTCACAGAGCGTGCGAAAGGCGTTCGCCTTTCTCGGCTACCCGCCCCCCCCGGGCGGTGGGTGGGGGACGGGCTGTCTGTTGCGGCGGCTGAGATCGTCCGCGGCGGGCTTGGTTGGCTGACTGCGTGCGGGGCAGCAGGCCCAGGCGTTCACTTGCAGTGGAGTCCCCATTCGGGCAGACTCGTGCCGCATGCGACGGGTGAATCTCGGCTGGTGGCGCTCCGACGCGCCCAATAGCATTGATTGAGGGTCGTTGCATGAGTGACATGGAGACAGACGGCCTCGCCGGCCTCACCGGCGAAGTTGCAGTTGGTGGTCGCTCGCTCGTCTTCGGCTCTCTCCACGGGGCTGAGGTGATGGAGCTGACTGAGCCTCCGGCGAGTACGGCGCGCACGCCGCCCATCCTGCTGAGGCCCGATCCCGTCTGGCTGCTCGATCGGGAGGTCGAGCTTGCCGAGCTCGAATCGTCGATCGCGACTGGCTCCGTCACGCAGATTGTCGGTGAGGCTGGTGTTGGCAAGACGACGCTGCTTCGCCATCTTGCGCACGCGGTGCCAACCGACGCGTCGCCGGATGGCGTGGTTTACCTCGGCGCCCGCGGTCTTCGGCTGCTCGATCTCGCCCAGCTGCTCTTCGACGCAGTCATCGTCTCGACTGGCCGCACGAAGGCGACGCCGAGCGACATCGCTCGCGCGCTCGCGAGCCAACGGCTGCTCGTGATCGTGGACGACCTCGAGCTCTCGCCTGCGGAGATCGACGAGCTGCTGGGGCTCCTGCCGTCGTCAGCGCTCGTTGTGGCCTCGAGTCCTGGCGTTGCAGTTCGCGATGCGAGGGTGATTCCGATCGCCGGGCTTCCGGCCGAGGCGTCCGGCGAGCTCTTGGCACGCCACAGCGGTCACGAGCTGGAGGAGGGTGAACGCAGGGACGCTGCTGCGCTCTCATCCGCCGTCGCCGGCAACCCGTCCCAGCAGCTCCAGGCAGGCGCTCTCGCCGACTGGAGGTGGCCGAGAATCGCTGAGCTGGCCGCTGAGGTGTCGTCCTCCGGAGTTGGCCTGCTCAGCCGCAGGGCGCTCGAGACGCTCAGCGAGCCCGAGCAGCGGGTCCTTGCCGCGGTCGCTCTGCCAGACGCGATGCCCATCCATAGCCGCCACGTCGTCTCTCTCTCCAGTGTCGAGGAGGCTGGTGAGGTCGCCCATCAGCTCGTTCGGGCCGGCCTGCTCGCTCTCGAGGACGACACGCTGCGGCTTGCGGACGGCGTCGCGGCCGAGGTTGAGGCTGCTTGGCCGTTGACATCGCCGCGGAGCGTGACGCTCGCGTACCTAACAGGCTGGGCCGAGGGGCACCGTCGCCTTCCGGATGCCGTCGCAGAGGAGTCCCGGGCGATCGTGAGCCTCGCACGTTGGACGGCAACCGTCGGCCAGCATCGGGAGGCCTTGCGCCTCGCCTGGTCTGCCGAGAGCTCGCTGGCGCTCGGCGGGCGCTGGGGCGCCTGGGGCGCGTTGCTCGACGCGGCACACACCTCGGCGCTCGAGCTTGGCGATCGCGACGCAGAGGCGTGGGTTCTCCACGAGCAGGGCGTGCGCACAGCAATGCTCGAGGACGGTGATGCGGCCGAGCCACTCCTTGCCCGAGCACTCGAGCTACGAGAGGAGCAGGGTGATGCCGAAGCTGCCGAAGCAACGAGGCGAATGATGGAGCACGTACCCAGTGGCAGGAGATCATCGCACCGTCGGGGCTTCCAGCTTGAGCCTCAGCACCGCGGCCGCCTCTTGGCGTTGTTTGGCGTCGTTGTCGTGGCCGCAGTCGTCGTCGCTGTTGTGCTCGCCACCAGTGGCGGCAGTGACGGTCAGGCCGAGGAGCCGTCCCCTAGCTCGAGCCCAGTCGAGCGGTCGCCTGCGCCGAGTCCCAGCCCCACGCCTCTGCCCCCACCTCCACCGCCCCCACCACCGCCTCCACCTCCACCGCCCCCACCACCGCCAGGGCCGGTGACGCCAACGCCCACCGGCGATTCCGCGAAGGTTGTCCCCAGTCCAAACGCTAAGCCGATCGGCCCGGGTAGCAAGGGCAACCGCACCCGCCGTCTCCAGGAAGCGCTGCGAGCGCTTGGCTACCAGCCCGGCACGATCGACGGCGAGTATGGGCCGTCGACGGCGACGGCGATCACGGCGTTTCAGGGGGCCAACAACCTGACCCCCGACGGCGTCGCCGGACCCGCAACGCTTCGCGCGCTCAACGCCATAATCAAACAGCTGCCGTAGCCCGCTCCGCCACCGCTGCCCCGCCGCGACTCAAAGCGGCTTGCCAGCGCGGCTGGACCGTCGTGCGCAGGCGCTCGCAGTTCCTCATACTAGGCGCGTGCCACCTGCGTTTACGCCAGGCCTTGCCTCGCCTCAGGACGTCAACCGGTCCCGGCTCTGGTTCGCGACGCGAGGGACGGAGGTTCTCGTGCGGGCGACCGGCCGCGCAGCCGAGATCCCGCCTGTGGAGGCGCTGGCGGCGCTCGAGCTGGAGGTCTACCACTACCTCGGTGCGCTGGGAAGCACCGACTGCTACGCGGTGGGCCTCGCCGACTCGGAGAGCCTGCCAGGCGGCGATGGCTTCCACGAGCTACTCGGGCTCTTCGGTCAGCTGCCCGATGCTCACTTTGCGATCGCCGGGAGAGCGGTCCAGGTCGTCGAGTGGGATCGGACCCACTGCTACTGCGGCCGTTGCGGGCAGCAGACGGTTGACGAGCCGGGCGAGCGTGCCAAGCGCTGCACCTCCTGTGGCCAGCTTGCGTTCCCGCGGATCTCGCCTGCCGTGATCGTGCGCATCAGCCGCGGCGATGAGATCCTGCTCGCGCACGGCACGCGGTTTCCGGCGGCGTTCTACAGCGTGCTGGCAGGGTTCGTCGAGCCCGGTGAGTCGCTCGAGGAGACGGTCGCACGCGAGGTCCGCGAGGAAGTGGGCATCGAGGTCAAGGACGTTCGCTACTTCGGGAGCCAGCCCTGGCCGTTCCCCAACTCGCTCATGGTGGGCTTCACGGCGGAGTATGCGGGAGGCGAGTTGGCGCCGGATCCGCAGGAGCTGACCGACGCGCAGTGGTTCTCGGTCGACGATCTGCCGCCCGTCCCGCCCCCGCTCTCGATCGCCCGCTGGCTCATCGACGACTTGGTTGACAAAGTAACCGCGAACCGTTCATCGAGATGACGACGAACCTGGTATCGAGACACTGATAGCGATCTGACAGCGATCGGAGGGACAATGGACATAGGGCGCATTGGGGTATGGCAGGCCGGCTTCATCAGTGAGCCGGCCGCAGCGACGGCGGCCGCTGCCGCCGACATGGAGGAGCTGGGCTACGAGGCACTCTGGTTTCCGGAGGCGCTGATCGGCAAGGAGTGCTTCGCGACGGCCGGATTCCTGCTTGCTTCGACCGAGCGCATTCGGGTTGCGACCGGAATTGCGAACGTGTGGGCACGCGATGCGTTGACGACGTCCTGCGGTGCCAACACCCTCGAGGAGGCCTATCCGGGCCGGTTCGTGCTGGGGCTCGGGATCAGCCACGCGGAGCAGGTGGGTCCCCTCGGGTTCGACTACGCCAGACCGGTGTCGACCATGCGCTCCTACGTCGAGCGGATGCGGGACATGTCGTACATCGGCCCGGAGCCTGGAAGCCCGCCCCCCTTGATCCTCGCCGCGCTTCGCCCGAGGATGCTCGAGCTAGCACGGGACATCTCGGAGGGTGCCCATCCGTACTTCGTCCCGGTCGAGCACACGCGGCGCGCGAGGAAGATCCTCGGTGATGGCCCGTGGCTGGCGCCTGAGCAAACCGTTGTGCTCGAGACCAACGCGGCCAAGGCGCGCAGCATTGCGCGGGAGTTCACGCCGTTCTACCTGTCGAAAGCGAACTACGCGAACAACCTCCTCTGGTGCGGCTATTCAGAGGAGGACGTCGCGGGGGCCGGCAGCGACCGGCTCGTCGACGACGTTGTGGCGTGGGGTGACGCCGACGCCATCGCAGCGCGCGTGCAGGCCCACCTGGACGCCGGCGCCGACCACGTCGGTGTCCAGGTGCTCCATGACGGCGCCGGGTTCCCGGTTCCTCAGCTGCGTGAGCTCGCCCCGGCTCTGCTGGCCCTCTAGTTGAGCCCGCGCGAGCCCTTCGGTGGCTGCGCGCACGGCATGCTCTGCCCGTAGACCCACGGGGTTGACGGGTGGGCGCGCCCTGCTCGGCTGCCCATTGCTTTCGCGGCGTACGGGCAGGATGGCCGGCACTGCTCGCCTATTTGGGCGATCTCCGCGGCGTGCTGGCGAGGTGCTCGGCGCTGTCCCGCCCCTGGCTTGCCGGAGAGATCTTCATGGCGGATCGAGTGGAGAGCCCCAGCCGGCGAGCCGCCTCGGCGAGGCGCCGCAACAGCGGATCCGCTCCCCGCCCACCACCCGGGGGAGCGTAGCGCGAAAAGGCGCACCGCTTGCGAGCAGCAGCTCACACAAGTGTCACGAAACTGCGTCAATTCTGGCTCGCTCGCTTCTGCGGACTCAGGCCGGCTGCTGAGACTGGGACGCCTGTCGAACATCCTTGGCTGCCTACGGCTACCTACTGGTCAGCGTTGCTCCCGTGCGCGGCGTTGTTCACGCGCCGCCTGCGCAGCCCACACAGCCGACCCATGCGCTGCCTGCGGCCCGTTCGGGGCTTGTCTGGGCGGTGCCTATACTCGCCCGCAGGAGGGCCGTTAGCTCAGCGGGTAGAGCAGGGGACTTTTAATCCCAAGGTCGCTGGTTCGAGTCCAGCACGGCCCATTAGGAAATACTTGGAAATAGAGGTTGTTATGGATCGCATGGTTCCGATCGTTTGCTCTGCATGAACTATGCGTGTACAGAGGGCCGGGGCTTCTGTTTTTCTGGTTTGGTGGTTTCGGGTCGGACGATTCTGCCGCCACGGGGGGAGGTGTTGTGTGTGGAGGGGTGCCCCGTTTTCCCAGGCTCGGAGCCAGTCTGTCCGGAACAGGCAGCGCCGGCCGCCAGGGCGCTTGATGTGCGGGATCTCGTGGTGGCGGGTCATTTCGTGGACCGTGCACACCGTGCAGTGCAGCCGTTGGGCGACGTCTTCTGTTGTGAGGTAAGGGGAGCCGCTCATGGTGCGGGCGCATCCGTGCCTGGCGGGGGTGCCCCGCCCCGTTCGCGTTCTGTCGGGTGGTTCTGTGTCATGGACCGTCCCAACCGTCCCATCTGTCCCACTGGGCTCTTCTGCGCTGCCGGTGTGGCCGGCCGGGTTGGAGGATGTCGCGGTTGGCTGGCGTGTTCGGGGCTGTCGGCGGTGAGCTTGTCTGGGTGGAGGTGGAGGACATCGCGGCGTTTCCCTTGGAGGGTGCGCCGGACGGTGAGCCTGTCTCGGGTCTGGTCGGTTGAGGCGAGCAGCCCCTGCTCGTGGAGTCGTTTGCGCATTGTGTGGGTGGTGCGGAGATCGTTTCGCCGCTGTCGCGGGCGAGCTTCTGGGCGGCCGCGCGGGCGGCGTCGGGTTCGAGGTAGAGCTCTTTCTTTATGAGCTACCCGATTTTGTCGCCTTGGGGCCGCCACTCGCTGCCGACGGTTTGTGGTTGGCGCCAGCCCCAGGCGCCCGGGTCAGGTGGTTGTTTTCCGTCGGGGTCAGTGAGGTGGGCTCGGCCTGATGAGATGGCTGCGGCGAGCAGCTCGAGGTAGCGGCGTGCGGGGTCAGCTGCTGTTTGGTTGCAGTGCTGGGCGACGGCTGCTTGGCCGAGCGCCCGCCACGTGCGGTGCCAGAGCTCGTCGGGCTTGGGCCTGGGTGATCGCCCCTGCCTGCTGGGCGTAGTTGAGGAAGTCTGCGGCTGCGAGCTCGGCGACGATGACGGGTGTGCGCCGGTGCGTCCCGTTCTGGCTGGCGGCCGCGCGGAGACGGGCGACCTCCCGAGGGAACCGGCCGGCGATCTGGGTGTACTGGGGGGCGAGCCAGCGGAGATATCCGGCCATCGCCTGGGCGTAGAGGCCGCCGGCAGCGTCGGTTTGGGCGCCGGTGAGTTTCTGCCAATCGAGCCCGTCGGGGTCGAGTTCGATTGTCAGCATCCTGGCGCGCAGCAACTGGCCGCGGGGAATGTCCTCGCTGGTTCTGAGGATCAGCCCGCGCGGCGGCCTTACCGGCTAGAGCGTCGAATCCGGGTGCATCGCCCGGAGCGGTTGCCCTGGGCGCGCAGCACCCGGTCTGTCCGCCAATGTCCAGCGGGAAATCGCACGGGCCGAGGACAGCCCGCGCGCAGGCCGCATGGACGGGGATCACGACCGGGTCTGGGGCGAGCTCGGCCAGCCGGAGGCTGGCCCTGATCGCCTCCCGTAGCTCTGGGCCCTCCGGCGGGTCGGGCAGCCGGAACCGGGCGAGCGGCTCCGGCGGCTGTACCTCCACCCCCAGGAGGGCGCCTGTGGCCCCCGTGGCGCCGTCGACGTGCAGGTAGCACCAGTCCCCGTCGTCGAGCTGGCGCCAGCCCAGGTGGGTGTAGAGGCGCCGCTGTGGGATGTCACCGGAGAGGAGCTGGATCGCTGCCCGCGTCTGGTCGCGCAACCCGAAGCCGGGGAAGAGGATCGCGCCTGCCCCGAGCTGGTGGGTCACCCAGCCCATCCCTTCGAACTCGCGGGCTGAAACACTGAAACGGGCTGTGCGCCCGTGCAGGGTCGCTTCGATCTCGAAGCGGCGCCGCTGCTCGACGCCATCGTCTTCGACAGCCTCCCCGGCGATCGCGGCCGTGAAGTTCGTCAATTGGGTGGGTACAACCCCATGCTGTGACGGCTTCAGCCAGACGAGTCCCTCTGGGGTCGCCTCGTACGGGGCAGCGGGCCCCTCCTGCTCCCCGGGCGGAGGTGGGGGCAGCTCCCGTGAGGCGAGCTTGAACAGATCGTCTGTACTGCTGCCGACGGCCAGGAAGTCGTCGAGGCCGACCTTCGCGCCGCCCTCCCCCGGCGGCAGATACACCATCCGTACAGCCGCGCCACGTCCCTCAAGGAACGCCTTCAGGCGGGCCTGAGCCTGCCACACCTCCCGTTTTGCCATCACGTCCGAGTCGAAGACGACATACACCTCGCGGTTGTTGAGGGCGACCTGCTCCCAGTCGGGGAGGGCTGTCTTACCGCCGTGCTCGTTCGTGCCGCGGAAGTTTCAGAAACCGAGCAGGGCTGCGCAGCACAGGCCGCGGCTGACGGCGGCGTCTGCTTTGCGGGCCCCTTCGGTCATAAAAAGCTGCAACCCGGGGGTGGCCAGCCGCTGCCGCGCTCTCGGGGGACATCCAGCACCATCCGCGACCCTGTCGGGGTCTCGTACTTCACTGTCCTGCAGTCCCTGTCCACTCGCGGCGTATCCGGGCGCGTCTGGTAGGTCGCAACCTCCCCCCACACGTCCCAGACCGGCACCAGCAACGCCGGCACCCGACACTGCCCGCGCTTGAAGCCCAGCTCCGCTAGCGCTGTCTTCGCCTTAGCCGACTGGAACCTGCGCTCCCGTGCGACCCTGGGGTCGATCCCCGACTCCTCAAGCAGCCGCGCGTGGTGCGCCAACAAGCCCTCCCCGTAGAGGTCGCTAGTCACACCTCTACCCCCAACACATCGCAGGCCGCCAGCCAAGCCACCGTGACGCTGAGCGCTCACAGCAGGGCTGGTCCTGCCGCACCACCGGCCCGGGCACACCGTGACTGCACTGGGCCGGCCCGGTTGTTCCAGGGAATCGGATCGTTTCGAGTTACATCACGGTGCCTCTCTGTGAGCCCACCTCCACAAGCACCGCGGGGAGGACTGCAAGAAACCCGGCAAACGGCCGATCTTCAAGGGCTGGCAGAAGCAGACGGAGCCGCTGACACCCGAGCAGGTCGAGGAGCACTGGGGCGCGGACCCCACGCGGACCTCAACGTCGGTATCTCCTGCCATGGGCTCCTTGTCGTCGATCTCGACTCGGCCGACAGCAGCGCCTTGCGCGAGCTGTACGAGACGCAGGGGGGCATCCTCCCGTCCCCGACGGTCGCAAAAGGCGGCGGCGGCCAACACTTCTACTTCCAGATGCCCGCCGGGGAGAGCTGACCTGCTCCTGGTGTTTGTGTGGGGGGCCGGGGTGGTGTGAGCCCTTGTTTCGGGTTGTGGTTGGTTGGGGGGTTGGGGCCATGTGGGTGTGGGTGTGGTGGTTTCAACTGTGGGTGGGTGGCTGTGGGGTGGGGGCTGGGTTGTGGGGTGGCGCCAACCCTCGACCGGGGGCCTGGGCTTCCGGGGGTGTAGAAGTTCTCGCAGCCTGTGTGGCTCGTCCCGCGGTTTGCTGTTGAAGCCCCCTTTGGGTGTGGCCGTTCCCTCTCTGGGGCTGCCCGGGCTGGGTGAAGGGGCGGGCGGGGAGCCGGCGCGGCCTGGTTGGTGAACCCTGGGGTGCGTTGTCTGAGCCCGGGTGGGTGGGAGACGATCTGTGGGCAGTTGAACAGCCCCTCTGTGAGGCTGCGAGAGCACACTTGTCGGCCCGGGAACGCGTCGGGCCATCCCGGTCGCCAGGAGGGTTACCGGGTGTGTCTCGCCTAGCCGCGGCCGGCGGCCGCAAGGGCCGCCCGCTGGTGGGTTCGGGCCGCAACCAGGCCGGGTGGCCCAGATGTGATTGCGGCAGCTGCGGCGCAGCCGGATCCGGGAGCGGCCGGCCGCAGACGGCCCCGTCCTTGGGTTGCCGGTGCGGCACCCTGGTGCCCCACCTGCTGGAGCCGGACGCCGGCCCCGCCCGCTTGCGGCCGGCCGTCCCGCCCCCAAGCCCGGCGGCAGGGCAGCGGATCCGCCGGTAGCCGTGACCTGCCCAAGCCCATGGGGCCAGCCCCACGGCTCGCGGCCCCCAAAGCGCCGCCCCAGCTGTCCGGCAAACGAGCACGGTCGCGCCGGCCGGGGGCCAGGGTTGTCCCAACACCCGGCAGGCCCCACACCACCAGGACCGCCAACACCCCGCCACCGTCTGCGTGACAGCCCCCAGCCGACGCGTCCGGCCCCCAAGGCCCCTTCGGCCGCTTCCCCTAGAGGCCTGGCCGGCGACCGCCACGTCGGCCACCGCCCCCCGGCGGCCGTGCGTCTTTCACCCCCAACTGCTTGAGCCGTTTGGCCTAAGCGACCCGCATGCCACCGACACCCCCTATGCCAACGCCAGCACGTCTGCCCCCACCACTCCCATCCCCCCGCAAACCCCCGCCACCGACCGCCCCAGCACCAAAGCCACCCCAGCCTCCCGCAGTCTGCCGACGACCCACTCCGGCGCCTACCACCGACACGCCACCGCCCCCCACCCACAACCCACACCCCACACCGACAGCGAACCAACCTCAAAAGGGCAGGTCAGGGAGACCTACACGTGCCAGACAGAGACGGGAGCGACAACTTGCCCTTGTGATGCTGGCCCTGGTCAGGGCTCTGTGTACAACTCCGTGTCTGGGTGGAATTGGAACCATCCGAACCAGAACGACATGTGCGTGGGTATCCGCGCGAGCTTCTCCGACTCGTCTGCCGTGTTGACGAGAAACTCCTCGGTCACCTGCCATCTCCCACCGTCGGCGTCCACGATCACAGACGGGATGTCGAGGTGACCGCTGCCGCCGTTCGGCGACAGCTTGAACGTCGTGCCGCCGCGGTAGTAGGCCCTCGCGCCCTGGCTTACGGCCGACCCCAGCACCAATATCTCCTCGCCTCCCACCGCGTCGTTAACTATGCGGCGCTCCCGCAGTGCTGCGGAGGAGTAGGCTTTGTAGCTGTCGTTCACCTGGACCCCCAGCACGACGTCCTTTGTTTCCAGCCGGCCGTCCCGCTGAGGGACCGGGAACATCGTCTCAGGCGCGTTGAAGTAGTCGTAGTAGATCGCCCGCGGGTGCTCCTCTGGCACGTAGAATTCGGCGGGATACAGACCCGTCTCCCGGTCGAGGACCGTGGTGTCGGGATGAAGCTCCAGCCACTCCTCCCACGTCGTGAGAACGACGGGGAAGTAGTCGAGTTTAATCCCCGAGTCCCACAACGGCCCTATGACGGGCTCCCGCGTCAGCTGGCTCCAGAGCGAGTTGGTCAGCCGGTCGTACATGACCTTGTTGCTGCGGTACAGCATCCCCGACGTGCCGAAGGTGGTTGGCTCTCCGTTGATCTTGGCGGAATACACGATTCCGGTGCCGCAGAGCGTTCAATAGGCCAGGGCGATGGGTTCGCCCCCCACCACGTCGTTGGCCATCTCATGGGCGTTCACGATGCGAAGCGGGTACGCTCTGTGCTCTCCGTTGATGGAAACGCCAAAGACCCGGTCTCTCGGCTGCAGGTAGTCCTGCTCGCCCGCCGAAACGGCAGGGGCGTTTTGAAGATCAGGGATCCCGTCGGGCCGGACACCTCCCCAGGCGATCTCGGATACGTTTATCCGTGAGCCCAGCGCCGCTGGAGCCAGGAACTCGCCGAACCTCTCGTCGATCAGGCTCATCAGCGCGCTCTTCCACTGCACGTACCCACCGGGAGGACCGTACTCGTCGGCGTTCCTGCCCAGCCACTCCATCCACTCGCTCCAGGCGCCTGAGACGCCTCTGACCTCCTGGCCCGTTATCGCCGAGATAGCCTTGTTGGTCTCTACCACCAGCTCCTGGTTCCCGAAGAAGCGGAGCATCTCGATCATCACCGGGACCATCGACTTGTCGGTGTTGGCAACAGCGAGCGTGACGGCCTCGTGCGAATCGTTGGGTCTGTGGCCCCGGCCCGAGAAAAGGCGGAACATGTTCTCGGTTGAGTCGTAGTCCGCCGCGGGCGTTGGCGCAGCTGCCGCCGTCTGTGCCGGCGCGGCCGGCAGCGCACTCTCGACCGGCCCGTTCGACTCTCCCATATCCGAGCAGGCCACAGCAACCACAGCCAAAAGCCCGGCCGCCAGCGTTCCGAAATGACGCAAAAGCCTCCTCACCAAAGCCCTTCCCAGGACATTCCGACCCACCCGACAGTCGGAACACCAGCTACAGCACACCGACAAGGATAGAAAGAAAAGGGCCAAGAGCGAGGACGTACCACTTGCTGAACCCGTGCCAATGCCTACCACACTGACATAGCCGTCGGCAGAACTACCGAAGCAGGCTATACGAACAGATCGAGGGCCTCCATGTCGGACGTCGGCTGGCACCTGCAGACGGGAGGCCTGCCGGACCCCAGACGGCTGGACCAGCCTGTCACGGTCATCCAGCTGCCCCTATCACCTCGATCCTGGGCTGCTCAGGAGAGATCTGTGTTCATGCCCGACAGCACCTGGGGCGGCGGGCTCATAGCCCTGGGGCGGGGGGTGGGGGCTCTGGGTTCGGATCCTGCC
>JAPOVR010000091.1 GCA_026708005.1 Actinomycetes bacterium
CAGCAGGCAGGACGTGCCACGAATCTGTAACCGAGAACCCAAACTGACCCGCTACTCGGGGGCTGGGCTGGGGAGCGGGGATGGCCGGGCGGCTAGGGGGCGGGCTCGGCGAGAGTCGGGGGTGGGCGTCTCGACGCGGGATAGGGGCAGCTGCTGCGGCGCAGCGGAGCCCGCTGAACGAGCTCTGCCTGGTTTGGTTGGCGTCTGTCTGTCCAGACCCGGGCCTAGGGTCCTTTTGCGATGCCAGCGACTGGTTCGTCTTTGGTGGCCGGCGGGTCGGCGGCGCCCTGGGATGTCCGGGGCGTGAAGGCCGGCGTGCTAGTCGAGCTGGAGGAGCGCGCCGAGCGGGGACGAGCCGCTGACCGAGAGGGAGCAGGCCCTCCTGGATCAGACTCAACAGTTGCTGAAGACCACGTACGAGCGGCTCGGCCAGGCGTGGCGGGCGCGGCTGCCCACGGCCGGCCAGCCCGACCTGCTCACGGCGGCTGCTAGGAGGGCCCTGGCGGCGGGGCCGAAGTTTTCGGCAGAGACCCAGCGGCGGCTGGAGGAGGGCAGACGCGCCTACGAGGAGATCGGGCGGCGGATGCCGCCGGGCAAGCTGTGCCACTTCAGGCGCCAGCGCTGGGGCATCGGGAGCCTGCTCAGGGTGTTCGGGCCGCTGTACCGGCCGTCGTCCCCGACGCCGGCCAGGCTGCCCCGCAACACGGTCGGCGGCCGCCGCCGGCCCGGAGCGACCGCACGGCGACACCAGACGGCTTCGAGACGCACCCGCGCCGGCCCGGGCTCAGACCCCGACTTACCAGACAAACCGCCCGGCAGCAGCGGTGTAGCCGGCCCAGGGCCGGCGTCTCGGCGTGCACGGCCTGGGGCGGCAAGGCGGGTCGCTCGCCGGGGCCGGCCGGGAGACCGGACGGTGGGCCTAGCCGGGCGTCCCCGCGGCGGGATCGCCACCGATAGGCGGACACCGAAACGCCGGGCCGGCTGCCGGCCACGGCCACCCGCGTCCCTCCCCCTGCCGGGGTGGCGGCATGACGGGCGCCGACAGGCCGGATATGCGCAGCGAGCTGCCCGGGCTGATCACCTGCCAGCAGATCCAGGAGGAGCTCGGCGTGACACGCGCGGCCGCGGAGTCGGTCATGCGCCAGCTCAAGAAGATCAGGTTCCCCGGCAGCCGCCGCGTCTACGTGCGACACGACGACGTCCGCCGGCAGATCGAGCAGTCGACCAGCCGAGGAAAAACCACAGACAACCGTCGGGCAGGAGCGAGAGACAACCGCAATGATGAGGGAGGCAAGCGTTGAGATGAGCCGCGCCAGGATCCGAGCCCGAACCACCGCCACCGGTGTCAAGCGCTACATGGTCTGCTGCCGGCTCGGCGGCCGCTACGACAGCGCCGGCACCTTCGACAAGCTCACCCACGCCAGGCAGCGCCTGACGGCGGTGCAGGGGCTGATCGCCCGCGGCGAGCACGACCAGATCCCCGAGCTCTCCAACCCCGCCGCCAACGGCGCCCACCCCGAACCGGCCGGCACCTGGACAAGGCTGCACTAGCGCTGGCTGGACGGGACCCACAACCTGAAACCGTCCAGCTGCCACATCTATGAGCGCCACGGGCGGGCGCTGGCCCGGGTGCTCGGCGACCAAGACCCAACCCAGTTCAGCCGGCAGGACTGCCTCGACCTCGTCACCAGGCTTGTCGAACAGGGGTCGCCCCGAGAACCGTCAAGGGCTACATGGACACGTTCAAGCTCGTGCTGGACTACGCCGGCCTCGAGCCGAACCCGGCCCGCGACCGGTGCGTCAAACTCCCACGACAGCCAGCCAAACAACCCAACATCCCCAGCCGCGCCCACATCCACGCGATCCGCACCCACCTCCCCAGCAGCTGCTACTGCCCTTCGACCTGCTTGAGGCGACAGGGATCCGTGTCGGAGAGCTCACCACCCTCACCTGGGCAGACCTGGACGTCAGCAACTCCAGGGTCAGGATCGCCGAAGACAAGACCCGCGCGGCCCGACGCTGGGTCAACCTCCCCCCAGCCCTCACCGACCAGATCAACGCCACCCGGCCCCCGGGAGATCACACCCCAGGGCGGCGCCTGTTCCCCACCCTCCACGACAGCACGATCAGAGACGCGATCGGAAAAGCCTGCAAACACGCCAACGTCCCCCCACTACCACCCCCGCGACCGCTGGATCAGCCTCGCCCTCAAACGAGGAATGCCCCCAGCCGAGGTCGCCCAACAAGCCGGCCACGCCCGCCAAGCGATCACCCTCGACACCTACAGCCACGTCATCACCGACCCCGACGACAACCAACCCCTCGCCTGGGAAACACACAAGAAGCCCGCACACCCCAAACCCGCGGACCCCGTACGGCCACAACCCCCACCCAACAATCAAAACCCCCGCAAAACCCCACCACCCCCGAAAGCGCACAGCTTTCGCGCAACTGGTGACAAGAGTGTCACGAAAGTGCGCCA
>JAPOVR010000048.1 GCA_026708005.1 Actinomycetes bacterium
TCCGCATGTCCAGCCGGGCGGCGGTGTTCACGCCGTCGCCGCACCCGGCCGGCGGCCTTCTCGGAGGATCTGTCATCATCAACAGGATATTAATGGTAGAGGAGTGATCACCCACACTGGGATACTGGTTGATGCTGCCGGCCGTTTCCCGTAGTGTCCAGCCTGGGATGGCGACGAAGGCAGACGAGCTGGTCCGCCTGGTCATGGAGGAACTCGGGGTCGAAGGGCCGACCGCGCTCGCCCGGGAGCTGGGGATGAGCGACTACGGGGCGCCCCGCAAGATCAGGGACTGGCTCGACGGCAAGTTCTCGCCCAACTACGAGGCGACGGTGCTGATGCTCGAACGGGCGGGGCTGCTCGATCTCGAGGCCGGCAGACGCCGCAGAGCGCTCGCAGACCCCTGCCCGCTCTCGCCCCGCCAGGAGTACCTCGTCAAGGCCGCCGCCGAGGGCTGCCCCCCGGACGCCCTCGCCGTGATCTTCAGCACCCCACAGGACGAGATCGAAACGGAACTCCAGGCCGCCCAGGGCGAACTCGCCGACTGGCAGGAAACCCCCGACGAGGAAGAGACGGAACCAGCCGAGCAACCGATTTTCCACATGCCCCCGACGGAGAGACTCGGGCAGGCTCTCTACGATCTCACCCAGGCCCGCGAATTCCGCGAGGAAACCGGCGAGATAACGTTGGAGAGCCTCGAGCGCCAAGCCAAGGCGCACCACGCGCTAATGACGGTCGCGAAAGCCGAATTCGAAGCGTTCCAAGCACAGCTACATGCAGAATTCGAGAGGATCGGCCGCCCCGTGATGCACACCCCCCGCAAACCCGCCGAATAACCCCCGCACGGCCGCCCCACGGCCGGCGCCGAGCCTTCTCTTCAACGTCGAAGCGGTCACACTCTCGACCGGCGACGAGCCGGTCGAGACAGCGCACCTGCACCAGCTCGGAGAGTCAACGCACACAGCGGAGGAGCTCCTCACGGAGCTCACCGCCGGGATCAGCAAGCTCGATCAGGCCACAGCGTTTCTCGAATCAGCACTCGAGAACGGCCCGAAGCCCGTCCTCGAGATCTGGAACGCCGCCACCGAGTCAGGGATCGCAGGTACCACGCTGCAGCGGGCCAAGGAACAGCTCTCCGCACAGAGCACCAAGCTCGACCTACAGAAAGGCTGGATCTGGTCGCTGCCAACAGAGGATGCGACCGACACGCAAACACCCAACGAGAAGGCGACCAGGTGATCATCCCACGCGAGGCGCGCGGGGGTCTGGCGCGCGCCTGGCTCGCGCATCTACGTGAACAGCACCCGGGCCACACCTGGGTCATCCTCAACGACACAAATGGTGACGAGGACGACGACCCAGGAGCTGAGGAGACGGGCCGCAAGGCCCCCGCCACCCTCACCACAAAACCCGGATAACAACGAACAAGCCAGACCAGACACATGGCCAGGCGCAGGAAGCGCGGGCCGATGATCATTTCGTGCGAGCAGACAGCTCAACGGGACGGACTGTCGGCCAGCGCATCTTGCGTCTGGCCCCTTTTTTCGTGGTCGCGGCCTTCGGGGCTCTCGGGTGTCGGGCCAGCGGCGGTTTGGGCTAGCTCACCTCGCTGACGCGCCCGCTCTGGACGTCATAGACCCAGCCCGAGACTGGAATCCTTTCGAAGAACGGGGTCTCGCGCACGCGGGCGAGCGACTGACGCACCGACTCTTCCAGATCGGGAAAGGGAAGGAAGTCGATGTGACTCGCGTCGGCGCCGGTCTCCTCACGGAGCTTGTCCCGGCACACGTCGTTGGTGAAGGTGAGCATCCCGCAGTCGGTGTGGGCGATGATGAAGACCTCCTGGGTGCCAAGGAGGCTCGTCGAGATGATCAGCGACCGGATCGCATCGTCGCTGGCGAGCCCCCCGGCGTTGCGGATGACGTGGGCGTCGCCCTCCTCGAGGCCGAGGTACTTCGCCGGATCGAGCCGGGCATCCATGCACGTCACGACCGCGAACTTCCGCCCCGGCGGCATCGGAAGATCGCCCTTCGCGAAACTCGCCGCATAGGCGTCGTTCGCGGCCAGGACCTCGTCCCGGACACTCGTAGCAGCACCGCTTGAACTCATCGGAGACCTCTCTTCTCTCAGGGAAGCGTCTGCTCGCTTTTATCTCTGAAGCAATGCTACTTCATATATTGAAGTATCATTGCTGTCCAGGAGGCCCTCCGGGCATCGGCGTCGAGGACGGTCTCGGCCAGCAGAACGTTCCGCGTCCCCGGCTGCCGTTGCATCGGGCGGGGGTAGGCTGCGCCGCATGCAGCTGATCCACACCTGCTACTGGATCACCGACCCGGACAGATCGGTCGTGTTCTACGAGGCGTTGCGTCTGGAGAAGCGCCGGGAGCTGCCGATCGGCGAGGAGGCGATCAACATCTTCATGGGTGTGCCAGGCGAGCCCGGCCCTGAGCTCGAGCTGACCTACAACTTCGGTGTCGACAGCT
>JAPOVR010000007.1 GCA_026708005.1 Actinomycetes bacterium
TGGCGGCCGTCCTCGTCTGGGACAGGGCGCGGGGCCAACACGCCACACCGCCCCCCACCCACAAACCACACCGGGAGAGAGCCGGCCCAAGGGAGGAAGGCCGCCATCGCCTCCCAATACACGACCCGCACTCTCAGACGGCGGGCAAGCCAGCTTCAGGGAAATGAGCTGCCCTTTCGGGGTTGGTTCACTGTCGGTGCGGGGCTGTGGGTTGTGGGGGGTGTGATGGTGGATCGGCGGTAGGCGCTGGGGCAGTTCATCACGGGTCCGGGGGCTAGGCGATCAGCCACGAGCGGGCGGGGGCAGCGTCTGGCCCCGCTAGGAGGCCGTGGGGGCAACCATTGCCGGCGGTTGCGTAAGGGGTTGCGGAAGCATCCGGATCACCTAGGTCAAAGACAGCCCAGGCGCTCGGAGAGCCTCACGAAGACCGCCACGCGTCAAGAGGTTTGTCGTGAGGCCTAATCTCTCCCCTTCCGCTCAACCAAGCGGAATCTCGCACCAGGAGCGGGCTTCTCCTTACCCGATGTGCTCAAGGGCGGCACTACTTCCAGTCCACCGTAGTCGATTGTTCTCGGTGCAGGCTGGCGCACGGGGCCCCGCCGCGGCATCCCGGTGATCCCGGCAGCAAGGCAACAACCGGCGGAGCGTTTCCCTGTCTACGCGGCGGTACGGCTGCCGCTTGCCGGCGTGCCGATGCCCGAGATTCTGCGGGCTGCTGGGGCGGTTGGGGCTGTCCCTATGGGGTCGGCGTGGTGGGATTGGTTAAGGAACTGGGTTTGGCGCCGAACGCTGGGCCAGGCTCCCACTCCCTGTGCCGGGCGGGGTGGTCGCTACTCGTCCAGGGACCCGACAGACTCGCTGGGACTGCTGTCGAGCTGGTCGAGGAAGTCCGCTAGGTGGGCGTGCTGTTCGCGCCACTCCTGGGCCTTCTCCTCTTCGGCGACCTTGCTCACGCTGTGGTGGTGCCAGGCAAGGACACTCATCACGTGGCAGGCGTCGTGCGTGCAGGTGCCGTCTTCGATGTCTTCGTTGGAGCAGACGATACTGGCCAGCTCGCGGGGCAGGCCGCTCTCGATGACTGACCGCAGCGCCGCGAGTGCCTGCCTCACACCGAAGCCGTAGGCCTGGAGTTCCTCGCAGCTCATCGCGCGAGCCATCAGCGGCCGCCCGCAGTTGTCGCAGTCTTGGCTACCCACAGAGATATTATAAGTCAAGCCACATCATATTTGTAAGGTTTACCTATCATACATGGCTGTGTCTGGGCGCGCTGGTGCCCCCCGCCGACGAGCTGGGCGCAGGCCAGATTCGCCACGGATAACAACTCTGGGCAGGGCCGAGCGCTCGCAGGCACCAAAGAGACACCACCACTGTCGCTCTCCCAGAAAGCGACAGCAGCTCTTCTCCCATGCTCAAGACGCTGCCACCTACCGTGAGCAGGCAAGAACAGGCCCAAACCTGAAACCAGCGGGTCATGAGCCCAACCAATCCAGGTCATCTCAGGCGGAAGCACGCATGGTTAAGCAATGTAGAGTGCTCTCAGGTCGGCTGAGATCAGCTCAGGTTGGTACAAAGGTTGGTACAAAACTGATGCCTGAACAGGAAACACGAGAGGTCAGGCACCCAGCGGCAGCGTGTCAGCTCTTCCACACCCCCTAGCGGCGGCTCCGTCAGCCCGCTCCCGCCATAGGGACGAGCGGCGTGCTGGCCCAGCCGAGAGCGTCGAAGGGGACCACTGGTTCCGTCGTCGAGCCCGCGTTGGGGATCTGTGTAGGCGCGCATGGGTGCCGGTTCCGCTGGTTGTGGTTGCTTATGCGATGACGATCTGGAGGCGGCAGTGGTCGCTCGGCCCCCACTGCTTAGGCTCGTTGAGAGCCCGCACGCTCACGGACGGGGCGAGCGACCGTGAGGCGAACACGAAGTCGAGCTTGCGGGTCGCCGTGGCCGGCTTCTGCTTGGCGGAGTGGAAGGTGGGCACATTCAGGCTGTCCCCGGGCAGCTCGCTGGGCCAGGGGTCCGCCTGCCTCCCATCCAGGAACTGCGGGCCGACGAAAGGCAGGCCGAGGGCCTCCATCCCCGCGAACACGGTCTGGTAGCGGCCGGCCCAGTAGGCGCTGCCGTCCTCGTCGTGGCCGTGCAGGACATTGAGGTTCCCGTCGGCGAGGATCCGGTGGCCGTGCTGGTGGCCGATCAGCGCGGACAGGTCGGAAACAACACGGTGCGCCGAAACATCCGAGGCGATCCAGCCGCTGCCGGTGGAGGAGTGCGGTCTCGTCCACGGCGCGTACATCGAGACAACCACGATCGGATCAGCGCCAACAGGGGTCACCCTGGCGGCCGCCAAGGTGCCGGCTCGGCTGACCGCGAAATCCCTTGGTCTCGCCTCCACGATCGGCTTCGCCTCGATCCACTTGAGTTGTCCTTTTGGGTCTGGTTGGGCCTTGGTGGGGGGGTGGTTGGTGGCGGGGGGTTGGT
>JAPOVR010000021.1 GCA_026708005.1 Actinomycetes bacterium
CTGTCTTCGGCCCTTTCCCTCGTCGGTTGTTGTTGTGTTTGTTGTGGGGTGGGGTGGTGGGGGGGGTGGTGGGGGGGTTTGGGGGGGGGGGGGGGGGCGGCCGGGGGGGGGGGGGGGGGGGTGGCCGCACACCGTAGTGCTTCCACGCACGCGCGTGATGGCTGCTCGGAGACAGCCGGATACCGAGAGCCTCCTCAACCCTCTTGCAGACTTGCGAAACCCTGAGTTTCCCTTTCCCGCTTACCGGGACCCGCTTGTCCCTCACGATCGTTTGAACGCGATCGAAAGCTTCGTGCCCCTCGGCGGTCAAGTCATCCGCGCGCACGAACCGCATCGCGGCATCGGCCTCGCTCTTGGGCCCGGCCACCGGGATCAAAAGGACTCGGAAGTCGTACCGGTGATCGCTGGTCACCTCGTCGGGGAGTGAGGCATCGCGGTCTTCGAGGTAGGTGGTGATCCGCTTCGGAAGGCGCTTGTACGTCTGCCTCAGAGCCTCGACAGCGTCGTCGGCGAGGGTGCTCAGGAATACAGGGAACCGAAGCGGGGAAGCGAGGCCCTCGTCAACCCCGAACCAACCAGTCAGAGCAGCCTCGTAGTTCATGATCAACGACTGGCACTTCCCAGCAACGACCGGGTCCAGAAGCCGCTCGTACCTGTGCTCGATCCTGTTTCTCAGAGAAACGAAGAACTCGACGTTCCGCCGCACAGGATCGTTCGGCGCAGGAAAGACCTTCTTCAGACACTGGGCCAGCTCCCACGTCCGAAACTCTCCGTCAGAGCCACGGATCAGACGTCCGCTCGCATTCCAATACCGGTAATCGACACCGTCGCGACCAAACCTGGCATGCGCCAGGTACAGCCAGGCGATCTGCATATGAACGATGAAGGCTTCCAGCCTCCGGTCCTCACCCGGCCGGTTGTACAGATCCACCGCGAGGAGAGCCTCTTGCTTACTCGCCTGAAGCTGATGCCACCAGTTCGGCCTGGGAGGCACACGGCGGACGATACCCCAGGCGGCCAGCTCCTAACCGCTTCTCTGGCAGTGCGCCCAAACTCGGGCACGACGACTAGCCACGAAGTGTCGTTTCCTGTCAGATAACGAGAGGTGACCTTGCCCGGTTCTTGTGCCTTTGATGGTGTTGATGCCGTGGTGGAGGATGTGCCTCGCCCCACCACGGCCGACAGCCGCAAGGCGTCTCCCCCCGGCGGGTTCGAGCCGCCAACCAAGCCGGTGGGCCAGACGTGATGACGCAGACGTGATGACGGTAAGTGGGGCACAGCCGGCCGCAGACAGCCTCGCCTTCGGTTTGGCAGCGCAACACGCCAGGCTTCTATTGGGGCCAAATGCGCCCCACCCGTTTGTGGCTGGGCCGCCCAAACTCGCCGCCCAGCCCCAGCGCTCGCGACCCCAGGGCGCCGCCCGGTTGTCCGGCGCACAGTCGCGGGAGCGCCGGGTGGGCTCAGCGCTGACTTAACACCCGGCAGGCCCCACACCTACGGGAGCGGCTAACACCCGCCGGGCTTGTGTGGCGGCCCCGCCGGGCGTGTCGAGCCCGGAAGGCCCCCTTCGGCCGCTTCCCGCAGGACCTAGCCACCGCCACGTCGGCTGCCACCCGCCGGCGGCCGCGTCCCCTGCCCCTAACCGCCGGGGCCTCCCGGCCTGGGCGACCCGAATGCCGTCGCGCTCTCCTTGCGCCAGCGGTAATGCGCCTACCTCCGTCACCCCATGTCCTGCTCTCTAGCCTCACCGGGGCTGTTCGATTGCCCACAGATCGTTCCCGCCCGCCCGGGTGCCGGCAACGCGCCCCAGGGTCCACCAACCGGGCTGCGCCGGCCTGGCTTGGCCGAGCCAGCTACGCGTCTGCCCCTCCACTTGGCCCGGCAGAACCAAGAAGAAAACAGCCACGTGAGAAGGGCTCAACAGCAAACCGCGGGACGAGCCACACAGGCTGCGAGAACCCCTACACCCCCGGAAGCCCAGGCCCCCGGTCGAAGGCTGGCGCCACACCCACAACCCAGCCCCCACCCCACAGCCCCGCACAAACCCCGGGAGGCAAGCCAGGCGCGCCTGGGGTTACTTGCTGCGGGCTAGTGGGGACGCTTCCAGTGCTTCCCGTGAGGTGTGTCGAGGTCGGAGCCGGACCTCGCGTGCGAGTTTCTCGTTGCTGGCCAGCCAGGGCCATCGCAGCATCGCTAGACCGCTGGACGGGGAGACGCTCTGGAGCCGGAGCATCCAACTCGCCTGGGTGATCAACGCCAACAGGGGTCCAGGCACCGCTACCGGACGCCGGCCCGCCACTGTGGCGACCTCGCTTAAGGCCACCGTTCCCTCTCCGGTCACGTTGTAGACACCGGGGACCTGCTCTAGCAGGCACAACTCCAGCGTCTCCAGCAGGTCATCTTCGTGCAGGAACTGCATATGCGGATCTGCGCCCAGAACGCGTACTGCCGCCAGCTTGCGGAAGGCCTGTGTAACGAAGTTCTCCGACCGCGGGCCCATGACCGGGCAGCCGCGCAGGACCGTGACGCAGGTTTCCGGGTTGTCCGCGGCATACGCCTCCAGCATCAGCTCTGTGGCAGCCTTATCCTCGGCATACCGGAAGCCGCGTACGGGCCGCACGGGCGAGTTCTCGGTGTAGGGCTGCGGGTCACCCGGATGCGGACCGTAGACGGTGGTACTGCTCAGGTAGAGGAGTTGGCGCACACCAGCAGCCCGGCATTCACGCAACACATGTTCTGTGCCGCCCATGTTCACTCGGCGCGCGGCCTCCCGATCGCGTCCGGGACGCAGCAGGAATGCCAGGTGCACGACAGCGTTAACGCCGTACTCGCGCAGGACGCTGGCGATGGGCTGGCGGATGTCTTGCCGGAAGACCGCGACCTTGGCATGATCGGCCGCCGCGGCGCGGGCGTCGAAGGCGATAATGCCGCCCACATCGTCTGACGCCGCGAGCCGCCCCACCAGCTTCGAGCCGATCGACCCGGCCGCGCCGGTGACGGCGACGCGCAGGCCGCTAGCAACCGACCGCACCGCCCGCTTCGCTTCCGCCACCGGTGTTGTCCCGGCTCACGTGTAGTCGTGGTCCCGGAACCAGCGCACCGACTTCTCCAGCGCCCCTGCGATCGAACTTTGGGGAAGTCCCAGCTCCGAGACCGCCTTTGTGCAGTCAACCGCCATTCTGCGCTGTGCGAGCCGCGCAGCCTCCAACGGAATGTACGGTTGCCGACGCAAGATCACGCCCTCTAGCAGTGCGTCCACGTAGGCCGCTGCAAGCACGAGCGGCACTGGCGCCTTTAGCCGCGGCGGGCGCCGTCCAGTGATCCCACTCAGTACGGAACACACCTCCGGCAGCGTGGTGTTCCAGTTGCCCAGCAGGTAGCGCTCTCCCGTACTCCCGCGCCGCCACGCGGCAATGTGCCCCTGCACCACGTCCTCTACGTCTATGAGGTTGAGGTGTACTCCAATCGCAACAGGCATCCTGCCTCGGATGAAGTCCAGGACAATGCGTCCCGTTGGCGTCGGTTTCACGTCCCACGGCCCGATCGGCACTGTCGGGCTGGCTATCACGACGTTCTGGCCTCGTGTGACGGCTGTCCGCACCTCCCGCTCTGCCAGCCATTTCGTCAGCCGGTACGGCCCGCGAAGGTCACTTCGAGTTGGCTGATTGTCCTCCCTTGCCAGCAAGCCTTCCTCCGGTCTGCCGACTACGACCCACGTACTCGTGTGCACCACCCGCTCCACCCCCGCTGCCTCGGCGGCGGCGAGGACATTGCGCGTACCCACCACGTTCACTTGGTGGTGCCTGCTCGGATCTCTGTCCCAAAGCGCGGTCAGCGCCGCTACATGGAAGACGACATCGCAGCCCCTCACGGCAGCACGGAGGCTGTCCGGGTCCTCCACGTCCCCCCGTGTACGCTCGACGCGTAGCCCCTCCAGGGCGGGATGGTGGCCCTCGTCGCGGACCAACGCCCGGACCTCCACCCCCTCGCAGACCAGCCCCCGCGCCAGATTACCTCCCACAAAGCCCGTCGCGCCTGTGACCAGCGCCCTCACAGGTCAGGGGCCTCCGCTTCCGAGCCGATATAGCCACTAGACACAGACGCGCCTCCCAAATGCCAGTGTGCGAGCACGTCGCCGGCCAGCCAGCCTTGGCGAGAGAAGGGGCCGCCCAAGGGCTCAGAGGACAAACGGGTCCACCAAAGAGCCCAAAGGGCGGCCGCCTCGGCCGACATGGCGCCGACGATCTTCCAGAACACCACGGCTGCCTCGCAAACGGACGGCTAGGCGCGGCGGAGCGCGACGACGGGGATTTGGCGGTCGGTAGCGGCACGGTAGCCGGCGAAGCGTCGGTTCGCCGCAGCCACCTTGTCGAACAACGCAGAGCGTTCCTCGCCTTTGACTATGCGGGCCTCAACAGCGAAGCGATCGCCTTTAGTTTCGACGAAAACGTTTGGGTCGGCGGCGGTGTTCAAGTACCACGCTGGATGACGGCCCTGACCGTAGTTCGAAGCCACAACAATGAGGTCGCTTGACTCTCCGAATTGGAAATACATCAAAGGTGATGATCGCGGCTTGCCGCTCCTGCGCCCCTTCGTCACCAGAATAAGGATTCCTACCCCTTCCAGTCGACCCAGAAGACGGCCACCTGAGAGGCGAAACAAAACCCGGTGCAATGGGACGAACAACCATGCAATGACGAGGCGCCTATAAGTCGGTATGGCAAGCTCCTTCACAAGACTACAACTATCTCAAAATTGTCGCAGAACACTGTCACGGCAACCGGTCTCCGCATGACTTGGCTCCCGATCGACTCGAACCCCAACCCTTTATGACAATCGAAATGCCAATACCGCAGCAACAGCCGCCAGAAACAGAGAGTCAGAGGCTGGCTTCGCCGCGGGGGTCTTCTCCCTCCGACATGCTGTCGAGCCCGAATCGGTGCCGGCTCCGGTCACCGCGGTCAGTCTAGCGACAACTTTCTTCTTCTCCGGAACTGCGGGAGGGACTCATGACGGTAGAACCTGTGCGTCCGCCAAGCAAGAGCCACGAACTACCCCGCACGACCCCGGTAAACCGTCCTGCTGCGTTCCACTGGCAGCACCTACTGCGCCGGAGGCCATGGCGGGGCCCCTCCCTCCTCCCATGCAGGCGGGCCGTTGTCCGTTTCCGGGGCGGACAGCCCAAGACGGGGCCGCCTGTAGCCGGCCGGCCGCTCCCGGATCTGGCCGTGCCCCACCTGTCCCTAGTTCACGTCTGGGCCCACCCGGCCCGGTTGGCCAAGCGAACCCACAAACGGGCGGCCCCTTGCGGCCGCCGGCCGTGGCAAGACGAGACACACCCGGCAACCCTCCCTGCGGCCGGGGTGGCCCAGCACGTTCCCGGGCCGACAAGTGCGCTCCCGCAGCCTCACAGAGGCTGTTCGACTGCCCACAGGCCGTTTCCCGCCCGCCCCTTCACCCAGCCCAACAAGCCCCAGGAAGGAAACGGCTACACCCGAGAGGGCCTCAACAGCAAGCCCCGGCGGCCGGCCACACAGATCGCCAGAACCCCCACACCCCCCAGGAAGCCCAGACCCCTCGTCGAGAACTGGCGCCACACCCAACAACACACACCCCCACCCCACAAACCCGCACACACACCGCCCACACCCACAAAACCCGTGACCCCCCAACCAACCACAACCCCAAACAAAATCCACACCACACCACCAACACAAACCCCCGCACAGACACTGGGGACAGGTCAACTCGCCGAAGTACCCTGACTGCTCCCTGGTCGGGGTCTGTATGCCGGACGAGACGTGGCATCTGTGGTCGAGCCCCGGCAACGGTGGCCCTGAGCAGCTCGGCCTGTTCGGGGGGCCCCGCCGGCGACTCTTGGGATGCCCCAGGAGAGGGCGACAAGGCTGCTTGGCGCCCCGCACGTTGGGCTGCGCCCCCTCTACGTGAACTCGCCGCGGCTTCGGGTAGGCAAGTCCGGCGGTGTCCTTCAGATCAAGGAGGACGGCAAGGTCGTCCAGGAGGCCCGCGTCAGCAAGATCTGTCAGGTCAACCTGGTCGGGAGCGCCCAGATCAGCACGCAGGCGGTGAGGAGCTGTGCCGGGCGGAGAAACCGGTCTGCTACTTCTCCCACGGCGGCTGGTTCTACGGCACTACGACAGGCCTGGGCACCAAGAACGTGTTCCTGCGCAAGGCGCAGTTCCGGCTGGCCGAGGACGAGTGGTTCTGCCGCCACGTCGGCGGGAAGCTCGTGGCCGGCAAGATCCGCAACCAGCGGACGATGCTTCTCCGCAACCACGTCGAGCCACCCGGGGCAGAGGTGCGTGAGCTCAAACGTCTCGCCGCGTGCGCTGAGGCTGCCGGCTCGCTCGAGGAGCTTCTCGGCGTCGAGGGCTGGGCCGCGAGGATCTACTTCGGCCTGCTCCCTGGCATGGTCAAACGCAAACACGACCGCGAGGACGGGTTCACGTTCGACTTCAAGGCCAGGAACCGCCGGCCGCCCCGCGACCCAGTCAACTCGCTGCTATCGCTCGGCTATAGCCTCCTGACCAAGGACCTGACTATCGCCTGTTACGCCGTTGGTTTCGATTCGATGGTCGGCTTCTACCACCAGCCCCGCCACGGCAGGCCCGGGCTGGCCCTTGACCTGATGGAGCCGCTGCGGCCTCTGATCGCCGACCCAGCCGTCCTCACCGCTGTGAACACAAGGATGATCTCTGGGCGCGACTTCCTGACAGCAGGACAGGCCGTCACCCTCACAGCCAAAGGCCGGAAGGGCTTCGTGAGAGCCTACGAGGCCCGGATGGACGCATCAGTCACGCACCCGTTCTTCGGCTACCGGGTCAGCTACCGGCGCCTCCTCGAAATCCAGACGCGACTGCTCGCCAAAGTCCTGCAAGGCGAACTCGCAGACTATCCCGTCTTCGTGACCCGATAAAAGGGTATGCGAGCGGCGAGGCGACGCAGAGACCACCGGGGGCGCTTGCACCAGCAAAACATCCGGAAACCAACGGATTCCACAAGCAGCCGACACGACAACCTACTAGACCCGCCGTCTCCATGGCCGCCGCTCGCACCAACCCCACCAAAACCCCCTCCAACAACACACTCGGAGTGTATGCGCTTTCCTCAATCAGCCGGGCTGTCACCCGGCAGAAGTAGAACGTTAAAGAGTGAAGTTGAAAGCTCGTTGAACTTTCCTCAATCAGCCGGGCTGTCACCCGGCAGAAGAAGGCTGCCATGGGCATCCCCGTGTCTGTGTTCGGGTTTCTGTCCCTTGACGGAATCTGCCAGCTCGTCTACGCGCTATCAACCCATGGCAGTGAAGGTCATCCACGGCTGGGGCGGGTGCCTGACTGTCATGGCGAGCAGGTCTCTCCCGCTGTCACCATGACCGATAAGAGCGAGCAGCTGCTCGACAAACTGGTGTCGGCAGCAGAAAAGCATTCCGGCCGGAGCTTCTAAATCCCGATCCTCTGTATGCTTTCGCTACTGTCGCGGTCGCCCTCGAGATCCGAAAGCTGCGCGAACTCTTGGAACGGAATTAGTGATGAGCCGAGGGGCGGCCGGTCAATGGGGATAGCCGGCCGCCCGGATGGGAATATAACTACAATAATAAACAAATCATAAACCTGCTAAGGCCGGTTCCTTGGTCCACCCAGGCTGCTCCGAAAAGGCGTCCACGGGGTGCCCGGCACCGCAGCCAGCGCACGCCCACCGCCCCGGGGCAGAGAGAGCGGACTGGCCTCGAAAGGGGAGTGGGTTGGCCTACTCGCCGAGGGGGTACGCCCCCGGTGGAGCTCGGGATCCTGCGGCTCATCGGGGCCTTCCACACGGTCGTCCTCGACCTCGAAGGCCAGCTGGGCCTCCTGGCACTAATGCGATCAGTTTCTGCCTGCCGTTGGGGCCCAAAGCGGCAGACACCCGGCGGCCGCTAGCCCGGCGACCCGAGAGCGGCCGCCCGGGCAGGGTCCCCGCGCCCCGGGAGCTGCTCAAGCCTCGTCTGGCGCAGGCCGGCGGCCTGCGCCCTAGGCGGCGCAGCCTCGGCGGGGGATCCTCCAGCCTCCTGGCCGGTCGGTGCGACAGAAGACGGCCGAAGCCGCTCCTGCCGGCGCAACCCAACACCAGACTTAGCAGATGACAGAGACTGTCGATGCACCCACGAGAGTCAGGGAAGCCATGTGCTGCGCCCTAAGGTCGGTCGTCGCCTTGGGCGCCTGGCGGTGCTGGTGTCTCGATGTAGGGTGTCGCGGCGATCCTCTCGAGGACTCTCGCTTGTTCGTTGGCCGGCCACCCCGTCCTGGCTACTGCCCCGGCCCACCAGTCCCGCGCCTCCAGGGAGGCGAACGGCAGCGCGAACTGCCCGTCGCCGTTGGTGGCTGTCTCCCGGAATCGGGCCAGGGAGGGCTCCTCCATCTCCGGCTGCCACCACACGGGCAGGTGGGGCTTCTCCCAGGCCGCCCGGAAAGCCGCGAACACCGGCGCGAACGGACTGTCCGAGCCGGGGGGCGTCTTCGAACACGAACCGGAGCACCTCCCCGTCTGGCATGTACGGGGTTGCGGCCACGTGGCGGTACAGCATCCGCCGCGTCCGCTCCGGAAGTCGCAGCTCCTCGCCCTGCTTGGCTGCCGCGTCGCGGGCAGCCCGGCAGCTCCACGGCAACCGCGGTGCCGACCGTCTACGGGCACACGCCCGCGCCTCAGCAAGCAGCCCGTCCGGGCAACCCTCCAAGTCCGTGACAGCCTCGCGGGCAACCGGGGCAGCGTCGTCGCCTCCGCCCAGCTCAGCCAGGGTGCCGTCCGGGCGGAGCACTAGCCCGAGCCGCCACGTCACGGCGCCGGCGGCTCAACGAACGCCGGGTCACCCGGCCGAACAAGCCTCAGCGCCGGGCTCTCCTCGACAGGCGGCTCGCTCTCCTCCACCTCAAGCCGCTGGTGAGGCCTACCCCAGCCCCGGTCAAGCAGAGCCGTCGCAGCCGTCACCCGCGCCGAGGCCGGGGCGTCACAGTCAACCATCACAGCCCGCAGCGCCGCAACCGCCTCCCCGGTCGCCTCACGGCACAACTCCCCCAACGTCCGCCCATCAGCCAGCATCGCGGACCCCCGGTTCCGCGAACCCGGCGGCCTGCCTGCCCCCGATCTTCGTCCTCCTCAGGCATCGTAGCAGGGGCCGCGTTTGAAATCGTTTGATATCCGGGACGACATGTCCGGTGTCGTCGAGCGCACTAGAAAAACGATAGCGGTGGCTTCTTGGCCGCCCTGTGATGCTGCAGCCTCAGGGGCTCTACAGGCAGACCGTCTCATCTTGGGGAGCAAGGACGCCTCAGGGAACAATCTGTCAGACGGAGCCGTGGGTGGCGCGAGGAGTGTCATGGTCGTTGGGGGCGGTGACTTCGCGAGGAGGTGGTGGCGGCTGCGGGGTGGTGTCTTCGTTGTTTCGGGGCCGCAAGGCGGGCGCCCTACAGGGGCGACCGCCGTATGGCCCCCTATGGAGTACATGGTGTCCATAGGCGGAGGCCTTTTGAGGGCAACAAATCCGCTTGGGGACTGCGTTTGCGGCGGTTCTATAGCCTGCAATGGCGGACGGTCCTTATCGGAATGGCGGACGGGTCTTATCGGAATGCGGACGGGCGTTATCCGCCGGCTCACGGGGCGGGGGCAGGCCAGCCCATTCGGTCAGCGGCCGGTACTCGAACCCTCTGCCGCCTTTGAGTTGCGCGAGCCGGGCGGCTTCGACGAACCGGGCGGACGCACGCACTGTCAGACCGGCGGCCCTGGCTCTGCTGGCCCGGATGCGCTCGACGATCTCTACCGAGTCGCCTGCCCCTGCTTCCCCGCCAGGGGATCTACCTTGCAGGAAGTAGCCTCGCTGCTCCAGGGTTGAGATGGCACGGTCGAATCGCTTGCGTGCCGCGTCGTCTGCTTTCGGATCTGTTGCGTCCCACCAGTCGCCGGCCAGCCGCAGCACGGTACGCCAGTCGAGGCTGACCGGACAGCCGGGCCCGGTCTTGCCCGGTGTTTCCGGCTGCAAGTCGGGGGCGATCCTGTGGCGTCCCGTGTAGCCGGCGGCGAGCCGGTACTCGATCCCGGTGATGATCCTGCCGGCAAGCCCCTGCGCCCCTGCTGCAGCTCTAGCGGATGCAGCAGCGCTTCCTTCCGCGGTCAGTGTCCACCGCTGGCCGCCCGTCGGGCGGGCCCACGCTGGCGGGCCGATCACGACGCGGTCGACCGGCCCGGTCTGGGGGACATCGACGTGAGCGAGGTTCGCCCAGCGGCCGCTGCCGCTCGGGTCGAATACCGCGAGAGTGCGCAGCGTGTAGGCGGCCTCCCAGAACCGGAGGAAGTCGTGTTGGGGCTGCACGGGCCGGAACCCGCCGCTGCGGTCGCGGGCAAGCAGCGACGCGCCCTCGCGTTCGGTGAGCTTCAGCGGCCGGTCGGCAACGTGCGCGAGAGTGAGCAGGGCCAGCACTTCGCCTGGCAACGCAGGGCGCTTGTCGGGCTCGGCGCTAATGTCGTGGAGGGCGAGCAGGCGCAGGTCATGGGGCACCTCCCCCACTACAGGCAGCGCCGGCTGCCGGCACGGCTCAAGCATGCGGCAGGGATGGCCTTTCGCAGCCTGAAACAGGCCAACGGGGTCGGCGAGGCGGGCGGCCATCGGCCCCCCATCGACGGTCATGCTAGGGACCGCGGCGTCAAGCGTCCAGGGCGCTCGGCGCACCGTGGAGTCGATCCGGTAACGGCGGGTCATGCCGGTCCTGTTCCCGGTCGCTGTCACGGTCGCCCCGGCTAGAGTGGCCGGGCGGTCTTGCCAGGCTGCCACAATCGGCGTCAGCGGATGGCGAGGGGCGGCTGCCATTTGGAAGGCCAGCCCAGATCGCGTGGACATGCTCGAGGCGGCGTACCGCATAGGGTTTTCCTACTAGCACGCTGGTCGTGCCGTCAGGTCCGGGCAGCGGCCCCGACCCGGTGAATCGCAGCAGTGCGGCTGGGAACCCGGAGACGCCGAGCATGTCGTGCAGAGGCTTGGGCCAGCAGAACACCTGCCAGCTGGCGTCGCAGGGGCGCTGCTCGGCGGCAGTCAGCCTCTCGGCGGCTTCCCGAGCTGCGTCTTCCGGGCACACCGGGAGCCACCGGAACAGATCAACCTCGCCTGGGGCATGGTGAGGAGGGCAGCTCTCCGCCCCCGGGTGAGCGTCCACCCAGGTTGCAAGGGCAACACCGGCCAGTATCTCGTCGGCTGACCTCGCCGACCGGAGCTCGTCGGCGAGCTTGCACGCCATCACACGACACCAGTCGGGTCAGGCGAGGCAGCGCTCGCGGCTGTTTTCTGCTGGCGCTTCCCTTTCTTGTCTGCCGGTGGTGGCAGGTCGTCGACCAGCTGCCAGCCGGCTCGCTCGCCGACGGTTCTCAGCGTCAGGCCGATGCCGTCCCAACCGTAGTTGGATTTGTTCAGCGCGAGCCGGGCGACGCGCTCAGGCCTGCTTGGGTCGCCCTGCTTCTCGGAGAGCACGTCAGCGCCGACATCTTCCGGCTGGCGAAGCGTCCACAGGCCTCGCACCAAGCCCCGCCACGCAGTCGAGCCCGAGTAGTCAGCGCCCTCCCCTTCCCACGCCTTCGCAGGATGCGCAGTCAAGAGAACAGCGCAGCCGGACTCGCTCGCCCAGCCAGCCCAATCCCCAAGGCAAGGGACACCAGCGCCCTGTTGTTCTCCTCCAACGCCAGCGCCAGGCTCGACGGGTCAAGCACCAGCAGACGGGCCCCGACGCGCCGACAGTAGTCGCGAAGCTCGTGGCCGGTCACGGTCAGCTCGCCGACCGTGGCGATATGGCGGCTCCCGCCCTCGGCCGGCGCCCACACCGGTCCGTGCCCGCGCATCGGCAACACATGCAAACGCCTATCGATGCTGGCATCACCGGCCCAGGGGCAGCCGCCGAGCTCGGTGAGACGCCGCCGCCGCAGCATCTCCCCGCGGGAGTCCTCCCAGCCGGCCAGCACCACCGTGACCGGCCTTGCGCACAGCCTCGGCGCGCTAGCCCTGGTTCGCCATCTGCTAGCAACCATCTCTCTGAACGGACGACTCCCCTCTCGAAGCCGAGCGTTGCCCGATCGCAGGCCAACGCGGCAGCTAGCTGCAACAGCAGCAGGCTCTTCCCGCTGCTGCCAGGCCCGGCCAGCATCGACAGCTCCCCCGCGGGCAGCCAGCCCTCAACCAGCCACACCCTCTCAGGCAGATCCTCCGCCCAGCCCTCCCCGATCAACGGCTCAGGCCAAGGCGGCCGCCCCGCCGCGGCCGACCGCAACACCTCGAGCGCAGCCGCGTCGTCTGCGGCCCCGGCGGCGTCAGGCAGAACACCGACGAGGAGACCGGCAGTGTCGGGCCCCGTACCGAGCTGCTCGCAAAGGGGCCGCACGAGAACGGACACTGCTTCCCTGTGCTCGCGCTGGAGTGCGACACCGGCACGTGCGACCTCGAGAGCACCCCCCGCCCCAGCCGCTTTCGCAGGTGGAGAGCCCGGCGCGTCCAGACCCGGCCGGTAGTCGACAAGCAGCGTCCCGACCCTGGCGGCGGTCTCCTCGACACCCTCGGCCTCCAACCAGTCGGCGATGTCCTCGCCGTCGTCGCCTTCCGGAAAGCCAACCCGGACATTGCATCCCAACCCGGCCAGATGCGCGGCGATCTCCCGGACCGCTTTGCGGCCAGCTTCGTCGGCGTCGGCGAGCAGCGACACCTCACGGCCAGCCAGCGGCGACCAGTCCGTCTTCCGCCAGTTCGCGGTCCCGCCAGACCAAGTCGTCATCTGCTGACGATCAGGCCAGGCAGCCAGGCACGCGTCAACACACTTCTTGCCCTCGACGACCGCGACCCGACTGTTGGACGTCAACAGAACCGGCAGCCGGTACAGGGGCCGCATGCTGCTCAGGCCCCCAGGGACCCATCCGCCGCCGAAGGGCGTCCACTGCGAGAACCTCTTCCCGTTCTGACCGTCCCTACGGACCACCGCCAAAACGGACTTGCCGTCAGCATCCTTGTACACCCAGCTCGTCAACCCCCGCCCGGACGGCAGCGGCTTCGGCTTCAGTTCGCGCCCGGCGACCGACGCCGGCTTCATGACTTGTAGCCCGGCCGCGGGCGGATCATGCGGGCCCAGCCCGAGCGCCTCAAGGACATCCTTGAACCGGCAGCCAGCGTGGCAGTGGAGGAGAACCTCCTGCTTAGCGCCTCGCGAGACGCTCAGGGACGGCGTCGTGTCGTCGTGGGCAGGGCATCGCGCCTGCCAGCTTGACCCGCTCCGCCTCGGCTGGCATCCGCCGCGCTCCAGCGCGTCCAGCACCTCCTCCAGCACCGGATCAGCCTGTCCCGAGGTCGGGCTCTCACCACCCTGCGAAGACGGAGCTCATTGCCCGGTCGCACGCGGTCTTGAAGCGAGCCAGGCCTCGATCTCGGATGCCGGCCAGCGGACGGCGCGGACGCCGACCCGGATCGGCTCTGGGAACATCCCTAGCCTCATCAGTCGGTAAAGCGACGAGCGACTGAGGCCGGAACGGGCTTCGACCTGGCGTCGGTCGAGAAGCTGGTCGCGCATTCGTGAGTCCTCCAAGGTCGTGTTGGTGGCCCACAGTACCGAGCAGGTCGAGGTCTCTTGCTATGAACATTCCTTGGGGGCAGTGACCGACCTCTCCCAGGCCTCCCAAGGGAGTGGTAGCCAACCATCGTCATCCCGAAGGTTTTGCCAAACAGTGACCACTGCCTCATAGCTCAATTGTAAGTGGTTTGCCACAGCATCGCACGCGGATTCCTTTCTAATGTCCCTTGTTTCTGGCGTCCTGGTGGTGCGTGTTGCGGTCATACCCAGATGGAGCAGCATGCTGACCGCAAAATCTATCCACATATTGCGGTTGGAGTTCGCATACCAACGTATTCCAGGCTTGCCCCTTGGTCGCGCTATATCGGCAGGACAATCTCGTAAAGCCCCAGGTAATGCTTCTCCGTTCCTCCGCAACTCGTCCTTTAGCGCTTCCAAGGCGTCCCAATATTCTGAATTGTGTTTACTTGCGGAAATCTAGTTCAGTAAAGCCTCATCGACCCGGTGCGGGAAGCGCTCTTTGATCTCAGCCCATCTGCTCAAGAGGAAGTCCTTGTTCGCTGGCCGCAGCTTTTCCAATTTCCTGCGAGGCAGAAGCTCGCTCACGATCTGCACCGCTTCCTCCATCGAAGGTCGCTTAGCATCACGATGCTCTTTCAGCCACTTCTCCAAAGGCTCGACCACGCCGCGCTTGACTTCCCGTTTAGAACCAGGTTCCTGAGGCCCAATCTGTCTTCGCGTCGCCGCCAGAATCTCAGCGGGGGAAGGCTTGGTGCGACGCTGCTCACCCACGGTGTCCTACCAGTGACGCCACTTGGCCATCCTCAGCGCTCATATAGTCCGCCCACTGCTGCATAAGCGCCCGGCGCTTCTCGAGCAGATCGCTTCTCGCATACGCCCGCTCGGCGGCGTCCCCGACGCGATATGCCAAGCACAGCTCCATCACCGCGTGCGGAGCGTCCGTGCACTCAGAGGCCCAAGTCCGAAACGAACTTCTGAAACCGTGCACCGTTGCACGGCTTGAGAGCCCCACGTCGCGGAGCAGCTTCGTCATGGCCATGTCGGACAAGGGGCGGCCCGGTCTCGATGGGGACGGGAAGATCAGGTCGGACTCGTCTCGCAGCGTGCGGGCTTCTTCCAGCACGGCCAGCGCCGCATCGCTCAGCGGCTGCCGATGCCCCACCCCGCCCTTCATGCGGCTTCCGGGGATGCGCCACTCCCGCGCATCCAGGTCAACCTCGTCCCAGGTCGCGCCTCGCGCCTCCCCGCCGCGGGCCGCGGTCAGAACCACGAACCGGAAGCACAGCCGCACTGCCAGGGACGCTCCGGACGCCTCGACGACGCGCAGCGCCTCGGGGACGTCGGGGTAGGGCAACGCACGGAAGTGCTCCCTCACGGCCGGCATCGAAGGCAGGGCCCCGTCAATAAGGTCACCGGCAACGTTGTGCTCGACGTAGCCGTGCGCCTGAGCCCAGCGCAAGACGGTACGGATCCGCTGGCGGAGCTTGCGGGCGGTCTCTATGCGGACCCCCCAGATCGGCGCCAGGACGCCCAGTATGTCCTCGCGGCCAAGCTGGTCAACGGGCGTGTCGCCCAGGCGCGCGAAGGCGTACTTCTCCAGGCTCCTCATCCAGTTCCGCGTGTAGTGGTCGCTGCGCCACCGTGGCCTATGGGCCTCGAGCGTCCGCGCGGCTGCTTCACGGAAGGTCGGGGCGGCGGCCTTGCGTTTCTCGGCGAGCGGGTCACGTCCGTCCGCGACGGCGGCGCGGTTGTCAGCGGCGCGGCGCCGCGCCTGAGCGAGCCCGACGGCCGGGTAGGGCCCGAGCCCGATGTCGCGACGGCGCCCGTTGATCGCAACCCGCTGTATCCAACTCTTCGATCCGCCGCGTGTCACGTTCAGATACAGCGTCCTTCCATCGCTGTGCATACCCGGCTTCGAGAGCGCTTTCACCCCCGCCGCGGTGAGCTTCCCGTCAGTCATCCCCACGTTCGAATAGGGAATTTATCGGAACCGAACGGAACCGTCAAGCCCTTATGTGAAGATCAAAACCCCTGTAAAACTGAGAGTATAGAAAGGAGATAAGCAGTTGCCGGAAGCGATGGGAAGGCTCTCCTAATACCCCCAACGGGATTCGAACCCGTGATCTCCGGCTTGAAAGGCCGGCGTCCTAGGCCGCTAGACTATGGGGGCCCCGTGGGCAACCGTAGCGAAAGAGCTCACGCTGTGGCCTGAGGCTTGCGGGCGCCCGGTCTCATCAGTTCAGTTCGTCTGTGCCGCGTTTGCCAGACTGCCACCCCGGTTGCGAGGCAGGCTGCGGCAAGCAGCCCGTACGGGACAGCGTCGAAGCTGATGTCGGCGAGCGTGCCGCCGAGCGCAGCGCCGACGGCATCGCCGGGCGCCCACGCGAGGTTGAGCAGCGCGAAGCCAAACCCCAGCTCGATTCCAGCCGCCTCGGTCCCGTCGGATACGACGGCGACGCCTGGCACCCAGTAGATGCTGAACACGAGGCCAGCGGCTGCCACCACCCCTGCCAGCGCGAGCGCATTCCCCACCCATGGGAGCACGACCGCGACAACGACCGACAGGCCAAGCGCCAGCCAGACGGCCCCGAGTCGCCCGCGTCGGTCGGTCCAGCGGCCGATGAGAGGAGCGCCGCCGATCTGAATCGCCGCAGCGATGAGAAAGACGGCAGCGATCGCAACGTGGCCGAAGCCCAGCCTCGAGAGCGCGAGCGGCGCAAGCACCGAGAGCGTCCCAAACAAGAGCGCGGGGAGCAGGATCAGCCAGATGCCGAGTCGAATCGCCGAGCTGTGCAGCGCGGTCAGCAGGCCAGAGAACGGTGATCGCTCGGGTCTCGGCGCCATGGCTGTGCGCCAGACGAACCAGCCGAGCACGACGTTCACGGCCGCAACCGGGCCAAACGTCGCCTCGAGGCTCGTGAGGGCTGCGGCGGCTCCGAGAATGGGTCCGATCAGGGAGCCACCGATCGCTGCACCCATCGCGACCCCGATGATCTCGCCGCGGCGCTCGCGTGGGGATACTGCGATCACCCAGGAGAGGCCGCCCGTCCACACGAACGCGCTGCCGATTCCCTGGACCATTCGGCTAACGTTAAGCGCCCACAGGCTCTCCGCAAAAGCGAAGCCGAGCGTTCCGAGCGCGATCACCGTGAGCCCGGCAAGCACCGTCGACTTTGCGCCGACGCGCGACACGAGGAGCCCGCCGGGAATCGCGGCGACGGCTGCGCCTGCTGCGTACGCGGCCGTGAGGACGCCGGCCTCCGACTTCGACAGGTCTCCCTCCTCGACAAACTGGGGAAGGAGCGGCGCGAGCACGGTGAAGAAGGCCATATCAACGAACATGGCCGCGCTCACGACGATGAGGACCCTGCGCACCTCACCAGGCTACTGATGGCTTGAGCCGTGAGCTAGCGAAGGCGGGATGCGATCCGCCCTGCTGGCGATCGTTGCGTGTGGGCTGCCTGTGCGGTCGAGTTCATGGCGACGTCTCGCCGTCTCCGTACGCAGCCGCCTGATCAGCCTGCTGATAATGCGCGGCGAGACGACGAGGAGGACCGATGGGATTGACTCTGGACAAGGCAGGCGAGCTGGGCTGTGCTGCAGTTGCGCACGCGGAGGCGATCGGCGCGGCGATTACCGTGTGCGTCGTCGGCGACGGCGGGCACGTGGTGACCACCGCGCGGATGGACGGGGCCGGCTACCTCAGTGCGCAGTTCGCGCAGGACAAGGCATGGACGTCGGCCGGCATCGGCATGGCGACGGCAGACCTCGCCCCGATCGTGCAGCCTGGCGAGCCCGTCTTCGGCATCACGCATCCCCGCGTGGTGACCTTCGGCGGCGGTATCCCGCTGAGCATCGATGGCGAACGCGTGGGGGCTATCGGCGTCAGCGGCGGCTCGGTCGACGAGGACGTGGAGATTGCCCAGGCCGCGATCGACGCGGTCGCAGGCGTGACGGCCTAGCTGCAACAATCTGCCCAGGGCGGTTAGCTCAGTTGGGAGAGCGCCTGCCTTACAAGCAGGAGGTCGCTGGTTCGAGCCCGGCACCGCCCACTGGAGAAGTAGCTAGGAAAGGCTTTTCCGAATGGCTTCTCAGAGAGCCTGTCCTCCGTTTCTCTGGTGTTTTGGAAACGGATTGAGAATCAGAGGCGGCCGGGTGGGGAGCTTGTGCAACGTGACGGTGCGTTCTGGTCGCGGTCACAGTTCGTCTGTTCGTGATCGGAGGGGCGGCTTCCGGGCCGGTGAGCGGGCGGGCTGCTGGGCAGCGGCCGACTGCGGTGAGGTGGTCGCGCTTGGTTGACTGCGCGCAGAGAGAGCGACTTCAGCGCTGCCCGTGCCCTCCAGGCCCTGGGCTTCCAAGGCAGCTTGGCGGGCGATCGAGGCCGTAGCGCTGGTGGTGGGCCTGGACAGTGGCCGGTCCCGCGCGTGGGAGGGCGCGGCAGGTCGGCGGTGTTAACGTTCTCGTCTGCCACCTGTGGTACCAGCTCCGTGTCCTGCGCAGCCGCGGTGGCATGTGCAGGTGATCGCGGGCCCGGCATTTCCGGGCTGTGTGTCATGTGTGCCAGGGCGTTCTACTGTTGGAGGAAGACGGTTTCGACCGTTTCGATGTCTCCGTCCGGTGTGAAGCGCCAGACCTCTATGTGGCCTTGCTGGAGGTCGCCTTTCTCGTCCCAGTCGAGCGTGGTGGCGACTCCCTCGTAGTCAACTTCCCGGCCTTCTGCCAGCAGTCGAAGGGCATCGGCGACGCCGCTGGGGGTGCCGAGGACGACCTGGCCAGGTGGGCTGGCGATGATCCGTAGATGGTCGCGGATGGCAGGTCCGTGCAGGCTCCCGGCGGCCTGGGCGGCCAGCGCCAAGGCGATGGTGGGGTCGTAGGTCTCCTTGACGTAGGTGAAGGCGGGCAGCCGACCGTACTCAGCCACGAACGACTGCTCCCACTCGGCGGTCGCGCCGCTGTCGAGGGCTGGCACCCCGACGGTACCGTACATACCCCCCCGCTTCGCGCCACCGATCTCCCTGACCAGCCTGACTCTCTTGGCGGCATCGCCGAAAACAAACTGCGCGTACACACCCTCGTCGATCGCCTCACGGAGAATTGCGAGCGCCTGGTCGCCGAAGGCGACAACCACCAGCGTCTAGGGCCCCCGCGCTCGCGCCCCGCCGCAGCTCGGGGAGGTACGTCGGCTGGTCATCGCTGTCACCCGGGCCAGCACCGGGCCCTAGGCGATATCGGAGAGGGTCGTGCGGAAGAAGAGATCGTTGTCTTCGGCAACCGCCAGCTGCGCCGACGTCGGCGAAGGACTGATCGTCGGGACACCAGCCGGCCCGGTGATGGTCTCAACGACCGGCAACGCCGCCGCGCTGGAGCTCGGACCAACGATTGCATGAACACCTTCCTCCAGCAAACGCCGTGCCACCTCAACCGCCTGACCCGGGCCCCGCGTCGGATCACCCGTCATCGCCTCCACTGGCCGACCCAGCACACCACCGCCCTCGTTGAAATGGCGAAGAGCCAGATCGAACCCGCGCTTCCTCTCAGCCGAGGCCTCAGGAGAACCAGGGAAGTCGAGCATCAACCCGATCTTCATCGGCCCCGGGTTGCCCGAACTGCCGCAACCCGCCGCGAAAACAACCACAAACAGACCCAAAGAGGCCGCCAGACAAATCAGACCCGATCTCACCGACATCCCACGTGGCCCATCCGGTGTGCCAACCACCCCACCGATCCCCTGCTCAACCAGACACTCCCCCAACAGACAGAGATCCCAGCCTCGATACTCGGCGCCGGTCCCGATGCCTGCCCGGCGGAAGCACCTCGGGAGCACCCACGCCCGAGGGGCGGGTCACGCTCGGAAGGATGCCTGAACCGCAGGCACCGGGACAGGGGGCGCCCGACCCGCCGGGTCATCGCCGCTATCGACTGGGGTTGCCGGGGCAGGTGGGGGAGTAGGCGAGGACGCTGGGCTGCCTGCGGCACCTCCGCGGGCTGCTGCGAAAGCCGAGACAAGTCTGCCTGTACCGAGAGCGCGCGACGGTGGCGAGCTGTAGACGTTGTTTGGTTCTTCGTCCCATGCTTGCACAGGGTGCATAGGGTGGACATCCCGTGAGGGCCGGCCGTGTCCGAGCGGTGCGGTCGATCGCCGAAACCGCCTGGATGGCGCGGCTGTCTGGTGGGCCTGGCTGGCGGGGCCGCCCGGCACGCGCTGGCCGCGCGGCCGGTGAGGTGGCCTCGATCTGGATCTAGGCTTCGATGATCCAGACCGGCGTGCCGACCTCGACCTGCGAGAACAGCCACTCCACCTCGGGGATGCCCATGCGCACGCATCCGTGCGAGGCGGCGGTGCCTAGCGAGCCGGTCTCGTAGGTGCCATGGATCCCGATCTCCGGGCTCGTCAGGCCCAGCCAACGGGTGCCGAGCGGGTTGCCCGGCCCGGGCTCAACGGGCTCGAGACCCTCAGCCCACTCAGAGTCGGGCGGATACCAGGTCGGGTCAACCTGTTTGGAGGCGATCAAGAACCGGCCGAGCGGCGTCGGATGCTCGGTTCGGCCGACCGCGACCGTGAACCACCGCACGAGGCTCCCACCCCGATAGAAGAACAACTCCCTCGACTCACGCCAGACCACGATGGCGGGCACCCTGGAACTCTCGACCACCCGAGGCTTGACACGCCGGTGGACAAACTGGATCGGCGTTCGATTGAACCCACCGAGCCCCGCCAGGATCGCGTCTGCCGTCGCAGCGGCATCGACGACGACACTCGTCCTCGATCCGGAGGCCGCCAGCCTGCTCCCGGCAGGTACAACCCGCGCGTTCAGAGTCGGATGCCACAAGATTCGAACGAGCCTCCGTACATAGCCACGCACCGGCTCGTCCTTCGTTCGTACGCGCAACACGACCGCCTGCCAGGGCTCTGCGCGAAGCGCCCGCCTGATCGCGTTCCTCACCGCAGGCCTTGCACCCAGCTGCCCCGGACTCGCCTGCCAGCGCTGCCCCCCAAACACGAACCGCAGCGGCCGATCGTACGCCGCCCTCACGACCGCCTCGGCTTTAGCAGCGTCCATGCCACCGACCACAACCGGCCCGATCCTCACCCCCTCGGCGATAGTGAGCGGAGCTGGAGCAGGAACCACCAGCGGAGCACTTCGCGCGTCAGCTACCGCCGCAAGGAACCCCAAGACCACGGCAACAGCGACCGCCCATGAACGACCAGCCACCACAGCCCCTTGTCCTTATCGGACGATGCCGTCGAACACTGCCGGATCATTCGTGATCACTCGATCCACCCCTGCAACAACCACCGCTCAAGATCAACCGGCGCAGCCACCGTCCACGCCAAAACCGGCGCATGCACACGAAGACAACGCGAGCTACCCGGCCATGCGGAGGGCCAAGAGCCCAGTACCTCAACCCGGCACGCACGGACTCGGCGAGAGCATTGGCCGCTTCCCCGGTCTGCGCGCACACTCCTGGCCGTCTGCGCTCATGCTCCCTGCCATGCAGACGTGATCGCCGACGCTACCAGCTCCGCCCCGCCGGGCAGGAGGCCGGGCCGCCTCAGAGTCAGCCCATGCCGGAGAGGCCGGGTGGCGCAAGCCGCCGCCGACCCCTCCTCCTGCCGCTGCCAAGGGCCTTCTCCCCAACGATCAACACATGACCACCAACTCTGAGGCGGGGCCGATCAGCGACCCCACCTCAGAGTCTCTGTGGCGGGTTGGGGTTAGGCGGGAGTGCCGGCGGGTGTTGCGGGCAGCAGGCCGCGCTCGTGGAAGCCCTGGCCTCGTTTGCCTCGCCAGCGCTGGCCTTCCTCCGGGAAGGTCTTCCCGACAAGCCTGGTGGCGCGCTCGGTGAGCCGCTCGCTCTTCTCGGCCCCGAGGCCGGCATCGATACGACCGTCGGCGAGAGCCTGGTCGATCTGTTCCTGGCCGGCCGCGACGATCGCGGCCATGACGGTCTCGACGGAAACACCCCTTTCTTCAGCAACCGCGGCAAGCGAGCTACCTGGCAACAGCTCACGCAGCTCCTCGACCGTCACCCCCAACGCTCCGGCGGCGGCCTCAACACTCTCACCCTGGAGACCCTTGCCGAAACCGTGACCACGGTGGCCACGCCACGGGCTCCCGAGCAGCGGTGTCTCAGCCGACTCGACCCGCTCACGCAACCGGGCCGCCTTTTCAGCGTCGAGAAGCCCGCCGGCTTCGGCGGCGTCGATCCTATTGATCTGGGCCTCACGGACAGCGTCCTCCAACGCCTCCTGCTCAACACCGAGACTTCCAGCGATATCGCTGAGCATTGCCTCGTGGTCCTCAGCCTTGCCGAGCGCCAGAGCGCTCCCGGCGGCCGCCATCACCACCGTGAGCGCCACCGCTCCCAGCACAAGCGTCTTACGAGCACCGAACCTCATATGCACCCCTTCCCCGGGTGGCTGGACGACCCCCGACTCCTACGCTTACCGCGCCTCATCGAACCCCATTCCAGCAACCCACCCTAAGAACAGCATGAAAACGAGATTACGCCCCGTTAAGAAACCCACACCACCCCCGCTATCTCATCAACACGCCAACCCGAGAAGACAAGACACCCAGCCCCAGGGACGGCCGGGACGGAGAGCAGGCACGCCCCGGCCGCGGGACTCCAGAGGCCAACCCGGGGATATCCTCGTTGGGAGGGGTATGTAGCACGGGCCGTAGGCGGCAAGCCGTCTCGATCCTGGCGGGCTCGGTGAAGACCAACTCAACACCCCAACCCACGACCGCCGCGGTGCCGCACACGGCAGGGACAACGTGGTCAGCACCATCGTCGAGCAGTCACGGCTTCCGCCGGGTCACAACCGCATCCGGCCTCAACTGCCCCGGCGTTCCCTGCTGAGAGCGGGGCATCTCCACAAGCGGCGACTTCTCACAAGCGAGCGGGCTTGTAGCCGATCAGGGCACGCCGATCTCGCAGGCTTGCCGCAACGACGTTCGGGTGTTGCCGTGGATCGAAGGAGCCGGTCTCGTACTGCTGCCCGGATCCGCCGGGAGCCCCGCGAGCGCCCGGCCTCGTCCGGGTCTCCCGGAGGGCGGAGGCCTGGGCGCTCCCACCTTCAGAGAGACTCGGACGGAACGGCGTGCCCTTGATCTCCGGCTAGACCGCCACAGAGAGGCTGCCCGTCGTGAGCTCCTCGAGGTCGAACACGACGTAGTCGTTCTGGTCTGGAGCCCCGCGCGACAGGAGGAAGCGCCCTTCGGTGACATCCATGATGATCGATGCGACGGTCTCGAGCTGCTCGAAGCGTCCCTGGGTCGGGTCGGCATCGCGGGCGATGGCGTGCGGCTGCCCGTACTTGTCGCGGAGCGTGTCCTTGATGTCGTCGACCGTGATGTCGCCAGCCCGGTCGGCCAGGCTGTCGCGCAGGCGGCAGCCGCGGTAGAGCGAGTCTGGGAATCGCTCGAGGCTGAGGTCTCTACCCTGAAGCCGGGCGCCTTCGAAGTGATTGCCATGCGTGAGCACGCCGCGCTCAGGCGCGAGGTAGTCGATGTGCACCGGCGATGCCTCGATGTCGATGACCTGACCGCCCGCATCGCAGATCATGTAGTTGGCTGACAGCGCCCGCGTGGGGCGAACGAGTGCCCCGATGGCATCGGCCATGTGGCGCTGGTTGAGGATTCCGCGCAGCAGCATGTTGTACGGAACCCCCAGCTGGTACTGCTCGGAGATCAGGGTGTTGGTCGCGAGCCCGATGCCCGCGTTGTTGAGACCCATGCGGCCGATCATTCCAGCCTCGTCGAGGAGCACGACCGTCGGCTTCGGGCCCTGCTCGATCACGAGCAGGATCAGGGTCTCCTTGATGTCCGGCGCCCAGTCCCAGTTCTGTCCGACGTAGGTATGGCCGTTGGCCGCCGCCTCTGGCGCGAGCCCGAAGGACGTACACTCGGGAAGCGGCGTGCTGAACATGATCTCCGACCGGCAGTTCACCGCGAGCAGCTCCTCCGTCGAGAACCCTGCCCCTTCGGCAACACCTTCGATCTCTTCGAGGAGATCGGGGTCGTAGTCGCGGATGACGGGCGCAAAGCCCCCTGCCCGCTCTCTCACATCCTCCGGGGAGAGACCTGCGAAATGCGCGAAACGCTCCATGTAGCGCTCCACGCTCAGACCCACCTGATCCTGCGCCAACTCCCCGTGCTCGCGCCCGCGCTTGCGCGGGTTTCCCCCTGTCAGGATGATCGGTATCGGTTCATGTCCGAGAACTGGCACGTTGACCTCCTCAACTCGTGCAGAGCGCGGCACTCATCGGGCTTTGCTGGCGATGTGGCTCCCGATCATGAGTAGATCGGCACACCGTCAATTCTGACGATTTCCGGCACCTGGCCACCTTTGGCTGGGAACCACATCCCCGGCTTGCCCTGCTCCATCGTGACGACCTGCTTGTACAGCATCGTGGGCCCGATCGGGCGCGAGGCTGACGCCGCCGCTGAGCAAGGCGGTTGGCAGCCGCCCGAGAACGAGGTTAGCGTCGGTGAGCGTCGCCTGCTGTCCGCCCTTGTCATAGGCTGCCGGACAGGGATCCGCACCTGCGCTCTTCGGGCCCACCTGCGCTTTCGCACCTGCGCTGACCCACGCGATCGAGCGGCCGCCGGCACCGATCCTGTGGATGTCGATCATGGGGACCCGCAGCGGGTACTCGTTGATTCGCCCGTCGGTCGACATGAGCGGCGTGAAGTCTTCGATGAACGAGATGTCGGTTGACGTTCCCCCCATGTCGAGTGTGATCGCCTTGGAGTGTCCGAGCGCTCGGCATGTCTCGGCCATGCCGAGCACGCCGGCAGCGGGGCCTGAGAGGCTGAGCTCGACGGGGTGGTCCCCTGCCTGGCCCGCTCCGATGACGCCGCCGCTCGATTTATACAGAGCAGGCGGCCCTTGACGCTGGCATTGCTGAGGAAGCGCTCGATGTGCTGGAGGTAACGGCCTACCGGCGGGCGCAGCGCGGCGCTCAGGGCGGTCGTGATTGCCCGCTCGAACTCGTCCAGCTCAGGAAGCACCTCCGAGGAGAGGACGACCTGACAGTCCGGGTACACCGCGGCGAAGAGCTCCTTGATCTCCTGCTCGTGCGCCGGGTTCACGAACGACCACAGCAGCGAGACTCCGACCGAGCGAATGTCGTTGCGCTCATACCAGCGGGCCGACTCGGCGAGGCGCTCACAGTCGAGTGGGGCGAGCACCCTGCCGTTCCGGTCCATGCGTGCGACCGCCTCCTGCACATTCTCAAGGGGAACGACACGCGGCGGCGGGTCGTAGAAGAGCCAGGTTCCGAAGGCGCCCGGCACGTTGACCCGTGCGTACTCGAGCAGCGTCCGGTAGCCCTGTGTGAGGATGAGACCGGTTGGCTCGAAGCTCCGCTGCAGGAGGCTGTTCGTGACGACCGTCGTCCCGTGCAGGACGAGGTTCACGTCCTCGAGCGAAAGCCCGGCTGTCTCGACCAGCGCCTGTAAGCCCTCTCCGAACCCGACAGCCGGGTCATCCGGCGTGGTTGGCACACCTTGGCCTCGCGCAGCTCGCCGGTCTCCTCATCGAGCACCTGGAGGTCGGTGAAGGTTCCGCCTATGTCAACGCCGACGCGATATCCCATTCGCCTCCCCTGCAGCTCTCGCTGCGGTGCTGGCGGCTGTGCCCAATACGACTGCGATCGCTACGAGCCACGTGCCGCTGCTGCCTCCTCCCTGCGCTGCTCGACATCGCCCGACAGCCCTTCCAGCTGGCCTGCCTCTTGGTGTGTGTGCGGGGGTTTGTGTTGGTGGTGTGGTGTGGGTGTTGTTTGGGGTTGTGGTTGGTTGGTGTTTCCCTGGGGTTGTGGAGTGTGGGTCTGGCCTGTCTCTTGGTGTGTGTGGGGGTTTGTGGGGTGGGGGTGTGGGTTGTTGGG